>CAIUAY010000277.1 GCA_903897335.1 uncultured Chromatium sp. | reverse complement strand
GTTGGTGACCCGGTATCTCGCCTTCTTGGGGGAAGCGTCTTCGCCACTTTCAGAAACTGTCGATGACATGTCTGGGGACTGTCTCCGCTGAAACGACCGCCAGCTTAGCCGTTGTCTGAAGGTTTATGCACCAACGCCCATCCCAATCCGACATTGAGGATGTTTTGCGCCGCGTTGATGTCGCGGTCGTGCGTGGCTCCACAGTCCGAGCACACCCAATGTCTCAGCCCGCTCAACCTTTTCGGGCGGCTGTCGGGAAGACTCCCGCAGCACGAACAGACCACTTCCGCAAACACGACTGACTGCCCAATGGCGTTGTCCTTCAGTTGTGTTTTGAGCATGAACCAACCGGCATCCAGCACAGACTTCGCCATCCGGGTTTTCGCCAGTTTGGAACTGCTCACGTCGCCAACGACGATCAGCCCGTGCGAACGGGCGATCAGAGTTGTGAATTTGTGAATGACATCCTTGCGGCGATTTTTGATCTTGGCGTGGATCGTGCGAACCTGCTTCGTGTTCCCGGCGCGCTGTGCTTTGGCGAGCCGTTCCTCTGCATTTCGATAAATTTGACTGGCTTCCAGCTTCACGCCATCCGAACAGGTGGCATAGTCCTTCAAACCTAAGTCGATCCCGACGGCAGCGGTTGCGCCGCTGTGCTGAATCGGGACGCTGACGGCAACGTTGAAGTACCAACGACCCTGCGTATCCTCGGAAAAACAGCCGGAACGAAATGGATACTGGCTTAGTCCGTAGCTATCCCAGACCTTGAAGAACTGGCCGTTGTAGCGCACCTGGCCGTTCTTCCAAACGGCAGAGCCGACCTTGAACGGAATCCAACCGAGCAAACGCTTGGATCCGCCCGAACAGCGCCAGCGCAGTTTGTCTGTCTTGAACTGACGGCGTTTCTTACCGTGTTCAGCGATGACTTCCTGATAGGTATGCGAGTGCAGATGCGGCGCACGTTCAGTGCGCATCCCTTGCAGCGATTTTTGCAGAGCGAAGGCGGAGGTCTCGCCGTGAATCCAGCCGACGCCGGGAATCGGAATCCTGGAAAACGCAGCCGATTCCGCATTCGCGGCGTTCCAGACCTGGTTCACTTCAAACGCCAGTTGCCGCAACAGCAGCACATGTTTGTCGCGGAGGCGGACGGAAAGCGTTTTCGTCTGTGTTTCCATGCACGATAGAATACAAGATAAAGATAAGATCCCCGCCCTGAAAGGCGGGGCTTGTCGTTGAGATAAGATCCAAGGTCACGTTGTCGAGAGTCGCGTGCTCTCAGTTAGCGCTGCACGGCGGCTGGTCATCGCGAATGATTGCAGCCCTGTCTTGCCTATTCGATGACGAGAGTGTCCAATCGCCATTCCCCCGTTCAGAAGAATCGACGGCATGTCCGCCGCTGATCACCAAATCACATGCAGGAGTGAATGATGAACCGATCAATCTTCTTTACCGTTATCGTATTGGGTTTAACGTTCACCGCAGCGCCCGCGAGTGCCATCGTCTATTGCAAGACTGTGGGTGTTCCGAAGGGGTGCGTGGCTCGCCCTGTTGCTCCAGTGGCAAGAGCCGTTGCCACCCCCAAGCCAGGAAATCTGAATGGCGGAGTGAATCGCCTTGGCGTGCGGCGCTGAAGCGTTCGGCAGGGTACGCATCGCGTACCCTGCCAGCATAGATGCTGAACAATCATCTCTTTGTGAAAAAAACCTTAGCCCTTCATCGATGAGAAGAACTCATCATTCGTCTTGGTCGCCTTGAGCTTGTCATGCAGAAATTCCATCGCGGCCAGTTCATCCATCGGATGCAGGATCTTGCGCAAAATCCACATTTTCTGAAGCTCGGCCTGACCCATCAGCAGCTCCTCGCGGCGGGTGCCTGATCGGTTGATATTGATCGAGGGGAAGATGCGGCGCTCGGCGATGCGACGATCCATGTGGATCTCCATGTTGCCGGTGCCTTTGAATTCCTCATAAATCACGTCGTCCATGCGCGATCCAGTATCAACCAGCGCGGTGGCGAGAATCGTCAGACTGCCGCCTTCTTCGACGTTACGCGCCGCGCCAAAGAAACGCTTGGGTCGTTGCAGCGCATTGGCATCGACGCCACCGGTCAGCACCTTGCCGGATGACGGCACCACGGTATTGTAAGCACGGGCGAGTCGGGTGATTGAATCGAGCAGGATCACCACGTCCAGCTTATGCTCGACCAGCCGCTTGGCTTTTTCGATCACCATTTCGGCGACCTGAACATGACGGGTGGCGGGTTCATCGAAAGTCGATGAAATCACCTCGCCGCGTACCGAACGCGCCATTTCAGTGACTTCTTCCGGGCGCTCATCGATCAGCAGCACGATCAGATAGCAGTCCGGGTGATTGTGCCCGATGGATTGGGCGATATTTTGCAGCATCATCGTCTTGCCGGCTTTGGGTGGCGAAACGATGAGTCCGCGCTGCCCTTTGCCGATAGGCGCGACCAGATCGATGGTGCGAGCCGTGATGTCCTCGGTGCTGCCGTTGCCGATCTCCAGCGTCAGACGCTTCTGGGCGAATAGCGGCGTGAAGTTCTCGAACAGAATCTTCGATTTGGCGTTCTCTGGCCGATCGAAGTTAATGTCGTTGACTTTAAGCAACGCAAAATAACGCTCGCCGTCTTTCGGGGGTCGAATTTTGCCGGAGATGGTATCGCCGGTGCGGAGCGCGAAGCGACGGATCTGGCTGGGCGAGACATAGATGTCATCGGGGCCGGCGAGATAGGAGGCATCGGCGGAACGCAGGAAGCCGAAGCCATCTGACAGGATCTCCAACACGCCATCGCCGGAAATATCTTCGCCCCGTTTGGCCTGCGCCTTGAGGATGGCAAAGATCAGATCCTGTTTGCGCGAGCGCCCGACGCCCTCGATTTCCATGGATTGAGCGAGTGCAACCAGTTCAGGGACTGGCGTCTTCTTCAGTTCAGTTAGATTCATCGCGATTATCGTTTAGGACAGAGGTCGTGGCTGGTCGGTAGCGCCCCGCGAAGGGTCAAAGTCGCGCAGGAAGGCGACTGAAGGGCGGCAACTGACCGGAGAGAGGGCACCCGGACGAGTGCCCCATGTTGGTTTGTGTCGAATAAAATTCTGAAAAACTCAAGGTCTTTTCGGTAATTTTGGGGATTGATCCCGAAAGCTACCGTCTTAGAGGTTGCTGTCAATGAATGCCGTCAACTGCGATTTGGAGACCGCTCCGACCTTGGTTGCCTCGACTTCACCCGCACGGAACAGCATCAGTGTCGGGATACCGCGAATGCCGTAGCGTGGCGGTGTTCCGGGATTTTCGTCGATATTGAGCTTAGCGACCTTGAGACGGCCTGCATATTCCCCGGCAATGTCATCCAGTACCGGCGCAATCATCTTGCACGGGCCACACCAGTCAGCCCAGTAGTCTACAAGTACCGGTTCGGGGGATTTCAGAACCTCTTCCTCGAAAGAGTCATCGGTCACATGGACGATGCGATCGCTCACTGAAGTGATCTCCCATTGGTTATTAGTTGTCATCATTAGAAGAAGGGCATCAGATCGGACGCTAAGTGGGACGCAGATCAGATGGGAAATCAGGCGGGTGAATTGGCGTTGATAACAGCCCTTGGGTAAGATGCTATTTGATCCAAAGCGCAGACAATTTGCAAGCCTTGCCCGTTCGCGAGGCTCATGGCCTCAATGATCGACAATCCCGACGTTCAAATTTCATGACAGACAAACATCTCACCGCGATCCGTTTTGACAGTTTTGAGCTTGATCCACGGATCCTGGCCGGCCTCGCTGACGCCGGTTTTACCCGCTGCACACCGATCCAGTCTGAAACTCTCCCGATTGCGCTCGCTGGCCGCGATGTCGCGGGTCAGGCCCAGACCGGTACCGGCAAGACGGCTGCGTTTCTGCTGGTCGTCATGCAGCGACTGCTCAACACGCCACCGCCACCGCCGGGACAGATCAGCCACCCGCGTGCGCTGATCCTGGCGCCGACCCGTGAACTGGCGGTGCAGATCCACCGCGATACCCTGTTGCTCGCCACCCATACCGGGCTGCGCAGCGGCTTGGTCTACGGCGGCACAGGCTATCAACAACAACGCGACGATCTGGATGCTGGGGTCGATATCCTCATCGGCACGCCGGGACGCCTGATCGACTATCTGAAGCAGAACGTCTTCGATCTCCAGGCGATTGAGGTGGTGGTGCTCGATGAAGCCGACCGCATGTTCGATCTTGGTTTCATCAAAGACATCCGCTTTCTGCTGCGCCGGATGCCGCCCCCGGAGTCGCGGCTCGGAATGCTGTTCTCGGCGACGCTCTCCTATCGGGTCACTGAACTGGCTTACGAACACATGAACCGCCCGCAACTGGTCAAAATCGAAACCGACACCATCACCGCTGACCGGGTGAGTCAATGCTGTTACATGACCTCAAACGAGGAAAAGATCCCACTGCTGCTGAATTTGGTGCGCGGCTGGCAGGATGCCCGGATCATGGTTTTTGTTAACACCAAGCGCGAGGCCGATCGGGTCTGGGGTTATCTTCAAGGCAACGGCATTAACACCGCCGTGCTCTCCGGCGATGTACCACAGAACAAGCGCCTCAAGCTGCTGCGTGATTTCACCGAGGGCAATCTGCCAGTACTGGTAGGAACTGACGTGGCGGCGCGTGGTCTGCACATCCCGGATGTCACCCATGTGGTCAACTACGACCTGCCGGAAGACCCTGAAGACTATGTCCACCGCATCGGTCGCACTGCTCGCGCCGGCGCTGCCGGGGATGCTATCGGCTTCGTGTGCGAGACTTACGCTTTCTGTCTGCCCGATATCGAAACCTTCATCGGTGCCAAAATTCCAGTCTTCCCGGTGGATCCAGTGCTGCTGGCCGAGGTGAATCCACGCAGTCGGCTACGTCCTGACCGCGAGGATCGTGAAGAACGGCGCGATGGACGCCGCACTCGTACTCTCGACAGCGAACGCACGCCACGCAATGCTGCCGGCGAGCGCACACGGCGCGAGATGCGAGTCGAGCTTGACCGGAACCTGACATCTGATCGGTCTTCTACGATCAAACCTGAAGCGCCAATTGCCGCGCCATCAAGGATGCCGCCGCCATCTGTTGATCTGCCGCCAGCGTTATCCATGCCGCCTCCGCGATCCATCAAGATACGACCCCGCTATCCAGTCGAGCAGGCCGCGCTAACCAGTCCGCCAGTATTCATGCCGAAGCAGGAACCACCGCCACCCGTTGTTGTCGTCTTGCCTGCGCCAGCCCCAGATCCAGACTCGGTTCCAGATTTAGTCCTGTCGCAGATGATCAGCGAGCCGGTGCCGAAACCCCGGCGTCGGCGGAATCGGCGCAAGCCCGTCGGGAACGAGACCGATGACACGGTATCGAATCGGATGCCTGAGTCCATTGAGGTGGATTCAGTCGATCAGGCGTGATTTGGTGCAGCGCACCGACAATAAAAAACCCGCTAAAAGCGGGTTTTTCGTGCAGATTCTCACTCAGCGGACAGCTCCACTGTCGTAAGTCTAACCCAAGTTGCCATCTTGCCAGATCGGCGTCCATCGGAGTTTGCTTGCATCGTAGGGGTACGTCACAACGCAAGCGGAGACCTCCGATGGACAGCCGTATTATATTCGTGTAGTGCGTGTGCGATGACTTGCTGAACACATTGGGGCATCGGGAAGACCCCTCGTGCCGGGTCAGTGACGCTGAGATGTTGACCGTCGCCTTGGAAGTCGGTGGCTGCTTCAAGCCGTCTTATCGGTTTCTGCATCAGCACGGCGATTTGCCCGTGGCGCTCAGTCCCAGTCGCGTCGTGCGCTGCCTTCACCGCTGCGAGCCGTTGCTCAACCCCGTGTTTCATGTCCTGGCCAGCCTGGCTCATCGTATTTCATCTCGATTCGCTATGATCATTTCGCATCATTTACGCACTTCACATTGCGATACATTATCTTTGCGACAATGAACATGATACATAAACCGATGAGCCAGATGATAACAAGAAATGGATGCGCATATTCCATCACCCATGAATATGGGCCGTTTACGTCAAGATTTGGCATCTCTCGGCCGCGAAATGGCGAAAGGATGGGTTCGATAATATGAGCGACTGGAAAACCCAGAATCACAATCAACCATGCCCACCAAAATTTGATGCGATCAATATATTGATTAGTCAGATCGAGAACGATGGGTAACATCAAAGGAAAAGCCATAAATGCAAACTTTGTTAGGTCTGATCCAGCGAAAAAACAAATTGACAGATAGCCTGCTCCAGCCATGAGTTCTGGAAGATAATTTCGATCACTTTCTTTATTGCGGACGTGTTCAATAATCAAGACAATAAAAATAACCAGAAAGCCACCGAACGCATTAAATATTGCGGATAGATAGCGAGCATACTGCATCGGATCAAGAGCGCGTATATTTATCCAGGAGATAATTGTTTTTAGTGGGCCTGGATCAACATTTACGGCAAAGACGCTCTTGCAGAATAAATTGATAGCAATAGATGCAGCGATTGCAGCAGCCAAAGTTGCTATCATCCTGATTTGATCTTTGTCTGTCTTTTCGATAAAGAATGCTCCAAAAACAAGACAAGAGTTGAATTAACGTAGTTAATTTTCGATAAAATACCAAACCATTTTTAGTT
>CAIUAY010000276.1 GCA_903897335.1 uncultured Chromatium sp. | reverse complement strand
CTCGGCGGGTTTCTCGGGCGCAAGGGCGATGGCGAACCCGGTTTGAAGACCATCTGGCTGGGCATGCAGCGCATCATGGACGTCGCTGCTGGGATCAAATATGCCAGGGAAATCCCGGACACGGAGAGTTGTGTGTAATGGTATGGGTTTAACCTTACTGCGGACAATAAAATGAGAAATCTCCCGGCTTTGCCGGGTAAAGTGGACGCCATGTTCAGGACAGTTTTTTTCATGAATTTAAGCTGGACTGCCCACTTCAATCGCAGCGTTTTAGCGCTGCCCCAGTTTCAGTTCTGCCTCGCCGAAGCGATCCATAATCGTTGCCCCACCGCCGGTTCCCGATTGGTACACTGCTTCGGGCGTACGATAGCCCAGAGACTGGTGTGGGCGCTCGTGGTTGTAGAGGACGACGTACTCGGGCAAGCTGGCGTAGCCCTTCTGGTGATGACCTGGGTTCTGATCACTGGCGGCCTGTCGGCACTCGGCGCGGCCATGGCGGCAGGACGTCCACTAACCGTGCTGTCGGCCTTTGTGGCAACACCGCTCACGACCCTAAATCCAGCCATTGGCGTCGGAATGGTCACAAGCGCGGTGGAACTCTATCTGCGCAAACCGAATGTCGGCGATTTCAGCCGACTGCGCACCGATGTGGCAAGCTGGTCAGGCTGGTGGCGCAACCGGGTCTCACGCATCCTGGTCGTCTTTCGGTTCAGTAACCTCGGTGCCGCCATCGGCACCGAGGTAGCTGGTTTTCAGCTCATCGAAAAGCTCTATTACTATTAGACGCGCATCACATGCGGGGAGAATGCAGATGCTCAACCGAGATCAGTTGACGGCGATGATCATGTCGCTCTTTATTTGGGGCTTTGCGGGAGCATTGTTCGGTTCCCTGTTCGCCGGTCTTTATCAGGTCTTGCAGATTCTGGATTTCCCCGGCGCTTATCCGATGATACTGGCCGCAACCGCCGCCGCCATGACCACGACAGCCTTCTACAGCGCAATGCCGGTCGCGCTGATCGGCGCCATGGCCGGAGTGCTGTCCTCCATCAGCTATTTGATTGCGAGCAATCATGACATCCATTTCACCATGATCACCGGCATCGCAGCGACTGCCGGAGTGATCGCCGGCAGTTTTCATTCCTGGGTGTCGAGCGCCACGAGCCGCCCGCTGGCCATCACGTTCACTGGTCTGCTGGCGGGCTTTCTGACAGGAATGTTGCTAGCCGTCATCCTGGCGCTGAGCGGCATCCAGACCAGCATGTTCTGGCTGGCTGCGGCTGTGGTGGCGATGGTTGGCAGTCTGTTCCAAATCTCCAAACAATGGATCCTGATTCGTTTTTCGGGAGGTCTGCCGGGTAGCTTTTCCGCGCCCATCGTGGCCGGGCTGATTGCCAGCGTGGTCGGCGCCAGCATCTGGTTGATGGGTGGCACCACGGCCACGGTGATCGATACGCAGCCCCGAGACGTGCTCAGCCTGATCCTGCATGATATCCCACCCGGTCTGCTCGGCGGACTGCTCGGTGGCGTGGCTGCGGGATTCCTACTTGAGCTCTTCGGCTTTCATCTTGAAGAACACTAAACGTCCTTTGGCTTACTTGGAGGCTCGCCAATGCTCAATTCTGATCAGTGGTTCTCGGAAATCGTTGCCAGCGATGGCAGCGCCTTCTCACTGAAACTCCGTGAACGTCTCCATGCAGAGCAGACGCCGTTTCAGTCGATCGAGATCCATGCCACGGCAGGCTTTGGCAACCTGATGGTGATCGACGGCTGCAGGATGCGCCTCCCGGCAGTCTGGATTTGATCATCGTTGACAGCACCGATCCGGTAGGGTCGGCGGTCGGGCTGTTTACCAGCGATTTTTTACCGTGACTGCCATCGCGCACTGAGCACTGACGGCATCCTGATTCAGCAGAGCGAGTCGCCACGCTATCACCTGCACATCCTGCATGAGCTGCACTGCGCCATGCGTGAGGCCGGTTTCACCGACAGCCAGACCCTGTTTTTCCCCCAGCCGCTCTACCCATCAGGCTGGTGGAGCGCAACCATGGCGTCTTCAGTGGATTTCGGGAGGAAGATGTCGAACACAAACCCTTTGAGACCCAGTATGACAACGCCCCGATCCGTCGTGCCGCGCTGGCTCAGCCAGAATTCGTGCGGCGTGAACTGGGTGACTTTTGCGTTGACTGAGACAGCGACCTCATCGCGCCATAAAAAAAGAGCCCGAAGGCTCTAAATTGACCTGATCGCCAAGACGACCCTCGTGGGTCGTCCTGGATCTAGCGTTTTTAGAGAATGTACCCACGCTCGTCATGCTGGGAGAGGTCGAGACCTTCAGTCTCCTGTTCCTCGGTCACGCGCAATCCAATCGTTAGATCCACCAGTTTAAGAATGATGTAGCTCAGAACGGCAGTGTAGGTCAGAGTCACCAGTACCGCCTTGGTCTGTATCCAGAGCTGGTCGCCGATGGTGACGCCCTCAGTCAGACCGGCACCGCCCAGACTCGCCGCCGCAAAGATGCCAGTCAGGATCGCGCCGACGATCCCGCCGACCGCATGGACGCCGAAGACATCAAGTGAATCATCATAACCCAGTGCCCGTTTGAGCTTGGTTGAGGTCAGGAAACAGATGACGCCAGCAGCGGCTCCGATTGCCAGCGCACCGAGCGGACCTGCCGTGCCGGAGGCGGGGGTGATGGCGACCAGACCGGCAACCGCTCCGGTGGCGATGCCCAGCACGCTGGCCTTGCCATGATTCAGCCATTCCGAGAACATCCAGGCGAGTGCCGCCGTGGCGGTCGCGACCTGCGTGACCAGCATCGCCATCCCAGCGCTGCCGTTGGCGGCCACCGCGCTGCCAGCATTAAAGCCGAACCAGCCCACCCACAGCATCGAGGCGCCGATCACCGTATAACCCAGGTTGTGTGGCGGCATAGCAGTGGTCGGATAGCCTTTGCGCTTGCCGAGCACCAGCGCGGCAACCAGACCGGCGACGCCCGCGTTGATATGCACCACGGTGCCACCGGCAAAATCCAGCACACCCCAGTCCCACATCATGGCGCCGTTGCCGCTCCACACCATGTGCGCGATCGGCAGATAGACGACCGTGAACCAGATCCCCATGAACCACAGCAGCGCGGAGAATTTCATGCGCTCGGCGAAGGCACCAACGATCAGTGCAGGAGTGATGATGGCGAAGGTCATCTGGAAGGTTGCAAACACCGTTTCGGGAATCGCCTGGGTTAGGCTGTCGCGGGTCACGCCGCCCAACAGCAGCTTGTCAATCCCGCCGATGAATGAGTTGATGTTGAGAACGCCTTTTTCCATCCCGGCGGTCGAGAAGGCCAAACTGTAGCCGTAGATCACCCACAGCACTGACACCAGCGCGGTGATGGCGAAGCATTGCATCAGCACCGACAGCACGTTCTTGGAACGCACCAGGCCGCCGTAAAACAGTGCCAGTCCCGGAATGGTCATGAACAGCACCAGGGCGGTTGCCGTGAGCATCCAGGCGGTGTCGCCGCTATTGAGCGTTGGGGTGGTCTCCTGCGCCAGCGCCAGGCCGGGCAGCAACAGACCAGCAAGTGTCGGCAAGAGCAGACGTTTTAGAGTGAATGTTGACATCGTAGAACCTCCTGATCCGGGTCAAAATCTGGGTCAAAGCGCGTCCGGACCGGTTTCACCGGTGCGGATGCGCATGACATGATTGAGTTCATAGACAAAGATCTTGCCGTCGCCGATCTTGCCGGTGCGGGCGGCCGTGCTGATGGCCTCGATCACCTTGTCGACCATCTCATCATCCACGGCGATTTCGACCTTAATCTTTGGTAGAAAGTCCACGACATATTCCGCGCCGCGATAGAGTTCAGTGTGACCTTTCTGACGCCCGAACCCTTTAACCTCGATGACCGTGATGCCGGAGACACCAATGTCTCCGAGTGCCTCGCGAACGTCGTCGAGCTTGAAGGGTTTAATGACGGCTGCAACCAGTTTCATAACGTATGCGCTCCTATCAAGACGGGGAAATTGCTCTGCGGGGTTGCAGACGCGGGTTTAAAACGCCTTGTTCCAGCCGATCCAGAGCTTTGGATCCTGGTCATAGCCGACGCGGCTGTCGCGGCCAATCTGGTCGTAGTTAAAACTAAACGTGCCAAAATCACCGGCTTTGCGACTGATGCTGGCACCCCAGTGTGCGTAGTCGTTACCGCCATCGTTATAGGAAAAATCGTAATAACCGCCATGCAGGTTCAGTCCCAGATTGAAAGGCAGCTCAAAATCCAGCGCGGCGTGATAGTAGAGATCACCCTGGATGAACAGTGCATTGCCATTGGCGACGCCGGGCGCATTATCGCCCTGGCCGTAGACCGTGTAAGCGATCCCGGCAGTCAGCCATTTATAGGTCGCGCTGGCGCCGACCTCGGAAAAATTGAGGTCGCGGCCATCTGGGTAGGCGATATAGATCAAATTGAAGTCATATTTGAAATCTTCATTGATCGACCGGCCAAAGCCAGTCGTCAGATCCAGCTCGTAGTTGGTGTCGTTGCCGTGCGAGTCGAGGAAATCGACATTTGACATCCAGGTTCCGGCATAAAAGCCGCTCTCGTGGGCATAATTGATTCCGCCCTGAACGGCTGGCTGATTGCCGGTCTGGGTGTTGCCGCGCCAGATGTAATTGCTGACCACGCCAATGTTGGCCGTGATCGAATGTGGGCTTTCCGCCGCGACCACAGACGGCAAGACGCCTGCCCACAATGTCAGGGTGCTGAATGCCAGGGTGACACTCATCTCTCTTGGTTTCATGCGTTAAACCTCTATTGTTTTTAACATGTCAAAACGTACTGGCCGCTATGCGTGCCAGGTCAAAGGCTGGCAAACTGCCATGATGCCTGCTTAAGCACATATCGTGCCTTGCCAAGATAGCGCCTGACAATGACCTGACAGTCAATCAGGTCATGGGTTGGACATGCACCAGTGTTAAACGCAGATTCCGCACATCGTCTTTGGCTGCACCAAAACAGGGCGGTGTTTGGCACAGACGCGCCAGCACCACAGCTCTATAATGATTGGCGATCATTGTCCATTGATCGCTGCCCGACCGGCGCACGACAGACCGGCGGATTACGGCACTCACTCCGAGGTTCCAGTCATGCTTGACCCCAAACAGTTCGACGACCTGTTCCAGCGTCTGTCCTCGGCCATGCCAAAAGGCATCCAGGTGCTCCAGGAAGACATCAACCGCAATCTCCGTGCATCACTCGAATCCGGGCTGGCGCGTCTGGATCTGGTCACCCGCGAGGAGTTCGATGTCCAGTCGGCGGTGCTTGCCCGCACCCGTGCCAAACTGGCCGCGCTGGAAGCCCAGGTAAAGGCGTTGGAACAGGCGCTCGTGCTAACCAGACCGCCAGCATACTGAACCGGCCAGCATCTTGGCGCTCTGCATCCTCCACAGCCGTGCCCGCGTCGGCATCCATGCCCCAGCCGTGACGGTCGAGGTGCATCTGTCGAGCGGACTCCCGGCGCTCTCGATGGTTGGCCTGCCGGAACTGGCCGTCAAAGAAAGCAAGGATCGGGTGCGCGGTGCCCTGCTCAATGGCCGTTTCCGCTTTCCTGACGGGCGCGTCACCATCAACCTGGCACCCGCTGACCTGCCCAAAGAAGGCGGACGATTTGACCTGCCGATCGCACTCGGAATCCTTGGCGCTTCGGATCAGCTTGCCGCCAATGCACTGGATCGTTATGAGTTCATTGGCGAGCTGGCGTTGTCTGGCGCACTGCGACCCGTTAATGGCGTGCTGCCGGTGGCAGTCGCCGCCCGCGATGCTGGCCGTGAACTCATCCTGCCACGCGAGAACGCTGCCGAAGCCGCGCTGGTCAGCGGTCTGCTGTTGCGTCCGGCAGGACATCTGATGGCGGTCTGCGAACACCTCAACGGCACCTCCCTGCTGCCCGCCTTTGTTTCAGGCGATCAACCCGTTTGGCATGATCCCGAATATCCCGATCTGGCCGAGGTGCGCGGTCAGGAACATGCTAAGCGGGCGCTGGAGATTGCCGCCGCTGGCGCACATAGCCTGCTGCTGATCGGTCCTCCTGGCACCGGTAAGTCAATGCTGGCCAACCGGCTGCCGGGTCTGCTCCCGCCGTTGACCGAGTCAGAAGCACTGGAGACTGCCGCCATCCGCTCGGTCAGCGACCGCGATCTGTTCGAGCCTGCCCGTTGGCGCGAACGTCCTTTCCGCTCACCGCATCACACCGCATCAGGTGTCGCGCTGGTCGGTGGCGGCAGCAACCCGCGACCGGGCGAGATTTCGCTCGCTCATCAGGGTGTGCTGTTTCTGGACGAACTTCCTGAATATGACCGCAAGGTTCTCGAAGTGCTGCGCGAGCCGCTGGAATCCGGCCATATCGACATCTCGCGAGCCGCCCGTCAGGCACGATTTCCGGCGCGATTTCAGTTGGTTGCCGCCATGAATCCATGTCCCTGCGGCTATCTGGGCGACAGTAGCGGGCGCTGTCACTGCACGGTTGACCAGATCGCACGTTATCGCGGACGCCTCTCCGGCCCCTTGCTGGATCGGATCGACATGCACGTCGAAGTACCCCGGCTCGATGTCTCGCGTCTGGGTGGATCATTGCCCAGTGGCACCGAAACCACGGCGCTGGTTCGCGCACGGGTCGCTGCCGCCCGTGCCAGTCAGCAGAACCGCGCCAACAAGCCAAACAACGCACTCTCTCCGAGCGAAATCGACCGCGACTGCGCCCTCGACACCGCTGGACGGCGCCTGATGGAGCAGGCGCTGACCCGGCTGGCGCTCTCGGCACGAGCCTATCACCGGATTCTCAAAGTTGCCCGCACCATTGCCGACCTTGAGAACGCACCCGCCATCGATATCGCGCACCTGAGCGAAGCCATCGGCTATCGGCGACTGGATCGCGGTTCAGTGATCTGAAAGCATTTCCAAACACCGTGTCCGGTGTATTTGCTTTTTAGCGACACGTCAGGAAAAATGCACAACAAATATATTAGGGAAATCCCCTTCTCTGCTAGAATGCCTGCAACAAAATCACGCTGATGTGGCTCATATAAAACAGTCGTCTCTTTGAGACAAGGCGTTACCGGCGCACTCTTCACGGCGTCGTTGCCTCAGTGACGTCATGTCTGCCGATTTGGTCTTTCCCTCGCGCCTGTGTCGCGCTGGCATCCGTTTCAACCCCGTTCTGCGACTGCTTATGCTTCAACTGAACGATCTGAGTTTTCGCCGTGGTCCGAACCTCCTGCTGGAGGCGGCGTCGCTCACCATCTATCCCGGCCAGAAGGTCGGGCTGGTTGGTGCCAACGGCTGTGGGAAATCGAGCCTGTTCGCGCTGCTGCGCGGCGAGCTGCATGCTGACGCTGGGGCATTCACCATTCCGACAGGCTGGGAAGTTGCCCATGTCGCCCAGCACACACCGGACACTGATCGTCCAGCCATTGAATTCGTGCTGGATGGCGACCGTGAATTGCGCCAGATCGAGACTGCCCTGGTCGCTGCCGATGACGCCTGTGATGGTTTGCGTCACGGCGAGCTGCTGGGTCGTTTCGAGTCCATTGGTGGGTATGACGCCGCCAGCCGCGCTGCATGTCTGCTGCATGGTCTGGGCTTTGCGCCGGGAGATGAACAGCGCCCGGTCAACAGCTATTCGGGTGGCTGGCGGATGCGTCTAGCGCTGGCGCGGACACTCATGTGTCGTTCGGATTTGCTGCTGCTCGACGAACCGACCAACCATCTGGATCTGGATGCGGTGATCTGGCTTGAAGGCTGGCTCAAAATCTATCCGGGAACCCTGGTGCTGATCTCGCATGACCGCGATTTCCTGGACGCCGTTGGCACTCATATCCTGCATCTTGAGCATCGTCATCTGACGCTCTACGTTGGCAATTATTCGGCCTTCGAGCGGCAGCGAGCCGAGCGGCTTGCGCAGCAGCAGTCAGCCTATGTGCGCCAGCAGCGCGAAATCGTGCACATGCACAGTTTTGTGGAACGATTCCGCGCCAAAGCCAGCAAAGCGCGGCAGGCGCAGAGCCGGGTCAAGGCGCTGGAGCGCATGGAGCTGATCGCACCAGCGCATATCGACTCGCCGTTCCGGTTTGGCTTCGAGCCGGCTGAGAATCTGCCCCGTCCGCTGTTACGATTGGATCGGGCGGTGGCGGGCTACGGTGAGAAACCGATTCTTAACGGCGTCGGTTTCAGTCTGGAGCCAGGTGATCGCATTGGACTGTTGGGACGCAATGGCGCGGGTAAATCGACTTTAATCAAGGTGCTGGCTGGCACCCTGCCACTGTTATCCGGTCAGTGTGAACGGGCGCAGGATCTGCGCGTGGGCTATTTCGCCCAACATCAACTGGATCAGCTCGACCGCGATGGCACCCCGCTCAGTCATCTGCGCCTGCTCGATCCCAAAGCCACCGAACAGGTGCTGCGCAACTATCTGGGTGGTTTTGGTTTTGTCGGCGACCGGGCGCTCGATCCGATTGCGCCGTTGTCGGGCGGTGAAAAAGCGCGTCTGGTGCTGGCGTTGATCATCCGTCAGCGACCCAATCTGCTGTTGCTCGACGAACCCACCAATCATCTGGATCTGGAGATGCGTCATGCGCTCAGCGAGGCGCTCCAGGAATTCGATGGTGCGCTGGTGCTGGTCTCGCATGATCGCCATCTGCTGCGCGTGACCAGCGACACGTTGCTGCTGGTCGATGGTGGTGCGGTGCGTCCTTTTGATGGCGATCTGGATGACTATCCGGCCTGGCTGGCGGGACGCGATCTCACTGCCAAAACCTCTGATGACACTGGCGGACGCGATGGCGGCGAGCGTAAGCAGCAGCGCCGCGAAGCCGCGCAGATCCGCAAGACGTTACAGCCATTACGTAACCGCGAAAAGCAGTTGGAACAGCAACTTGCCGCGCTCAACGCACGTCGTCTGGCGATTGAGCAGGCACTCGCGGCGGCAGATCTCTATGAGCCTGAAGGCAAGCCACGCTTAATGGCGCTGCTCGGCCAGCAGCGCCAGGTCAGCGCCGATCTGGAAACAACCGAGGATGCCTGGCTTGAGGTCAGCGAGTCCATCGAGCAGTTTCTCGTCGGCGATGGCCGCCACAGCACATCAGCGTGAGCGGGTCATCGCCGTGATGCCGATCCTCACTTATCATCCGTTCTGGACGGCCATCAGACGCTGTTGGCGGCACCGGCACTGGCCTGACCGGCGACTATTATTGGCGCTGCTGATACTGGCTATCGTCTACGGACTCTCGCCCTATGTCATGCTGTGGAGCCTGAATCGCGCCCTGGTCGAGCATGACCAGGCACGCCTTGCGCTGCTGGTCGATCTGGATACAGTCCGCGAGGAACTCGGACATCGGCTTAACAAGGAGGAGCCCAGCGCTATCGACCATTTCTCGGATGCTTTTATCGAATGGCTTGAGGTGGGTATCCGCGAGCATGGCGTCAATGCACTGAACCAGACCGTGACGCTCAACTGGGTCTCTGCACAGCTGACGGCGAGAACTGCTGGGGACAGCTTTTGGTTCGCGTTGCCTGATGGATTTTTCGAGAGTCCGCGATACTTTCGTCTACGCATCGGGCATCAGCCCATGGCCGACCCGCTCGTGCTGCGTCTGCGGCTCGGCATCCATGGCTGGCGCGTGGTCACGCTCTATGAATGAGACCCTGAATGAAGGATGCCCGACTCAGCGCCTCTGAACGGGCGCGCCAACTGGTGGCGCCGCTGCTCGTGCCAACCGACAGCCCGTTCAAGGATTATCTCAAGGCTACCGATTACTGCACGGCGGTGATGCTCTATACCGAGCTTCAGGCAGATCGTGAGTATCTGGCGCAATGGCGGGCAGCGTTTGCCGCACTGATGGTTGCCAGCGCACCGCAGCGTTCACGTCTGCTCAGCCAGCTCCTCAGTGATTTCAAGCAAGACCGGTCACCATTTATGACCCTGACATCCATCCGTCAGTGACTGCTCCGGGCATCTTCGTCTGTCGAAACAGGTTTGAACGCCCGCGCCGATGCCAGTCAGGATGGCGATAGCAGACGCCACTTCAGTCTGGCATCCTGGCGTCACAAGTTCGCGCATCCTTCAGCCAACCGCTACTATATTGCGCGATATTCAACACGCCCCATAAGGAACTCACTAAGCATGTCCCCTTTGACCGACCTGATTCAGCATCACCCGAATGCGCAATTCTTTGATCTTCCTCCACTGCCGATGGACGCCGAAGGGCTGGCGCAGGATTTCCGGCGTTATTACGCTCACACCTTCGGGCGGGAACGTGACACGCAAACGATCTACTACTCTTATAAGGCATTATCCATCACGCTGCGTGACCGCCTCGTCGAACGCTGGCGGCAGACCCGAAAAGCCTATGACGACGTCGATTGCAAGCGCACTTACTATCTGTCGTTGGAATTCCTGATCGGTCGTGCGCTCTCCAACGCGATGCTGAACCTTGGCATCAACAGCGCCGTGGAGCAGGGACTCTATGATCTCGGACTGCAACTGGAAGAGATTGTCAACAACGAACCTGATGCAGGTTTAGGCAACGGCGGCTTGGGGCGTCTGGCTGCCTGTTTTCTGGACTCCTGCGCAACGCTGCAACTGCCGGTTCGGGGCTATGGCCTGCGTTATGAATACGGCATGTTCCGCCAGTTGATCGAGGGTGGCGAACAACAGGAAGAGCCGGATCACTGGCTGCGCGACGGCAATCCCTGGGAACTCGAACGTCCTGAATTCACCCAGCGCATCCCGTTCGGCGGACACACCGAGACCAGCGTGGATCGGGTTGGTCACAAAACCACCCGCTGGGTGGATACCCGCGACGTGCTGGCCGTCCCCTATGATATCCCGGTTCCCGGCTTCCATAACGATACAGTCAATACGCTGCGTCTGTGGAAGGCTGCCGCCACCGACGAATTCGATCTCGATGAATTCAACGCTGGCAGTTATCCAGAATCGGTCGCCCAGAAAAACGAAGCCGAGCACATCACCATGGTGCTCTATCCGAACGATGCCAGCGAATGCGGAAAAGAACTGCGCTTGCGCCAGCAGTTCTTTCTCGCCTGCGCCAGCATCAAGGACGTGCTGCGCGACTGGGTCAACCGTCACGGCACCAACTTCAGCCGGTTTGCCGACCTTAACTGCTTTCAGCTCAACGACACCCATCCGGCCGTTTCGGTCGCCGAGCTGATGCGCCAACTGATGGATGACCATGATCTGGACTGGGAAAGCGCCTGGGCGATCACCCGTCAGACCATGGCCTATACCAATCACACCCTACTTCCCGAGGCGCTGGAACGCTGGCCGGTGCGTCTGTTCCGCCAACTGCTGCCGCGCATTCTGGAGATCATCTTCGAGATCAATGCCCGCTTCTTGGCCGAGGTCGCCGCCCGCTGGCCGGGTGACGTGGATCGCCAGCGCCGCATGTCGCTGATCGAAGAAGGCTATGATCCGCAGGTGCGCATGGCCTATCTGGCGATCGTCGGCAGTTTCTCGGTCAATGGCGTTGCCGCGCTGCATTCCGAACTGCTGATCGAAGGTCTGTTCCGTGACTTCCACGATCTCTGGCCGAAAAAATTCAACAACAAGACTAACGGCGTCACCCAGCGGCGCTGGCTAGCCATGTGCAATCCGGGTCTGCGCAACCTGCTCAATGAGACCATCGGCACCGGCTGGGTGCGCGACCTGAGCCAGATTGAACAGCTTGCGCCCTATGCCGATGATGCCGCTTTCCGTGCCCGTTGGCATGACGTCAAGCAGGACAACAAACGCCGTCTCGCCGAGCATGTCGCTCAGATCTGTGGCGTAGACTTTCCACTGGATGCGATTTTCGACGTGCAGGTCAAGCGCATCCACGAATACAAGCGCCAACTGCTCAACGTCCTGCACGTCATCCATCTCTACAACCGCATCAAGCGCGGCGATACCAAAAACTGGACGCCACGCGCCGTGCTGATCGGCGGCAAGGCGGCTCCCGGTTATGTGATGGCTAAACAGATCATCAAGCTCATCAATCACGTCGCCCGCGCCATCAATACCGATCCCGATACCGCCGGACTGTTGCGGGTCGCCTTCATCCCCGATTATCGCGTCTCGCTGATGGAGATCATTGCCCCCGGAACGGATCTCTCCGAACAGATCTCGACCGCTGGCAAGGAAGCATCTGGCACGGGCAACATGAAGTTCATGATGAACGGTGCAATCACCATCGGCACACTCGATGGCGCGAACATCGAAATCCGCGAGCAAGTCGGCGAGGAGAATTTCTTCCTCTTTGGCATGACGGCGGCAGGCGTTGAATCACGGCGTCAGCACTATGATCCAAACGGCATCATCGCCGGTGATCCGGCGCTACTGGACGTGATGAACCTGTTGGAATCCGGGCATTTCAACCAGTTTGCGTGTGGAGTCTTCGACCAAATTATCCTGGCCATCCGCAACCCCCACGACCCATGGATGACGGCGGCAGATTTCAGGAGCTATATCGATGTTCAGGAGCAGGCGGCAATCGCCTATCGGGATCGCGAGCGCTGGGTGCGCATGAGTATCCTCAATAGCGCTCGCAGCGGTTATTTCTCCTCGGATCGCACCATCGCCGAATACAACCGCGACATCTGGCATCTCAGCGTCGTGCCTCCGAAGGCATAACAGTTCCGACAGCGGCAACCAAAACACAAAGAACGCAAAGGCTTTGACATCTTTTGCGTTCTTTGCGAGTTTTGCGGTTTGTCTGCCTTTTTGGGATGCACGTTTCAAGATGATCCACAACCATCACGACTTCCCGGAACGGATTGCCAACATGGTTTTGGTCGTTGAAGACAGCCGCGCCCTACGCGGTCTGCTGTGCGCCAGTTTGCTTGACGAATATGGATTAACGGCGGTTGAGGCGGATTCGCTGACGCAAGCGCAGCAGCATCTGCGTGATGACGCCACGCGCTTTTTTGCCGCCGTCCTGGATCTGAACCTGCCTGATGCCCCGGATGGCGAGATCGTCGATCTGGTGCAGTCCTACAACATCCCCGTGGTCGTCCTGACCGGCTCCATCGACGATGCACTGCGCGAGATGATCCTGGGTAAACAAGTCGTCGACTATTTCATCAAGCACGATTACAACGACATTGCACAGGCAGCGCATACCCTGGGGCGGTTGTGGCAGAACTCCCGGATCACCGTGATGGTGGTCGATGACTCGCGGAGTTTCCGCGACTATCTGGAAAATTTGCTGAAAAGCTATCGCTATCAAACCCTCGCCGCCTGTTCTGGCCGGGAGGCGCTAGATCTGCTGGCGGCACATCCGCACATCAGTCTCATTATCACCGATGTCAACATGCCCGAAATGAATGGTCTGGAACTGATCAAGACCATCCGCAAACGCTACCGCCGCGAGGATTTGGCCATCATCGGCATGTCGGAGGTTTCCCAGCCCAATCTGTCGGCGCGGCTACTCAAGACCGGCGCCAACGATTTCATTGCCAAACCCTTTCAGGCCGAAGAATTTTTCTGTCGCGTCACGCAGAACACCAACATGATGGACTATGTGCGGCGACTGCGTGAGGCCGCCACTCGCGACGTGCTGACCGGACTCAGCAATCGCCGTCATGCCCTGGAGATGGCCGAAAAACTTTACGCGAATGCCCGGCGCGGCCATCTACAGATCGCGCTCGGCATGATCGATGTCGATCACTTCAAACGGGTCAACGACACCTTCGGTCATCTGCTCGGCGATGACGCACTGAAGGTGATCGCCAATGCACTCTCGGCCTCACTACGCCAGTCCGACATCATCGGACGCTATGGCGGCGAGGAGTTCGTCTGCCTACTCGTTCTCAAGCAAGAGGATGACGCAACATGCGTGTTTGAACGCTCGCGTAGAGCCGTTGCCAACATCGGTTTTAGCGCTCACGGACAATCGCTGCCACTCACTGTGAGCATCGGGTTTACCACGGTGTTGGAAAATTCGTTGCTGCAAATGATCGCACGCGCCGACGCTGCCGTTTATCAAGCCAAATCCAAGGGACGTAATCAGGTGGTTTGTCGATGAAAAACCGCAAATCAGTAATCCCACTGCTTGCGGCGGGTCGCTTTTGCAATGTCAGCCACGCAAAATCTCGGCATTAATCGCGCTTAGCACCAGACTGCGGAATTTCTTAGCGCGCAGCCGGTCTTTATCTGTCCAGGGCTCGGAGTGGCCAGAGGTGGTTTCGACCCAACGGTCAAAAGATGAACGTGGCGACAGTTGCTGATGCTGTTCATCAAAGCAGGCATCTTTGTGTGGATCGCCAGCCCAGTAGACAGTGCGCGGCTGTTCGGGTCGCCACCAGAGAAAAAGACGCTCTCCGTGCCCCGTGGCGGCATCGAAGCGACCGGCCCAGACGGCGAGCAGTCCACTTGCACGATCAGCGTACTCCTGCGCTTCGGGAAAGAGGTTAGGTAGTGAATCGGTGACAAAAATCTGGTCGCTAAAATTGGCGCGCAGCCATTCGATCTGCGCTTTGATCTGTGCCGGAGTGGGCGTAATCCCAAAAGTGATGATCTTCTTGTCATCCATCAGCGCCGCGCCCTCGGCACCAACCAGCGTGAGGATCGCACGACCGAGACTGGGTCGATCAACGGCCGTTGCGGAACGCTGTCTGGACTCGGCATGACGCAGTGCATCGAGTAACTCTGTAATCTCGTGGTCACTCCCGCTCACTTCGAGCAAACGGCGGTGATTCTGATAGCCGGCAATGGCCAGCATGAAAACCTGCGCCATCTCGGCGCAGCGTTCGCGTACTGGCAACGGCAGGCGACGCGGCGTGGAATGATGACAGGCCACCAGCCCCCACAGCCGTCCATACAGGATCAGTGAAAACGATAGCGAAGCGGTCACGCCCATGTTATGCAGATAGGCGAGATGTACTGGCGAGACAGCGCGCAGATCCGACAGCGTGAGATCCGCCACGGCGTCTTCATGGCAGAGAATCGGCACTGGCACTGCATGGATGTCGGCGATCTGGCGGTGGCGATTACGCAGATAGAGCGTACGAGCGATCTGCGGGATGTCCGAGGCGGGATAGCGCAGTCCAAGATAGGGTGAAAGCCCCTCAATCAGACTTTCGCTAATAACCTCGCCGCAGTCATCCACTCGGAAGCGGTAGATCATGACGCGCTCGAAACCGGTCGCTGCCCGCAGCTCATCGGCCAGATACTGACAATTTCGCTCCCAGTCCAGTTCGGTGTAAGGCATCCGATAGAGCTGATGTGGCACCGGTCGATAGGCGTCATGCTGTTGTGCTGGCGGCAGTGCTATCTCCAACTCCATCAACCAGTTGTGTTCATTGCAGGACAGCAGTCCGTCCAGACTGCCATGCAAACCGCTACACAGATTGCGGTAGAGCCGCTTCTCGGCAGACGGCTGCATCCAGGTATCGCGGGTTGCCGTGGCATCGGTCGGCGGCGGAAAACCTGGCAAAATCGCAGTCAAAGGCTGTCCCAGCGCATCCTGGCACGAGCGCCCAATCCAGTCGGCCAGATTTGCGCTTGCCAGACGCACCCGAGGATCGCCGACCATCCCGCCAAGCAGGACGCCATTCGGCTGGATCGCCTGAACACGATGGAGCTGCTCGCGTTCGCACTCCGCCAGAAAACCTTGCAGTGAAAGCTCACTCATTGGGGGTTGATCCTCACGCCGGGTTGAGTGCCAACAAACAATTGGCAATCAGAAAATGCTCGTGGTTATTCTACGCCTGTCACGCACCATCTTCCTGAACCTCTTGTCGGCACAATCCCCCACCTTATGATCTTTAGGGAAACGCTGATTAATTCACAAAAACCCGATTCGTGTCTATTAAAAACAATGGCTTATGCGAAAAATTCGTACACAAAAGGCATTTAATCAGCGTTTCCTTAGAGCGTTTTCAATGTGCTTGTACGGCATAGCCGACCCCCCCGCAGGAAATTGGCGCACTCAGCAGGCGGGAAATCATCCAGCACGTGACCCAACGTCTTCCAGCGTGCGTCCACGGTGCGCTCGCCCGCGGCGCGCAGTTTCGCTTTCAACTTGGCAAAGACCTGCTCAATGGGGTTGAGGTCTGGGCTATCCGGTGGCCGTGGCTGGAGGATCGCGCCACGGGCTTCAATGGCTTCGCGCACCCCCGCGACCGAATGGGCGGACAGATTATCCCAGACGACGAGGTCGCCCGCCGCTAAGGTGGGCGCCAGAAACGCTTTCACATACGCTAAAAACAGGAGGCCGGTCATCGCGCCGGTCGTCACCATCGGTGCGATCAGCCCGGTTTGGCGCACTGCCAACACCAGGGTGGTGGTCTGCAAATGACTGTGGGGCGCCGTGCCCCGCACACGCTCACCGCGTAATCCCCCGCCCCACTCCCGGACCATCGCCGTGTGCAGCCTGGTTTCATCCACGAACACCAGGCGCGCCGGACCCCTGAGTGGTTGCAGTGCCTGCCAGCATGCCCGTTCCAGGCTCACGTCCGGGCGCGCCTGTTCAGCCGCCGTCAGGGTTGTTTTTGAACATCAGACCCAAACGCCGCAGGTGAGACCACCAGGTCGACAGCGACACCGACAGCCCCGGCGCCTCGCGCAATTCCTGGAGGGTGGTGTCCGGCCTGGCCTGCAACTGGGCATGAATCCGCTCACCGTGTGCTGCCAGGAGCGGCTGACGACCCCCGGCATGCGGCTTCGCCGCTACCATTCCACTGTCACGGCGGCGCTGTTTGAGTTTTTCAATCAACGATTCGCTCACGCCAAACCGCTTCACGACCGCCGCCGCTCGCTCACCCTGATCACAGGCTTGGATCACGCGTTCACGCAGATCGCTTGAAGACGCTTTCGGCATCGTTACTCCCCGGTCAAGATGGACACCTATTAGACGGCGATCATCCCCAGGATTCCAGACAGCCGTCATGAAAATGCTCTAAAGGATGCCCGCGTCCGTCGCGACGAAGCGCGTAAGCTGCTGGCCGATGACGTTGATCCGGGCGAGAACCGCAAGGCGCAGAAATCAGCCCGAGAGGATCGAGCGGCCAATAGTTCGAGGTGATCGCCCGCGAGTGGTTCGCCAAGTACGCGCCAAACTGGGTATCGACGCGCGGGACAGAATCATCCGTCGCCTGGAGCACGATATTTTTCCCTGGAGGCGGTCGCCCAGTTGCTGACATCCTCGTGCCTGAACTGCTGTCCGTGATTTAGCGCATCGAAAAACGTGGTGCACTCGAAACCGCACACCGCGCCTTGCAGAACTGCGGGCAGGTTTTTCGCTATGCCGTCGCCACTGACCGCGACCCGTCCGGCGATCTTCGCGGCGCACTACCCCCTGCGAAGGGCGAACACTTTTCAGCCGTCACTGGGCGTTGGTGCATAAAGAAACAGAAGAGCAGGATTTCCCTTCCCCCATTTTCTCAGGACACAGCAGCCCCAACCCGAACCGACACCAGCATCTCCAGGGAGGTCATCCGCTTCATGGCTGCAATCCGCGCATGGATCGCGTTCACTTGGGCGTCGAACAGGCGTGAGGCGCCCCCGCCCCGAAGCGCGGCTTGATGCGAGACATGGCGTTTTCGGCGAGGCGCCGATGGTGGTCGCCCGTGTCTGTCTTCCACTGTGACCGCCCTGTCTCCTGGAACTCGGCCAATGTGTGTGTGCGGGGGTGATCCGCGTCCCAGGCCACCGCGTTGTCTCGGGGCGGCACCACCAGCGTGGCTTGGCGCCGCCACGCCCATGACATCCTTGGCGTTCGCGTCGACCGCCAGATGAACCGTGAGCCAGGACCGCCGCTTCCCGGCGCCGTGTTGGCGAACCGTCCACTCCCCGTCACCGAACACCGTCAGCCCGGTGGCGTCCACGACGACAGGGATCGACCCGGCGCGCGCCTGACGAGGGATCTGGATCACCAAGGGTCTGACCCGACGCGACCGGTGCGAGTGATCCGGGATCGTCAACTCCAACGCCATCAAGCGCATCAGAACCCGTCCACATCCGTCCAGCGAGCGAGACGGCAAATGGAACACATGCGTCAACTTTGGTCGCACCCGATTGCCGTCCTGCGACGAATCCATTGCAGCGGATCGCCAGACCATCATCATGCACAGACATTTGCCCGGATCACTGCTTAAGGCTCAGAATGACCCACCAGCATCCAGCATGACCTGGCGACAATCAGCACGGCATCACCTCTGTTTGCTGATAACTCACCGCTGGTCACGACTCATTTAAACCACTTGCGGAGAATCACTGATGTCTGATAAAGCCCCTTGGATCACCTTTCGACCTGAACTGAAAGTCCTCGACTGCACCATCCGGGACGGAGGGCTGGTGAATGCCCATCAGTTCAGCGATGACTTTGTGAAGGCGGCCTATGTGGCATGTGTCCAGTCGGGCGTTGATTACATGGAAATCGGCTACAAAAATTCGCCGCGTGTCTTTCCCAAGGATAAATTTGGCCCCTGGCGTCATTGCGACGAGGCCGACATCCGGCGCGTGGTGGGTGATCATGATCCAGTCAAAACTGGTCTGAAACTGGCGGTGATGGCCGATGCCGGTGGCAAGAGCGACTGGAAAACCCAGATCATTCCAGCAGCCGAGAGCGTGCTGTCGACGATCCGCGTGGCCTACTATGCCCATCAGGTCTCGGAGGCGGTGGAGATGATTCATTACGCCACCGAACTGGGCTATGAAGCAACCTCGAACCTAATGGCCGTTTCGGGCATCACCGAAGAAGAGATCGATACCGTGCTGGAGGCGATCGCGCCGACGCCAGCGACCACTATGGTGATCGTTGACAGCTTCGGGTATCTCTATCGCGAGCAGGTGGATCGGCTGTATCACAAATATGCGTCAGCCATGACAGGCACGGGCAAGGAGATCGGCATCCACGCCCACAACAATCTGCAACTGGCCTTTGCCAACACCATCGAGGCAATCATTCTGGGCTGCAACCGGGTGGATTCGACCATGTTCGGTTTTGGTCGCGGCGCGGGCAACTGTCACACCGAGATCCTGCTCGGTTTCCTGCGCAATCCGAAATTCAACATGCGTCCAGTCATCGAGATGATCCAGACTCATCTGCTGCCGCTGCGCAAAACGCTGGACTGGGGGCCGTCGATCCCCTACAACATCACCGGCCAGCTCAATCAGCATCCGCGCACGGCGATTGAATGGCGCGAAGGGTTAACCCCGGACGATTTTCTGGGCTTTTACGACAAAATCGTGGAGGAGAGCTAAACCATGCTTAATGAAGCAACCTTAATCCTCGACGGCCAGGAATACCGGTTCTCGATCCGCGAAGGCACCGAAGGCGAACGTGCCATCGACATCCAGGATCTGCGGGCGCGAACCGGCTATGTCACGCTCGATCCCGGCTATGGCAACACCGGGAGCTGTCAGAGCGCCATCACCTTCATTGACGGTGAAAACGGCATTCTGCGCTATCGCGGCATTCCCATCGAACAGTTCGAGCAAGCGCCGAATTTCGTGGAAGTGGCCTGGCTGCTGATTTTCGGACATCTGCCAAGCGATGCGGAATACCAGTCATTCTCGGCAGATCTGACGGCCTGCGCCAACCTCGACGAGAGCATGAAGCATCATTTCGAGGGCTTCCCGCGCTCGGCGCCGCCAATGGCGATCCTCTCAGCGATGATCAACGCGCTGTCCTGCTTCCATCCTGAATTCTTCGATCTGGAAGATCAGGCGCATTTCCGCATCGCTGCCGCCGGACTGATCAGCAAAGTGCGCACCATTGCGGCTTATGCTTATCGTCACTCCATCGGGCAGCCCTATATCTACCCCGACCCGGCACTACGATACGTGCCCAATTTTCTGCACATGCTGTTTTCACAGCCCTATGCCGAGCATTTCTGCGAGCCGGTCGTGCGCGACGCGATCAACCTGGTTTTACTGCTCCATGCCGATCACGAACAGAACTGCTCAACCTCCACGGTGCGTATGGTTGGCTCCAGTCAGGCCAATCTATTTGCATCCTGCGCAGCGGGTGTCTGCGCACTCTGGGGGCCGCTGCATGGTGGAGCCAATGTGGCCGTGCTGGAGATGCTGGATCAGATCTACCAGGGTCAGATCAGCCCGGAAGATTACGTGCACATGGCGAAAGACAAGGACAGCAAGGTGCGGCTGATGGGTTTCGGACATCGGGTCTACAAGAACTTCGATCCCCGTGCGCGGATGCTGGCCAATGTGGCGGAACGTCTGCTCTCCACGCTCGGCGTCAAGGATCCGCTGCTTGACATTGCCCGCAAACTGGAAGAGATCGCGCTCGAAGATCCCTATTTTGTCGAGCGCAAGCTCTATCCCAACGTCGATTTTTACAGCGGGATCATCATGCGTGCGGTCGGTATCCCGACCAATATGTTCACGGTGCTGTTTTCGATTGGCCGTCTACCGGGTTGGATCGCTCACTGGTGGGAGCAGGCGCAGACACGCGGCAGCAAGATCGCTCGCCCACGTCAGCTCTATGTGGGGTCAGGCGTCACTGATCATGTGCCGAGGGATCAACGATCCTGACGATGCAGATTGTTCCGGTACTTGCCGGTGGTGGCACCCGGCTTCCCGTCCATGTCGGGGTGCTGTCTGCGCTGGCCGAGATGGAGATTGGCTACCGGCATATCGTCGGCGTTTCGGGTGGCAGCATCATCGCCGCGCTCGTCGCCTCTGGCATGAACGTGGACGTCATGCATCAGCTTTTTCTGAAGATGAATTTCAGCATCTTTCGTGGCCAGTCTCTCTTCAATCTGCTGCTGCATGGCGGTCTGTCTGATGGTCGGCGCTTTGAACACTGGCTAAATGAACAGCTTGAGGGTGCCTGCTTTCAGGATCTGAAACTGAATCTTTCAGTCGTGGCAACCGATGTGCGCTCGGGGTGTCCGGTGATCTTTAACCGAGCAACGACGCCAGATCTGCCGGTCGCACGGGCGGTGCTGTATTCGATGTCCATCCCATTTCTCTTTCCGTTTCATCATTATAAAGACCATATCCTGGTGGACGGCAGCATCCTTGCCGAGGATGGACTGTTGCGCGACTGGAGCGGCGATCTCACGCCGGTGGTGTGCTTTCGGATTCGTGAGCGCCAGGCGGCGTTCAGCCATCCGGTGCGTCGCTGGCTACCGCTGGCAGACTATCTGTTCATGCTGCTGCGAACCTTCATGACCACGATTTCGCGTGAACACTTAAGCGACACGCTCTGGCTCAATACCGTACTGATCGAGACTGACGGCATCTCGCCGCTGGAATTCAACATGACCTCGGTGCAGAAAGAGAACCTGTACCAGTTAGGCTACCGCACCACCTGCGAGATCCTGCCAATGAAAATGGCGCGGCGCAGACAATAGCAATAGAAACGCACCCCCCAGGAGGCGCACATGGCGCTACGCATCAAGAGTCATTGGCAAAATGAAGAGCGGGAGCGAACGCTGCCTGAGATTGCGAGTGCGCTGGCCTTCATCGCCTGGCGCATCGCCATGGAACAGGCGATTAATCTGCACTGCGAGCGGTTTGTCTACACCAGCGACGCGCAGCGTCTGCTGGTGATCCAGGAATATTTGGCCTTTCTGATCCAGATCGCCGACCGCTTGTCTCACGCGCCGCTGGAGGATGCTGACCGCCGAATCCTGATTACTGAATTCGCCAAAAAAGTTTTCGGCCATGTTCAGGACAATAGCCAGGATCTCCTGGGTGCTGGCGATTATGGCACGCCCTTCATCGCCCGGCTCAATGAACGATCCGGCGAATATGCTGAATTCAGGTTCAACGAAGACGGCCCCAGTTATGCCATGCTGCGTCATCTGGGTTTTGAAATTCAGCGATTGATGGGCGGTGAACAGGAAAACCGCTGGGTGATTGATCAGGTCATGGATCGGGATGGCTGGGATGCCTATAAAAAATTTGCAAGGGCATTCAGCGACTTGTTTGAGTAACGTCAAATCCCGTGAAATGGTAGGCACCAGCGCCTTGCCGATCAGCGCACGACCCGATTTCCCAGGCAAGCGAGTCATCCCAAGTTGCGGCAGACTTATGGTCATGACCCATCGACTGCTGCACGCAAGCAATCGCCTGCAATCGCGAGAGTTTGGCGACCTTGCCACGCAACCCTTGACACCTGACGATTTGCCCCTACCATTAGCACTCGTTCTATATGAGTGCTAACAGTCGCGTCTCCGATGCCTGATCTGGGCACTCCTGAATGTCATCCTACTTTTATTAAGGAGATTCTTTATGACTATCCGTCCCCTGCATGACCGTGTCGTTGTCCGTCGCATGGAAGAAGAACGCACCACAGCCGGTGGCATCGTGATCCCGGATTCAGCCACCGAAAAGCCGATCCAGGGCGAGATCATCGCGGCTGGAAACGGCAAGATTCTGGAAAATGGCACAGTGCGTCCGCTTGCCGTCAAGGTCGGTGATCGCGTCCTGTTCGGGAAATATTCCGGCACCGAGGTCAAACTTGACGGCAACGATTTTCTCGTCATGCGCGAAGAAGACATCATGGGTGTCATCGAGGGCTAGCTGTCCTCCCGTCCACGAGTTTTCATTTTCTACGAAAAAACACACTCTGAGGAATTGCAAGAATGAGCGCAAAAGACGTGAAGTTTGGTGGTGATGCCCGTGTTCGCATGATGGAAGGCGTCAACATCCTCGCCAATGCCGTCAAGGTCACGCTCGGCCCGAAAGGCCGTAACGTGGTGCTGGAAAAATCCTATGGTGCGCCAACCGTGACCAAGGATGGCGTCTCGGTGGCCAAGGAAATCGAACTGAAAGACAAGTTCGAGAACATGGGCGCACAGATGGTGAAAGAGGTTGCCTCCAAGACCTCCGATGTTGCCGGTGATGGCACCACCACCGCCACCGTGCTGGCTCAGGCAATGGTGCGCGAGGGTTTGAAGGCCGTTGCCGCCGGCATGAACCCGATGGATCTCAAGCGTGGTATGGACAAGGCCGTTGAAGCGGCGACCGAAGAACTGAAAAAGCTCTCCAAGCCCTGTACTGAAAACAAGGCAATTGCCCAGGTTGGCACCATCTCTGCCAACTCAGACGAGTCCATTGGCAAGATCATCGCCGATGCGATGGAAAAGGTTGGCAAGGAAGGCGTGATCACCGTCGAAGATGGTACCTCGCTGAATAACGAGTTGGATGTCGTCGAGGGGATGCAGTTTGATCGTGGCTATCTGTCGCCCTACTTCATCAACAACCAGCAGAGCCAGAGCGCCGAACTAGACAGCCCTTACATCCTGCTGCACGACAAAAAGATCTCCAACATCCGCGAGCTGCTGCCGGTGCTGGAAGCCGTCGCCAAGGCTGGCCGTCCGCTGCTGATCATCGCCGAAGATGTCGAGGGCGAGGCGCTGGCGACCCTGGTCGTGAACACCCTGCGCGGCATCGTCAAGGTGTGCGCGGTCAAGGCTCCCGGATTCGGTGATCGCCGCAAAGCGATGTTGCAGGACATCGCTGTCCTAACTGGCGCCACCGTGATCGCCGAAGAAGTCGGTCTGTCGCTGGAGAAGGCAACGCTGAACGAGCTGGGAACCGCTAAGCGCGTTCAGGTTGGCAAGGACGAGACGACCCTCATCGACGGCGCTGGTTCCGAGATCGACATCAAGGCGCGTTGTACCCAGATCCGTGCCCAGGTCGAAGAAACCACGTCTGATTATGACCGTGAGAAGCTCCAGGAACGCCTGGCCAAGCTGGCCGGTGGCGTGGCCGTAATCAAGGTTGGCGCGGCAACCGAAATGGAGATGAAAGAGAAGAAGGCGCGGGTTGAAGACGCGCTGCACGCCACCCGTGCCGCAGTGGAAGAAGGCATCGTCCCCGGTGGCGGTGTCGCGCTCGTGCGCGCCCAGACCGCCGTCAAGGGTCTGAAGGGTGCTAACCATGATCAGGATGTCGGTATCACCATTGCCCGTCGCGCCATGGAAGAGCCACTGCGTCAGATCGTTGCTAATGCTGGCGAAGAGCCGTCAGTCATCCTGCACAAGGTGGTCGAGGGTTCGGGTAACTTCGGTTACAACGCCGCCAATGGCGAGTACGGCGACATGGTTGAGATGGGCATTCTCGATCCAACCAAGGTGACGCGCTCGGCACTCCAGAACGCCGCTTCGGTCGCCGGTCTGATGATCACCACCGAAGCCATGATTGCCGAAGAGCCGAAAGATGAGGCGCCAATGCCAGGCGGTGGCGGCATGGGTGGAATGGGCGACATGGGTGGCATGGGCATGATGTAAGCGCCCTAGCAGTGGATCGGCTCTGAGCTGATTCACTGTGCCGCTGATTGAAAAAGCCCCGCAAAGCGGGGCTTTTTGCGATCCACCGAGCGGCTACCCGAGCGGCCTGAGCGATTATGCAACCTGTTTAAGGGTGATCTGACCAGTGCGACCGGGTTGCATTCAGACGCTCGCACCAAATGCAGCCCTGTGTTGCCAGCAGCGGATTTCCGTCTTCATTATTGAATTTCACTCCGAGCCGCCAGCGACCATCAACCGGGGTAGAAACAGACCAGACCACGGTGACAATGCAGGATGTCACGCGATGTTCGCCACATTGCTCACACTCGAAAGACAACATGGCGCGGGTGTTCAGCGGATAGAAACGGTCCGTCCAGAGCGCCATGCCACTGATGCTGATGTCGAGCGCCAAACCATCATAACTACAGTCGGCGGCATCGCCACCTGTGGTATCAAGTGGCTGAAGATGTACCCGGCAATCGACGGCAGTACGCGGATGGCGGCGGCTGTCTTCAGAATGGCTGGAATTCATGACAAAACCCGTTCAATACGGCTGACCTGCGATGGCTTCAGTTGCTAGCCAGTCTGGTTACTCTGGATGTCAGCGTTTATCTGGTCAATTCAGAGGCAGTAAGTATAGTTAACCCAAGTTGCCACCTTGATAGATCGGCGTCCATCGGAGTTTGCTAGCGTTGTGAGTACCCCTACTGCACAACGACCGGCGAGTAACCACGATGGACACCCAAATTATATTCGTGTACTGCCTTTGTGATGATCTGTTGAAAGCACTCGGCCATCGGGAAGAAACACAATGCCATGTGCATGACGCGGAAATTCTCACCACCGCG
>CAIUAY010000275.1 GCA_903897335.1 uncultured Chromatium sp. | reverse complement strand
GACGGCATTCTTTATCCTGGCCTGTAGCCTCAATTTCCTTTTCTGAATCAGCCAAGGTGGCAACTTGGGTTAAGTTAATTTTTTCTTCGTTTCGTTTGATGATGTCGCGGATTTTCGCGGGACGCTCGAAGCCTAGTCGAACGGCCAGATCCAGATCTTTAATGCGTGGTTCGCCGTTGATCGGCGTGAGAACAAGCGCGGACGTGCGGGGAGTATGGTCGGTCATCGCGTCTCCCGTGCGAGCTTGCGGCGGATCTCGGCTTGGCGGTCGGACAGAAACATCGACTCGCCGTACTGGTCGTACCGCTCGCTGATCGAGGCGACCAATTCCATCTCCTAGTCCGTGCTGGCGTTTGCTTCGGCAGCATCCAGAGTGCCGGCGATGTCCGCGAAGACGTCGGAGGCCGTGGCTTGAGTCGTTCTCATGCCGCCTCCGAGTCGCGCACGGCCTGGGCCAGCGCCGCGGGCGCATCCAACGCCGCCTCGACCCGCTCGGTCTCAAAAGGCGCGCACTCCTTCAGAATCCGCAAACGGGGGCGAGGCCCCAAGCGGGGGCGACCGGCCCGCATCTTGGAAAGGGGATTGCGTACCACGCCGCGGACATCCGCCCACGCCGAATCCCGCCGAAAACTCGCCCGATCGAGGAGAACCGCCCCCGGTGTCGTCGCGAAACGTGATCGCTGACGGGCATTCGCTAGGCGTTGTGCGAGCGATCGAGGCGAACCGCGAAGGCGTTCGCTCAACGGTTCGGGCTGGAGGCTTTCCAGCCCTTGGCGACGACGCTGACAGACGATGCGATCCATGCGCTTCCGGCGCTGCCGGATCCCCCGTTGCGCCCGACCCTGGCAAACACAATGAATGGCGGCGAGGGTGATCCCGAGAAACGCTGCGATCGGGGTCTCCGAGCGGAGCGCGAATCGCGCTGTCAGGCGCGTCCACAGCACGACTTCGCCGGGATCGCCGACGGTCATGATCTGGCGTCCGCCACACCCCGCGCGTTCCCGCCCGAGCGGTGCGGACGGCAGACCGCCGCTCACGCCGACCCGTCCTGGGCGTCAGCCGCCATCCGGTCAGGCTGCGGGGGCGGTTTGGCGTCTCCCATCCCGTACAAACCGCGTTGATCGAGTCGTCGAGGATGTTGGCCGTCGTCTCCAGGAGATGCACGACAGACCACAGACAGCCGGTCTGTTCGTTGTGTTCGTCCATGGCGAGTCGGCGCACGGTATGACACGCCGAGACCGTCATGGAGGACGCCAGTTCTAATGCTTCGCTGATCGGCGTGCCAACACGCAGCGTCAATAAGCCCGCGTGGACGGCGACGGCGTTCGCGCCGCGCCAACCGGGAGGGTGTCTGGCCGTGTCCGTGCCAGCGGCCGAATCGTCGAGGGAGGTGACGGTCGGATGAAAGACGGGATTGACCGACGCGCTGTCGCAGCACGCCGATGGGGCAACCATTTCTCTTGAAAGCATGAACGTTCCTGTGTGAGAGGGAAAATGTCCGACCTCGACGAGGCCGGGATGGACAAGCTCACGGGCGGTCTGCGGTCGACAGATTCACCGGTCCGCTTGGTCAGTAGTCAGGACGATGTGGATCAGACCCTTACAGCGTCAGGAGACTCGGCATCGTGCCGCCTGGCTCGCCGTGCATCGCCGTGATCGGGAAGGCGGTCGGCATCGGCAACATCCAGGGCCAGGATGGTGGGCAAGCGCGGCGGTGAATTAGGGTTGATCGCGCTGGCGCAGGATGACCGCCGCACGGGCCTGAATGGCGAGCAAATACGCGGTACTGGGGGCAAGCGTGCGCGGGTGAACCGGCAGTTCGTCGTAATGGAGGAAGGTGCGTGTC
>CAIUAY010000274.1 GCA_903897335.1 uncultured Chromatium sp. | reverse complement strand
TCGTCATCGGTGAGCCGGACAACATACTTGATCATTGGATGCACCTCTTGAGAACTTGCCTGACGAGATGTGTCTACAATGAGGCTTATGCAAGATTAAACGGAAGCGCGTACTAGAGTCGGTTATACGATCTCATCCACCTTCTGAATATGGCGTCGCTATGGCGATTGGCTACACAAATTTAGCCGCCCGCTGGACTGCATGGAAAAAAATCAAATTAGCTGGCTACCATGCCCCTGCGTTGATCCATCCGCAAGCTTATGTCGCTGATACTGCGCAAATAGGAAAAGGTGCCATGATAATGGCTGGCGCTATTGTTGATGTTCACGTTCAGATCGGCGACTTAACTGTTCTCTGGCCAAGCGCCTGTATCAATCATGACACTATCATTGGCGTAAACACATTTATCTCACCTAATGCCACCCTATGCGGCTTCGTCAAAATAGGTTCGCACAGCTTTGTCGGTGCTGGTGCTGTTATCGTTGATCACTGTACCGTTCCAGAATCAAGTTTTATTAAAATGATTGCACGTCACACATGATGGAATCTATGAAAACTGTCGTTGTCCTCCAGTCCAACTACATTCCATGGAAAGGTTATTTTGATCTTATCCGTGATGCGGATCTCTTTATCTTTTATGACGATCTTCAGTTTACAAAAAATGACTGGCGCAATCGCAACAAAATCAAAACCCCAAAAGGATTTGAGTGGCTCACCATTCCAGTGGGAACTAATTCGCATCGTTTGATCTGCGAAGTAGAAATAAAGGATTTTTCCTGGCAAACAAAACACTGGAGAACGATTCAGCAGCACTATGTGAAATTGCCATATTTTGCTAACTATCGAGATTTTTTTGAGGACGTGTACTTAGGTCAGCAATGGCGCAATCTTTCCCTGCTTAACCAATCTTTGATACGCACAATTTCAAGCGATTTTTTGAATCTTAAGACGGAATTTCGGGATTCCAGAGATTACAGTCTTTCCGGTCAAAAGCTTGACAGGCTCTTGGAGTTGGTCACTAAAGCCAGCGCAGAGCGATATATTTCTGGTCCGGCGGCAAAGGATTACATCGAACCTTCCCGTTTCGCCGCAGCCGGTATTGACTTAGTTTGGAAAAATTATTCCGGCTATCCTGAATATCCGCAGCGATTTCCGCCATTTGAGCATGGTGTCTCGATCCTTGATCTTCTTTTTAATGTTGGCCCTGACGCTTCCTGGTACATCTGGGGCTGGCGTGATGGCGGGAGCGAACCAGCATGAAATGGCACATTCAACTTTCAAGATACGCTTTAGTCGGAATTGCTAGCAATGCTTTTGGCTATTTACTGTATCTCCTACTGACTTATATCGGTATGGGTTACAAATCGGCTATGACCCTGCTTTACATGGTGGGTGTTGCTCAGACGTTCGTCTTCAATCGGTCTTGGTCTTTCGGTCACCGTGGCAAAATCCGGGGCGCGCTCGGTCGTTATGTCATCAGCTATGCCATCGGCTACCTGCTGAATCTGGCTGTGCTGTGGCTGGCAGTAGATTATCTTGAGTTCCCCCATCAGGTCGTGCAGGGAGTGATGATTGTCATCCTCGCTATGATGTTATTTCTGCTGCAAAAATATTGGGTGTTTCCACTGGAGTGAGCTTCCCCCGAAATTTCGTCTTCCAAGGATGACGTAAGATGAGGTTACTTTGGAAGGAAGAGGAATGACGATACCGAAGCAGGCATACACGACCGAGTTCAAGCAGCTGGCGGTCAAGCGGGTCAAGGATGGGCAGACGGCGGGAGCGGTCGCGCAGGCGCTCAGACTGATCGAGCAAACCTTGCGGAACTGGGTGAAGGCGTCAGCTCGCGTAGGTTGGGATGAGCGAGAGCGAATCCCAACATCACATTGGAGAATTTTTGGGGTTCGTAAACTCACCCCAACCTACGCAGTACGCGGGCTGACACTCGCCAGCCGCTTTTGCGACCGTTGCTCTGGCTACCACGCTCCAGCGTCAAGTTGCACTGCTGGAGCGGTGCGGCGGCATTCTCACGCCAGAGCGTGGGAACGAGCTTTGACCCACGCTGCCGGGCACGACCCTGGAGGCTCATCATGACGTACCTCGCCACCCTTTATCAGACCGACTATGCCCAATGGGCACAGCGCAATGCCGAGTTGCTGCGCATGCGACGCTTCGAGGAGCTCGACATCGAGCATTTGCTGGAGGAACTGAGCGACATGAGCAAAAACGACCGGCGCGAATTGCATAGCCGTCTGCTGGCGTTGCTCGCCCATCTGCTGAAATGGCAGTACCAGTTGCCCACGCTATCCGAACGCTGGCGCGAATTCGACGGACACAGTTGGCGCGCTACCATGATCGAGCAGCGCGAACAGCTCGCCGATCTGCTGCGGGAATCGCCCGGCCTGAAGGCCACGCTTGCGGATGCCATCGCCGCCGCCTATCCGGGCGCGGTGCGTCTCGCGCACAAGGAGACCCGGCTGCCAGTGGATCGCTTCCCCGCCGTCTGTCCCTACAGTCGCGATCAGATCTTTGACGATGACTTCTATCCCGAGGGATAACCGATTGGCTGGCAGAGTTGCTTTCTAGCTCCCACGCTGGAGCGTCACTGCCATTAAGTTAAGGATTTTCAATTGCTCCTACGCTCCAGCATGGGAGTCAGTATCGATGCTCCAGCGTCAAATCAAGTCGCACCGCTGGAGTGATGCAGTGACATTCCCACGCCAGAGCGTGGGAACGAGCTTTGAACCCACGCTGCCGGACACGATCCTGGAGGCTCATCATGACGCACCTCGCCACTCTGTATCAGACCGACTATGCCCAATGGGCACAGCGTAACGCCGAGTTGCTGCGCGCACGCCGCTTCGAGGAGCTCGATATCGAGCATTTGCTGGAGGAACTGAGCGACATGAGCAAAAGCGACCGACGCGAATTGCACAGCCGTCTGCTGGCGTTGCTCGCCCATCTGCTGAAATGGCAGTACCAGTTGCCCACGCTTGCCGAACGCTGGCGCGAATTCAAGGGTGACAGTTGGCGCACCACCATCGTCGAGCAGCGCGAACAGCTCGCCGATCTGCTGCGGCAATCGCCCGGCCTGAAGGCCACGCGCGCTGGACGCTG
>CAIUAY010000273.1 GCA_903897335.1 uncultured Chromatium sp. | reverse complement strand
CCACGCCCGAATCGCCACGATGAATCAGATGACCTATCTGGGGATGCCGATCTCGGTGCGGGTTGGGGTCGCTGTGTCCTGAGAAAATGGGGAAAGGGGAATCCTGCCCACTGCTTCTTTATGCACCAACGCCCCTGTTTACACAAAAATCAGACATCTTCTGGTTGATGTTTATAGCCTGGGCATCTTTCTCCAACCCGGATTCATATTATTGGTCGGAATCCCCATGACGCCATCCGGCAAGCGGGCGCGTGATCCTGACGCGAATCTGTTCCAGGAGTACCATGCGTTGCTGGTTCACCACGCCAGACACGCTTGCCGGAGTCGCCCCGCGTGTTTCGCCTGCCCACTGAGTCATGGCTGTCTGGCGTGGCCTGGGCAAGACCAGCCATACGCAACGATTCATGTTTGAGTGAAGAAACACGATGCCAAGAGTTGATAATGAATCCTTCTATCGCAGCGCACTGGACGCACATGGCGAGACCGCCAGGGGCGTCCACTGGAATTCAACCGAAAGCCAGGAGGTGCGCTTTCAGGTGCTGCGTTCACTGTTGCCCGCTGACCTGTCTGGCCTGACGCTGGTCGATGCCGGCTGCGGATTCGGCGATCTTTACTGCTATCTGGAGCGCGAAGGCGCTCGTCCGGGTCGTTATATCGGTCTGGACGTGATGCTGCCGATGGTCGAAACGGCTCGCGCCCGCACCGGTTGCGAGATCCTGATCCGCGATGTGATCAATGGCCCGCTGCCCGAAGCCGATTACTATCTGTGTAGCGGTGCCATGAATACACTGACCCGCGATGAAAGCGAGCAGTTCATCCGCAGTTGCTATGCTGCCAGCGCCTGCGGCTTTGTCTTTAATCTGCTGAAGGGCTGGAATACCTCGTCTATCTATAACCTGTATCAGCCACGCGAGATCAAGCGTCTCGCACGCGAGCTTGATGCCGCCTGCCTGATCGAAGAAGGTTATCTGGCAGGTGATTTCACGGTGAGCCTGCTCAAGCCGCTGTCGACACCCGACACATGAAGGAATCGCAACGATGTTAGACCCACGTTGGTTACGTCATGATCTCGATCTGGTTTCAACCCAGTTGGCGCGGCGCGGTCTGGTGCTGGATCGGGCGCGTCTGGAAACGCTGGAAACCGAACGCAAAGATCTGCAAATCAGGGTTCAGGAACTCCAGAACCAGCGCAACACGCGCTCAAAGGCAATCGGTCAGGCCAAGTCTGCCGGCCAGGACATTCAGCCGCTGCTGTCCGAAGTCGCTGATCTTGGCGAGCAGCTCAAGTCTGCCGAGGCGCGTCTGGACGCGAACCAGCAGGCATTTAGCGTTATCAGCCTGAGCCTGCCCAATTTGCCGGATGCCAGCGTGCCAGATGGCCGCGATGAATCGGCCAACCGCGAAGAACGGCGTTGGGGCACCCCGCCAGTCTTCGACTTCGTGCCAAAAGATCATGTCGATCTGGGTACCCGTAATGGCTGGATAGACTTCGATCTGGCGGCCAAGATCACGGCTTCGCGGTTCGTGGTGCTGTCTGGCGCGATGGCGCGGCTACACCGTGCGCTGATCCAGTTCATGCTTGATATCCATACTACAGAACATGGCTATACCGAAACTTACGTCCCCTATCTGGTCAATGCCGACAGTCTTCAGGGAACCGGACAGTTGCCCAAGTTCGAGGCCGATCTGTTCCGGGTTCCCGGCGAGCGTCCGCTATATCTAATCCCGACCGCAGAGGTGCCGGTTACCAATCTGGCTCGCGATGTCATCTATGACGCCGCCAGCCTGCCGCGCAAATGGGTGGCGCAGACGCCCTGTTTTCGCAGCGAGGCCGGGTCTTATGGCAAAGACACGCGCGGCATGATTCGCCAGCATCAGTTCGAGAAGGTCGAGCTGGTACAGGTGGTGCGTCCTGAAGAGTCCTGGACGGCGCTGGAGGCGCTCACCGGACACGCTGAAACCATCCTGCAACGTCTTGGTCTGGCCTATCGGGTGATGACGCTCTGCACCGGCGATCTCGGATTTTCAGCCCGCAAGACCTATGATCTGGAAGTCTGGCTGCCCGGCCAGCAGTGCTACCGCGAGATCTCATCGTGCAGCAACTTTGGCGACTTTCAGGCACGACGGTTACAGACGCGCTGGCGCAATCCCGAAACCGGCAAGCCCGAACTGGCGCACACGCTCAATGGTTCTGGGCTGGCGGTCGGGCGCACACTGGTTGCGGTGCTGGAAAACTATCAACAGGCTGATGGCGACATCCTGATCCCCGAAGCCCTGCGCTCCTATCTTGGTGGACAGGAGCGACTGGGCAAGCGCTGATCCAGAGTCTGCATACCGCCGCGTCTCCGTTTCGCAATCATTCACGTCAGACGCCGGCGCCACCGGATCGGCCAGCAGCCTGCTCAACAAGACAGACAGATAGAGTGATCAGCGAATGAACACGCCACGACATGAGCTGGATCCTGTCGCCACTGACGGTGCCGTGAACGATTTTCTGCGTCAGGTTGCGGTAACGCCGCAGACTGGCGCGGGCAGCACTCGTGGGCGGCTGATCTTTGCGCTGGACGCCACGGCCAGCCGCGAACCCACCTGGGATCAGGCGAGCCAGATCCAGTCAGGCATGTTTCTGGAAACCCGCGAGCTGGGCGGACTGGCGATCCAGCTCTGTTTCTATCGCGGGTTTCAGGAATTCGAGGCATCGGACTGGTGTCAGGATGCGGCGGCGCTGCTCACGCGCATGAACCGGGTCTTTTGCGCGTCCGGTCTGACCCAGATCGGGCGGGTGCTGCAACACGCTATCAATGAGGCCACGCAATCCCAGGTAAACGCCGTGGTGTTCGTCGGTGACTGCATCACTGCCATTAAGTTAACCGTATGCAACTCAATAGCAATGCTTTTTCTGCCGCTGATGAAAATCCAGCAAGGTGCGGGACGAGGATGTCTGACGCGGGGGATTCCGTTGGGGACGATCCAGGGTCGGAT
>CAIUAY010000272.1 GCA_903897335.1 uncultured Chromatium sp. | reverse complement strand
CCTGGATCTGTTGTTCAGCGACATGGATCCCGCGACGCTGTGCCAGCAGCTGACCACCTTGTTCCTCACCAATCCGACCCTGGATCGTCCCCAACGCAATCCCCCGCGTCAGCAATCCTCGTCCCGCACCTTGCTGGATTTTCATAAACGGCAGAAAAAGCATTGCTATTGAGTTGCATACGGTTAACTTAATGGCAGTGGGCGTGCACCTGGGTAGAGAGGGCGACCCATTTCAAGCCACCAGCGGCGGATGCTTTCCACCGCAAACTCTGCCGTATCATGATCAATACCCACGCTGACCCAACCTTGGTTGGCGGTGAGATCAGAGACCCCGTAGGGCACCACCTTGCCCAAGTTTGGATCGATGAAATCAGAGACCCGAACCGCTTCGGGCGTTCCTCGCGGTTGCCATTCCTGGCCAGCATTTTTGAAATCACCAATCAATTCCTTTTTCTTGGTGTCGACCGAGATCACCGGATCCCCGGCGGTCTGATAGCGGGCAACTTGATGGGCAATGTGCTGAAATTGGGCATCGCGATCCGGATGCCTTCCGCCTTCGCGGGTCTTGCGAGTCGTTTGCAGGCTGTAGCCAAGGTTCGTCAACAAACGCATCACGGTTTGTCGACTTGTCGTATGACCGCGCGACTGCAATTCCTGCGTGAGACGCGGCGTACTCTTGCACGTCCACCGCAAGGCCGATTGCGGTTCCCCCCGCGTCACCGGATCCACCAACTTTTCAAGATCTTCCAGCAACGTCGCATCTTGCACTTTCAACGGTTTGCGACCGCCGCCGCTGGCACACACCGAGTGCCGATCGACCTCACCGCCGAGGCTCGAGGTTTCCAAGTCATATCAACCCGCGTAAATCGTGGTCTTCGATTTACCCGTCACCCGAGCTACCCGACTCACACCACCGCGACCCAAGGCCTGCGCTTCTGTCGCCAGCCACAGGCGTAACATAGACTCATCTAATCGAACCGAAAGGGCGCGATATTTCGCTTGAATCACTTGTTCAACATCCATGTCTTAACCGTAGATCCTCAAGGATAAGTGTTCAAGTTATTTTGGACAGGATCCTTAACTTTGAAGCAGCCGCTTCAGAATGGCGTTGACCTGACCTGGATTGGCCTTCCCGCTGCTTTGCTTCATCACTTGACCGACAAAGAAGCTGAAGATCTTGTCTTTGCCGCTGCGGTACTGATCCACTTGACCGGGATTGGCGGCGATGATTTCCGCAATCAGTGACTCAATTGCACCGTTATCCGTAATCTGCTGTAACCCCCTGGCGACGATCACCTGATCGGCATCGCCCTCGCCTGCCCACATCGCCTCAAACACCTGCTTGGCGAGCTTGCCCGACAACGTATTGTCCTGGATGCGTCGGATCAGACCGGCCAGCATCGCAGCGGAGACTTGACATTGAGCGATGTCGCACTCCGCCTTATTGAACGCGGCCATCAGCTCTCCACTGATCCAGTTTGCCGCTAGTTTGGGCTCATGGATCTCCTGTGCCACGGTTTCAAAATAATCGGCCAGTTCGCGAGTCGTGGTCAGGAGGCTGGCATCATTGATCGACAAACCGTAATCCGCATGGAAACGTCTGCGTTTAGCATCAGGCAGTTCCGGCAAATCAGCGGCAACGGCAGTTAGAAAATCGGGGTTGATCTCCACCGGCAGCAGGTCAGGATCGGGGAAATAGCGGTAATCGTTTGCCGCTTCCTTGGTGCGCATTGAACGGGTTTCATCCTTTGCGGCATCGTATAGACGGGTCTCCTGGATGACCCGACCACCGCCTTCGAGCAGCTCGATCTGACGTTCAATCTCGAACGTGATCGCCTTCTCCAGAAAGCGGAAGGAGTTGACATTTTTAATCTCGGCGCGGGTACCTAATTCCTGCTGACCAACCGGACGCACCGACACATTCGCGTCGACACGAAAAGAACCCTCCTGCATGTTGCCATCACTGATGCCGATGTAGCGCACGAGCTGATGGATCTGCTTTGCGTAGGCCACGGCCTCCTGGGGTGAACGCAGATCCGGTTCTGAAACGATCTCCAGCAGCGGGGTGCCGGCACGGTTCAGATCGATCCCGGTGAATCCGTCGAAATCCTCGTGGAGCGATTTCCCGGCATCCTCTTCGAGATGAGCGCGGGTGATGCCAATCGTCCTGACCGTTCCATCGTCGAGGATGATCTCGATCTGACCTTTGCCAACGATAGGCCGTTCATACTGGCTGATCTGATAACCTTTCGGGAGATCGGGATAGAAATAATTCTTACGGGCAAAAATGGAACGCGGCACAATCTCGGCATCAATGGCGATGCCAAAGCGCACGGCAAGCCTAACCACCTCTGCATTGAGCACGGGGAGTACGCCTGGCAGGCCGAGATCAATGGCGCAAGCTTGTGTATTGGGTTCGGCACCAAATGCCGTTGGTGCGCCAGAAAAGATCTTAGAAGCGGTCGCAAGCTGAGCATGAATCTCAAGACCGATGACAGTTTCCCATGCCATAACGATATCAACCTGTGTTTTAAAGTGGACCCCATGTCCAGGACAGTTTTTTCCCGAATTTAAGTGGTGCTG
>CAIUAY010000271.1 GCA_903897335.1 uncultured Chromatium sp. | reverse complement strand
GGCTCTCAACCACGCTGTAAGTCCCAGCAGCTAAATTCTTGAATTCGTAATAGCCGCTGTCATTCGTGGTGGTTGTGCCAACAGTTGCGCCGCTCGCGTCGCGCAAGGTCAGGGTGACGCCGCTGATCGCGGTTTCACCTGCGTCCTTCACGCCGTCATTGTCGGCATCGACATACACAAAGCCGGACAGACTGGCGGGCGCTGGGGGTGGGGCAACTAAGCCTGCATCAATGGTCTGGTTCGATTCGCCCGCTACAAGGGTGACGATTTGGCTGAAACCAGTCGTTGTATTGGCGTCGCTGTCGGTCGCGTCTTGAGTATTGCCGTTTGCGTCCTGCGTGGTGAAGAGCTGGCCGGTGGGGGCGATGAATTTGACCTTGTAATCGCCTGCTTTAAGACCGGTGAACTGGTAGTAGCCGTGTTCCTCAATGTCGACGGTGCTGTAGTCGTCGCCGGTGATGGTGGTGACGGCATTTCCGTAGCTGTCAAGCACGGCGGTGCCGTCGCTATGCAGCAAAGCCACCGTGACGCCATTGACGCCGGCATCGCCAGCGTCCTGGATACCGTTGGCGTTGTCATCTGACCAAACGTAATTGCCGAGCTTGGCGCTTTGGAGCTGTACGATCAGTGGTTGCGGCTGCGGATCGGGATGCTGTGGGTTGCTATCGGGATCAATAACCAACGTAAAGTTGGCATCTATGGGTAATACCCGATTAGTGCTGGCGACGGCGGATTGGGCTGCCGAGATGAGATCACTAATATCTTCTTTATCAACAGTCTGACGATTATTGTCGTTTAGATATATTTCCTCACCCGCATTGTTAATCTGCGTATCAGTGAAACCAACTATCTTCCAGATAGCCGTCTGAACTTCGCCATAGTTGTATTGACTGTTGTATTTAGAATCAGAGGTAAAATTCTGTGCCAATAGCCAGTTGAGTTGATTAACCTGTGTTATCGTCAGTGCGTTGAGACCGACCGTTTGGTAGGATTCAACGACATTACCCGAATAGCTTTGCGCCGTATAGGTTGTTGGCGAAGGGTAAATTATGGATATGGGATTGAGGCAGTACCCATCGTAGGTAGCATTTGGAATAAACACCGAATCTGAACTATTTGTAATAATAACATCCATAAAACTAGGTGTGCCAACATCTGGCTGATAACCTAACGTAAGACTGTTAGGATTAAGGGCGGATGTGGTCAGGCGGATGGTGAATGTATTCATAATGATCCTCGTTAGGTTATTTTATTAATTTTTTAATTAGAATTGCTCTAAAATTTTAAGTGCGAAAAGCAGTATTCATCTATGTGCTGTACATTAATAATCCAAGTTGATTAATAGCTGTCACTCAAGTTCCTCTCTCCCTTGAAACTGGGAGAGAGGCAAAAAATAGGTTATTTATTGACTCGACGTGAAATTAATAATGCCAGCGCACCAATGCCGAGTAATGCAAGTGATTCTGGCTCAGGAACTCCAGTAGGAGAAGGTAAACCAGCAAAAACAGGAGCCGTCGCAACAGAAAGCAGCAGAAGCGAAATAACTTGACGCATGGGATTCACCTTTAATATTGATCGTGAGTTGGGGGTCTTGGAGCAACCAGAGATAAAACCGAACACCTGATTTCGCTCCTAAAATCTCTCAGCAAAAGAGATGCCATGAATCATAATTAATTGATTTATTTATTGATCTCGTCAAAAATCGACCAATTCGTTAGGTTATCCGGGGGAAAGTGTAAAATTTTCTGACACATGACCCGGCGCCAATCTTGACCACATGGCCGCCGTGTACTTTGAAAATAGCGTGAAATCCGCATTAAGATTCAATCTAATCATGGCGTTATCCATCATTTATACCACCAAGACAGATGTTGTCTGTGTAAAAAAACCTGACACATTTGACGCGCACGATCATTCTTCACACTGTCGCGGCATGTCAGTCAGTTTCTGACACCCGGACAACATCGCAAAATAAAGTCTTATCGTCTCAGTACGGCCAACCTGTCATCTGTCAGTCGCGTGTCAGTCTCCAGACTGAAATGCCTCCAGAACAGTGTAAAATTTTCCGACACTGCAAGATTGAGTCGCACCACGGCGCTGTCCCCGTTACCCTTCATTCATGCTGACTTCACCAATACGCCCCAACGCTCAGGAACTCCGATGACCCTGCTCAGTCTCGATGCGATTACGCTCTCGTATGGCCTGCCACCGCTGTTGGAGGAGGTCAGCTTTGCCATCGACCGGGGCGAGCGGATCTGTCTCATCGGGCGCAATGGCACGGGCAAGTCCACCCTGCTGCGGATCATCGCCGGGGAGGCGCAGGCGGATGGCGGTCAGGTGCGCATGGCGCAGGGAGTGCGGATTGCCAAGCTGGCGCAGGAAATCCCTCGCGGCGAGGAAGCGACGGTGTTCGAGGTGGTGGCAGCAGGGCTGGGTGAACTCGGCGCGCTGGTGCAGGACTATTTCAGGCTGTCGCATGGACTCGGCGCGAATGCCAGCGCGGAGGATCTCGCTCGTCTGGCGCGGGTGCAGCAGCAGCTTGAAGACGGCAACGGCTGGGAGATCGAGCGGCGCACCGAACGAGTGATCACGCGCCTGGGTCTGGATGCCGAGGCAGATTTTCAGTCGCTCTCCGGCGGGATGCAGCGGCGGGTGCTGCTGGCTCAGGCGCTGGTGATTGAGCCGGATCTGCTGCTGCTCGACGAGCCGACCAACCATCTGGATATCGAATCCATCGACTGGCTTGAGGAATTCCTGCTGGATTTTCCCGGCTCGCTGCTGTTTGTTACCCATGACCGGCGCTTTCTGCAACGGGTGGCGACACGGATTCTGGAGCTGGATCGCGGACGCCTCACCGACTGGCCGGGCGACTATGCCAATTATCTGCGCCGCCGCGAGGAGCGTCTTCACGCCGAGACGCTGGCGGCTGAACAGTTTGACCGCAAGCTGGCTGAGGAAGAAGTGTGGATTCGTCAGGGCATCAAGGCGCGGCGCACCCGCAATGAAGGCCGGGTACGTGCGCTCAAGGCGCTACGCGAGGAACGCAGCACACGACGTGAACAGCCGGGCACCGCACGTCTGCGTGTGGCGGACAGCGAACGTTCAGGCAAGCTGGTCGCGGAGGCCGACCATGTGACCTACGGCTGGGGTGACACGCCGGTCATCCGCGATTTCAGCACGCTGATTCTGCGTGGCGACAAGATCGGCATCATTGGGTCGAATGGCGTTGGCAAAAGCACCCTGCTCAAGCTGCTGCTTGGCGGTCTGGAGCCGCAAGCCGGACAGATTCGGCGTGGCACCAATCTACAGATCGCCTATTTCGATCAGTTACGCGCCCAGCTCGATCTGGAAAAGAGCGTTCAGGATAACGTGGTCGGCGGCAGCGATCAGGTCGAGATTGACGGCGTGAGCCGACATGTCCTGTCCTATCTCAAGGATTTTCTGTTTACTCCTGAACGCGCCCGCCAGCCAGTCAAGGCGCTGTCCGGCGGTGAGCGCAACCGGCTGTTGCTGGCCAAGCTGTTTACCCGTCCGGCTAATCTGCTGGTGCTCGACGAGCCGACTAACGATCTCGATACCGAGACCCTGGAATTGCTGGAAGAGCTGCTGGTGCAGTTCAGCGGGACGCTACTGCTGGTCAGCCATGACCGCGTGATGCTGGATAACGTGGTCACGAGCACGCTGGTGTTCGAAGGTGACGGGCGGGTGTGTGATTATGTTGGCGGCTATGATGACTGGCTGCGCCAGCGCCCGGTTGCTCGTCCACCCGTCACAGCAGTTAAACTTGTTTCGCCCGCTGTCGCAGAGATGGCAAAACCCAAACGTCGCCCGGAGAAAATGAGCTACAAAGAAACCCGCGAACTGGCTGAACTCCCGGCGCTGATTGAGTCGCTGGAACAGGAACAGGCCGATCTGCATCAGCGTCTTGCCGACCCTGCGCTTTATCAGACAGAGGCGGATGCCATCATTGCCGTCAAGACCCGGCTGGAGGCGGTAGACGCGGAATTGGCCGCAGCCTATGCCCGCTGGGAGGCGCTGGAAGGGCGGTAGCCGCGACACTGTTCGCAAGACGGACAGGTGGCGGCACCTCATGATCACACTGACTGAACAGGCTTATCGAACCATGACGACTCAGGCACCGCCCTTGCGCTCGATGCTGGAACAGCTCATTGCCACGCTTTCGGTCAGCAGCGTCACGCCCACGCTGGATCACGGCAACCGTGCGCTGATCGCGCTTTTGGCGGACTGGCTTGCCAGCGCGGGATTCCGGGTTGAGATCCTTCCCGTTCCGGGACGCGCTGAAAAATTCAATCTGGTGGGAACGCTTGGCCGTGGTACGGAGGGTTTGGTGCTGTCCGGGCATACGGATACCGTGCCGTTTGATGCGGCACACTGGAGCTATGACCCACTGACGCTTACCGAACTGAATGGGCGCTATTACGGGTTGGGCATCGCGGACATGAAGTCGTTTTTTGCCTGCGCCATTGAGGCGGCGCGTGGTCTGTCTGATGCCGATCTTCGTGCGCCGCTGGTGATTCTGGCGACGGCTGATGAAGAATCTGCCATGCATGGCGCCCGTGCGCTGGCTGAGTCTGGCCGCCAGTTTGGACGTTATGTCGTGATCGGCGAGCCGACCAATCTGCGTCCGGTGCGGCTGCACAAGGGCGTGATGGGCGAGGCGATCCGTCTGACTGGGCGTAGCGGTCATGCCAGCGACCCCAGTCTCGGCAACAATGCGCTCGACGGGATGCACGAGGTGATGACGGCGCTGATAGCGTGGCGTGATGACCTGCGCCAGCAGCATCAGCATCCGGCCTTCAACGTGCCCTATCCCACCCTGAATCTGGGTTACATCCACGGCGGCGACAATCCCAACCGTATCTGTGGCGAGTGCGAGCTGCATCTGGATCTGCGAGTGCTGCCGGGACTTGATCCCCAGACGCTGCGCGACCATCTGTCAGAGCTGGTATCAGGGGTTGCCCGACGGCGCGGACTGACGTGGTCGGTCGCGCCACTGTTCGAGGCCATTCCGCCTGCCGAAACCCCGGCCAACTCAAAGATCGTGCGGGCTTGCGAACAACTGACTGGATACCCGGCAGAGGCGGTGAATTTCGGCACTGAAGCGCCGTTCTTCAACCAGATTGGGATGGAAACCGTGATTCTTGGCTCTGGGGACATCGCCCAAGCGCATCAGCCCGATGAATATCTGGAGATTGACCGGATTGCGCCCACGCTCGACATTCTGCGTGAATTGATCCAGCGGTTCTGTCGCGGTTAACCCGGCGATTTCAGGCAGAAACGATTTTCCATTCACCCTTTGATACGCTCAGGGTGAACGGAAAACCGGTCAGATCGTTCTTGGAAATCGACTTATTTCGATGGCGTCGTGTTCAACTGCGTCGACGGAGAGCTGTAGGTGGGATAGTAGGCATAACCCGGATAGCCATAACCGCCATAAGGCACGCCCCAGCCACCATAGGGATAGCCATAACCGCCATAAGGATAGCCGTATGGTCCACCGCCATACCAAGGCGAATCCCATGGGCCGCCGCCCCAATTCCCCCAATTGAAAGGATTCCAACCCCAGAAGGCGTTGGCAGACATGGCACCCAGTGAACAGACGCCCGCAACGGCGGCAGCTAGCATCAATCGCTTCGTTGTCATCGTTTAGTCCTCGCAAAAAGTCTGTTGTTGAGGCGGGTCGAGCGCCTGCGCACCCTGCCCGCAAGCCTAATCGTAGAACGAAAAAAAACCGATCACGTTGACAACGGTCAACATTTCGCGGTTTTTAAGAATGCCTCGCCCGGCCGCTATGGAACGGATATTTCCAGCCCACGGCAGGATGGACGGGTTTGAACAGTTGCCAAAAAATTGCTTTTTTCTGCGCAATCATGATGATTTTGATCAGATTGCTTGGTGTGCTGTTTTTGTCTATCCTGCCAGTCGGCAGGATAACCCAGTGCTCAACGGTCGCGACGCCTCAGGCGAAACCTTAAACGTACGCAAGAGTCCTGTCAGACGCCCGGCTTGCCGGGTGCATAGGTGTTGAAGGCGTGAACAGACTGATTCAACCGCTGCCGGCCATGGAGAGCGAAGCGAAGGCCGGTAGTCCCGGGTAGGCGTAGGGCGCGGGCGTAGCGCCGGAGGGGCGAAGTCCCGAAGCCGATATGCAAGCGCATCCGACACGCCG
>CAIUAY010000270.1 GCA_903897335.1 uncultured Chromatium sp. | reverse complement strand
GACGCTTCGTTCATCGCTTCACCCCTCGGTTGTTCGTCACTTCCAAGGGTAAAAGAAGGGCGGAGCGTTTGCCGCCACCTTCAGCAACGCTGATGACCTACTCGGTTACAGGGTTTTGGCCGGAACGATGATCAAGGCCTGTCTGGCATTGGACATCACCGAGCGCAAGCGTCTCGAAGCCGACCTGCAACGGCAAGCCATCACGGATGAACTCACTGGCGTTTATAATCGCCGTCATTTCTTCCAGTTAGCCAGCGATGAATTGAAACGTGCGACTCGTCTCCATCATACGTTAACCATCGCGCTGATTGATCTTGATCATTTCAAGGAGATCAATGATACGCATGGTCATTTGATTGGCGATCAGGCGTTATTGGCGCTGATGCACGTCTGCCGGAAGACGCTGCGTGAGATCGACGTGTTGGCACGCTTCGGTGGTGATGAATTCATCCTGCTTTTCCCCGAGACGATTCATCAACACGCGTATGAATGCGTTGAACGCATTCGCCAGGCGTTGGTGCCCATGAATCTGTCTGGCACCCGTGTTTCAATCACGATCAGCGCGGGTCTTGCTGGCCTGGACAGTGGGGAAGACACGTTGGAATTGCTTCTGGCACGCGCCGACCAGGCGCTCTATCAGGCAAAAGCCGCTGGCCGAAATTGCAGTCGAATTGCACCAACTCACGAGACTGTTCACTGAATGAACGCCCGCCGGGATCAGGCATGTCGCGCGATCTGTCCATCCAGCCACGCGAGAGACTCCTCGACGGTCGCCACAGTCGGCAGCTCGGGGCGTTGGGGTCGCTGGCGCATGATGACCCGCAGCCCGCGCTCACGGGCAGCCTGCAGCTTAGCATCGGTCGCCTGACCGCCGCTGTTCTTGCAGACGATGCTGTCGATCCGGTCGCTGTCGAGCAGGTTGCGTTCCTGTTTCAGATCGAACGGGCCGCGTGCCAGCAGCAGTCGCATGGACTGGAAAGGCGGCATGGGATCGGGCGGAGAGACGGCGCGGATAAGAAACCAAATGTCAGAAAGCCCCGCAAAGGGCGCAAGTTCCTGACGCCCAACAGCCAGCAGAACCCGCCGTGAAGAGCCGCGCTGCAAGGCCGCAACCGCCTGATCCCAGTCTGCGACCGGCTCCCACTGATCTCCGGGCACAGCGCTCCAGGCGGGGCGTTCCAGTCGCAACAGCGCAACCGCCGCCATCTGACACGCGGCCTGTGCATTCCAGCCCATGGTGGCAGCGAACGGATGGGTGGCGTCGATCACGGCACGAATGCGCTGTTCCGCCAGATAGCCCGCAAGCCCCGCAACACCACCGAACCCACCGATGCGCGTCTCGCCGGCTGGCAGACGCGGATCGGGAGTGCGTCCAGCAAGCGAGCTGATCACCTGCCAGTCATCACTGGCCACCAGCGCAGCGGCGAGCGCATAGGCTTCAGTCGTGCCACCAAGAATGAGGATTTTTGGTTTCAGTGCCATGCAGGAATCACCAGGTGCCAGTTCTGCGCCAGAACTTTACAATCATTGATTTTAACGCAGGCCACATTCAGCATGAAAAAGGTCTTTTGGGCATGGCCTGCAAACCCTGACTTAATTGGGATGACCGCATGAAAAGTGTTCGCTGGTGGTTGGTTGTTGGCGCCCTGTGCGGATTGCTCAGGGTGACGCTTGGAGCATTCGGCGCCCATGTGATCAAGGGACAGGTTGCGCCGGATCTGCTGGCAAACTGGGTCACGGCGTCGGATTATCTGGGAATGCACGGACTGGCTATTCTGATCTGTGGCCTGTTCCTGCTTCAGCGTCCAGCCGCCCGTCTGGCGCATTTTGCAGCCTGGGCTTTTTTGGCTGGCAGCATCCTGTTTAGCGGCAGTCTTTATCTGATGGTGCTCAGTGGCGAGCGTCTGCTCGGCGCGATCACGCCGGTCGGCGGGATTGCACTGATCGTCGGCTGGGTGCTGCTGGCGATTGCCGCCTGGCGCGCCACGGCTGACACGGTCTGAGCCGTGACGATGCGTTTCACCAGAATCTTTGTTGACTCACCCTTGCAGATTGGCGTCAGTCTGACCCTGCCTGCCGCTTCAACACGCCATGTGACACAGGTGCTGCGGCTCGCTGTCGATGATCCGCTGATTCTCTTCAACGGGGATGGTCACGATTATCCGGCTCGACTGATTCGATTACAGCGCGATGCCGCAACCGTCCTTGTCGAACAGTCAAGCGAACCCGAACCACAGACACCGCTGCAAATCCATCTGGCGCTGGGGATCTCGAAGGGCGAGCGCATGGAGTATGCGCTTCAGAAGGCGGTTGAACTGGGTGTTGGACGACTAACGCCGCTATTTGCCGAACGGACACAGGTGCGATTGGAGGGGGTTCGCCTGGAACGGCGACTGGAGCACTGGCGCGGGATTGTCATCGGCGCCTGCGAGCAATCAGGGCGACGACGGCTGCCAACGCTTGATCCGGCGATGACCCTGGAACACTGGCTGGCCGATACGTCCGAGGGTGGCCTGCTGCTAGACCCCTGCGCTCCGCTGGCTTTGACCGGGCTTCCCGCGCCCGTCGCGGGCGTGACGCTGCTGATCGGGCCAGAGGGTGGACTGACTGTGCGCGAACGTGAACAGGCAATGGGTCGTGGATTTCAGGGCGTACGTCTGGGGCCACGCATCCTGCGCACCGAAACCGCGCCCCTGGCGGCCATCGCGGTGATCCAGGCGCTGTGGGGGGATTTTGTCCAGTAGGCAGATGGCCGTTAGCGCAATCAATGGACACTTTCAGCCTGCCAAGCAAAATCGTTTTGCCAACTGTTACCGCTCCTCCAGCACGGAGTTGATCTGTTGCAGCAGCTCGGATTCCTGGTACGGTTTGCCGAGATAACGGTTCACTCCGAGCTGCATGGCATAGTCACGGTGCTTGGCGCCGGTGCGCGAGGTGATCATGATGATTGGCAGATCACGTAACCCCTCGGAGCGGCGGATATGGCGCGTGAGTTCGTAGCCGTCCATGCGCGGCATTTCGATATCGAGCAGCATCAGGTCGGGCAGACGCTCGTCGAGCAGGGTTAAGGCTTCAACGCCATCTTTGGCGGTCAACACTTCCATGTTCTGACGGCGCAGCAGGCGGCTGGTGACGCGCCGCACGGTGAGCGAATCATCGACGACCATGACGCAGGTCTGAACCTTGACGGTTTCTGCCGCGACACCCGTCGGCTGATAGACCTGCACCGCACCTGAACGCAGCAGAGCCAGTGCATCGAGGATCAGCGCCACCCGTCCATCTGGGAGGATGGTGCCACCACTCAGCCAGCGTACGCCGGCGAGTTGCGGCCCCAAAGGCTTGACCAGAATCCGCTGGCTTTCGAGCAGACTGTCAACATGCAGCGCCACCCGCTGTTCACCAAGCCGGATCAGCAGCAGCGGCAGCCAGCGCCGCTCGCCGAGTTCCGGTTCCTGACGCGGATCCAACACGCCACCCAGATAGACCAACTTGTAGCGTTGATCCCGCAAGATGAAATCACTGGCTTCGCCGCGATAGATGGCCAGCAGTTCGTTGCGTCCAATGCGGGCGGCGGCCTCGACCGTGCTGTGCGGCACGGCATAGATGTTGTCGCCAACGGCGACGAGAAACGCATCGATAATCGCCAGCGTCAGGGGCAGACGGATGGTGAAGCGGGCACCCTGACCGGGCACCGACTCCAGTGCGATTGAGCCATTGGCGGCCTTGATTTCGGATGCCACCACGTCAAGTCCGACACCACGCCCCGAGATCTGCGTGACCTGTCCTGATGTCGTGAAGCCAGGTTCGAGGATGAACTGAAGCAGTGCCTCGTCGGGCAAAACGGTGTCGGGCGCCAGCAGACCGCGTTTGATCGCCTGCTGGCGGATCGCCGCCAGATCCAGACCCCGGCCATCGTCGCTGAGACTGATCACAGCGTCATTGCCTTCGCGATGCAGCGCCAGCGTCACCGTTCCCATCGCGGGTTTGTCGTGTGCGCGGCGGGTTTCAGGATCTTCCAGTCCGTGATCCACGGCGTTGCGCAGCAGGTGTTCCAGGGGTGCTACCAGACGATCCAGAATCGTGCGATCCAGTTCAACTTCGGGCTCGATCACCTCCAGACGCGCTGATTTTCCAAGCGTGTCAGCGGTCTGGCGCACCAGACGATGCAGACGCGGAACCACCTGCACGAAGGGCACGAGCCGGGTGCGCAGCAGACCATCCTGAAGATCATCGGCCAGACGCGCTTGCTGCGTCAGCAGATCGGTGAACTCGCGCTGGTAGCCGCCCAGCATCTCCTTGACGCTGACCAAGTCATTGACGGTTTCGGCCAGACTGCCTGACAACTGCTGGAGACGCGAGAAGCGGTCGAGTTCCAGCGGGTCGAATTCGCCATCATATTCAGTAGCGTCGCCGTCGCGCTCGAAACGATTCATGATTTGCGTCTGGGTCTCGATCTCCAGCAGACGCAACTGATCGCGCAGACGCACCACGGTTTGATCCAGTTCGCCCAGTCCAAAACCTAACAGACCGTTGCGTTGGGTGAGACGCCCACGATAGATGCTGATCTCGCCGGCATGGTTGACCAGACGGTTCAGCAGATCAGAACGCACCCGGATCTGCGGGCTGGCCGGGACAGCGGCACCGCTTTCCGTCGCGCCAGTCTCAGCCAGCAATGTCTCCTTGCTGGCCTTGACCAGATCGGCAAATGCGTCTGCCCCGTTATGCGATCCGGGCGGCAGATCCGTTACCGTGATCTCTGACGCGACATCTGGCGATCCCTGCGCGAGCGTAGCGATCAGGCCGGTCATCCGTGGCACAAGCGCCCCCTGCGCCAGGGCGTCGACCTGTGACGAGAGGCTGTCCACGGCGCGTTGGGTCAGTTCCAGCGTGGTCGCGCTGACATCCTCTTGATCCTCGCTTAACGACTTCAGACGGGTTTCCAGTGCATGACTGAGATCGCCAATGGAACGCAGCCCGGTCAGCCGTGCGCTCCCCTTGAGTGTGTGCAGCAGCCGGTTGATGCCATCCAGCGTTCCCAGATCCTGCGGATTTGACTGCCATGCACGGAACTGGGTATCCAGATTGTCGAGCAGATCCCGTGCATCCTCCAGAAACAGCGCCGCCAGCTCCGGGTCAGGAGGCGGCATGGCATCGCCTGACTCTCCGGGGAGAGCCAGGGATGGTTCGGTCACGGCACGTTCAAGCGATTGAGTGTCTGTGGCGAGTGGTTCGGTGGTGATGGTCAGTGCCGGGACGGCTGTCAGCCGTTCGTCAACCACCGCGCTGCCAGTGATCCTTTCCTCAGTGACAGCCGTCTCTTCAGAAGTATCGGGGAACGCCAGTGGATGCGCCGTTTCGCCGGTCTCTCCCACGATGACAGCGGCGGCTGGTGCGACGATGGCACTGTCTTCAGGTAGTTCCAGGAACAGCGTCATGTCCAAAGCGCCAGGCTCTTCAGACACTTCGGCAACCGCGTCTGCACTGGTCGCTGGCGAGTCCAGTGCGGTGTCTTCAGCGCCAGCCACAACCGCGAGGCCAGCCAGGTCTGGAGGCATCAGCGCATCTGCGATGTCAGCTATGCTGTGATCGCTAATATCCGGTTCAAGAACTCTCGGTGTCGGCGAGGGCAGTTGCGCGATCTCGTCGGCCAGCGCGATCAGTGCGACGGCTCCCGCGCCCAATTCGGGAAGCTCTTCGACCCGCGCCCGCACCCCGTTAATCACGCGCCTGAGCAGATCCAGCCGCACGTCATCCAAGGCATCAGCCGATGCCAGCAGCGGTTTGATGGATTGCTCCAGTCCCTTGGTGACGATGGCAATGGAATCGATTCCAGCCATGCGTGCGCTGCCGGTCAGGGTATGCAGCGCACGCTGAAGTGCATCGTCGATGTGAGCATCTCCGGCATCAGCTCGCTGTAAAAAGGCATGGAGTTCAGCGAGATGTTCATGGGTCTCATCCTGGAAGATGTGCAGCAGCTCATCATCGTCCGCGAAGAGACTGTCATGGTCAGTGACCCTGGCCAGAAGATCCGCGTCCGGCTGCTCCGGCATCCGCGCTGATGCAGCAGAACTGATCTCGCCTTCTGGCGCAGCGGCGATCTCAAGACGGGGCATCGCTCGCAGTTGATTGACGTGTGCGACGACCGCCATGGTGTCGAACTCATGCCCTTCGGATTCTGCGGCCAGCAGATCGGGCAGGAGACGCACGGCATCCGCGACGCAGTCCAGAATCTCATCTGAAGGCAGGAACTGCTCTTCGATCAGACGGTTGAGTAAAAATTCGATCGCCTGGGCAAATTCGGCGACCTGTAGCGCGCCCACCAGACGACCGCTGCCTTTGAGTGTGTGGAAACTGCGTCTGAGCGTGGCGAGCGCGCTGGCATCCTGCGGATCGGATTTCCATCGCGCAAACTGGATCTGCGCCGAAGTGGTTTCTTCGCGGGCTTCTTCCAGGAAAATATCGAGAAACTCGGTGTCATCCCGGCTCTGTTCAGAGGCGCTCTCATGCAGTCCAGAGAGTTCCTCGTCAATGGATCGGGCGGGCGTTTGAGCCTCTCGTGAATCACTGAGATCAAGATGGATCACCGAATCAAGCGTCAGTCTGGAATCGGGAGGTGCGCCTGTTGCCATGAAGACATCCAGAACAGGCGCAACCGGAGGCTTAGATTTGATCTCCAGATGCAGTGACTTCAGGGTTGCATCCGGGACAGATTGAAGTGTTGCAATCGCCTGAGCGCCCCGTTCGATGAAGCTGGCGCCAAATGGCACGGGTTCCTGTAGATGTCCGATGAACAGTTCCAGTGCCGCCACCGCATCGGCGAGATGTTCAAATTCGCTGTCGGCTGGGGTGTGTCCAGGCTTGACATAACGCTGCTGCACCAGTTCGCCAATCATCCCGGCAAGCTGTGCGGCGGGCAGCTCGCCCAGAACCGTCAAGGCACCGGCGATACTGGCAAGATACTGCCGGACGGGCATCAGTGCAGCCGGCATCTGTTCAAAATGACAGTTGGCAATCGCCTCCTTGACGCGCACCAGCTCATAACCGGCTTCACGCAGGGTGGCGGCGGTGAGTTCGGAAAAATCCAGCGCCGGGGCACTCCGCTGTCTGGCGCGAGACCCGGCCTGGGCAAGTAGAAGCGACTCAATCTCCAGCAGTTCCATGGCATGTGATTCAAGCTGCCCCGGTGCCTGATTGATCGCATCCAGCGTCAATCCACTGAAATCATCGGCCAGCGCGTGCAGACGCTGCGATAGCTCGTCGGTAGCGGTCATGTCGAGCGTTTTGGACAGACCCTGCAATTGATCGCTGAAGCGATCCAGCGTTGCCTGATCCATCTGTTCAGCGCAGGCCAGACGGTCGAAGTCGGTCTTGAGTTGAGCAAATTCGCCAAGCAGAGTCATCGCCAGCTCAGTACGCGCCGTGTTGTCAGGCTCCATCTCCAGGGCAGGGAAGAGGCCAGCGTCATCCGATCCATACCAGGATTGAAGCGGCGCCACCTCTGATGAGTGGATACCTCCTTCGGTAAGCACCTTGATCAGGTGCCCGATTACAGACAGCGCATCGGCATCGGGATGTTGGGGTGGTTGCAGCGAAAGTGGCTTGAGCACCCAGTCGAGATGACCCATCAGGGTGCGTGTTGGCGGGTGGGTGGGTAAACGTCCGTCGCGCAGCGCCCCGGCAAAAAGCCCGGCGAGTTGAAACAGGTCAGCGAAGATGCCGTCCCTGAATGTGTCACGCAGATGATGGAAGAGGCTTTCAAGATGGGCAAGGCTCAGGTTGTCAGGATCGCCCCGATACCAGGCAACCAGATACCGATGATATTGCGGACGTACCCGTCGCACCTCTTCGGCCAGCAGCGTCAAAGCGTCAGGCGTCATCTGACTGTTGGCCGTCGTGGCAGCCAGACTGAGCAGTTCGGATTGACTGAGCGGAGGCTTGCCACCTGCCGCGCGGACATCGTTGATGATCGACCAGAGACGCAACGGCGATTCATTGATGCCGTCTTCCAATCGGTCGAGATGCTGGCTCAACCGGGTGAGCGCCTCTCCCAGCAGCATGATAACGGCTTCACCCGAAAGCTGGCCATCGCGCAGACCTTCGGCCAGCAGACGCATCGCCTCAACCAGTTGCGCGGGGATCGGCAGTCGCAACGCCAGCAGCACGCCATGCACCTGATCCAGGGCTGAGACTGCCGCCGCCAGATCCGGCGACGCATCAACGGCATCGGCTATGTCGCGCACCGGGCGCAGAGTCGTGGCGATCTCGCTTCTGACCCATTTCAGACCTTCAACCAACTGCTTTTCTGCCATAGGCCCGCTACTCGTCAAGTCGATGGTGAGCCTATCCGTCAGGGAAGCCGGAAACCCGCGACCGATTGCTGTAATTCAACGGCCAGGTTTGCGAGTTCCTCAACTGAATCCGCCGCCCGACGGGTGCCTTCCGTATTTTCCTCGGTGATGGCGCGAATCGCCTGCACTGTGTCGTTGATCTCGGCGGATTGCCGGGACTGACGTTGTGCCGAATCGGAGATGCGCTTGGTCAGATCGGCGATATAGGCCGAGACGTTCTCGATCTCGCGCAGCGCTTCGCCCGCATTTTCAGCCAGATTGGCACCCTCGACCACGCCGGTGGTGCTAGCTTCCATGGAGCTCACCGCCTCGTTGGTATCCGCCTGGATGGTGCGCACCAGCACTTCAATCTGTTTGGTGGCGTTACGCGAACGTTCGGCAAGACGCTGTACCTCGTCTGCAACCACCGCAAAGCCGCGTCCAGCATCGCCTGCCATCGCCGCCTGCATGGCGGCATTCAGCGCCAGGATATTGGTCTGGTCGGCGATATCATCGATCAGCTCGACGATCTCGCCGATTTCCTGCGAACTCTCGCCAAGACGTTTGATGCGCTTAGAGGTCTCCTGAATCTGCTCGCGGATCGCGTCCATGCCGGCAATGGTATCGCGCACCGTTTGCGCGCCGCGTCCGGCGACTTCAACCGACCGCGAGGCCACTTCGGCGGATTCACCGGCATTGCGCGCCACTTCATCAATCTGCACGGTCAGCGACTGCACCGCCGCTGACGCCTGGGTGATCTGCATCGACTGCACACCGCTGGCTTCCGCAAGACGCATTGCGATCAGCCGGCTTTTCTGGGCTGAATTCGTCACCCTCGTGGCGGTTGCATTGATCGTTGTGACCAGACTGCGCAGCGCCTCGATCGCATAATTGATGGCGTCGGCGATGGCTCCAGTCTTTTCCTCGGTGACGGTTGCCTCAACGGTGAGATCGCCGTTCGCAAGATCGCCCATCTCATCCAGCAGTCGCAGGATCGCGCTTTCATCGCGCACGGTCTGGCCACGCGACAATTCTTCGCGATGCCGGGCATCGCGCAAGGTCAGCAAAATAAGGAGCGTTAAACTCAGCAGTGCAAGCGCTGCAAAGGGCAGGATAGCGCCTGAGCCGATCTGTAATCCGGCAATGTTGAAGTGACGCCCGGCTCCTCGATAGTCGGCGATGAGCGCATCCAGCGCGGATTCCAGTTGAAGACCAGCGGCATCCAGCACCGGTGGCAGATCGAGGACAGGCTGGACGCTCTGCATCAGTTCCAGAACCAGACCGCTGGATGTCCGCAGCGCTGCAAACAGTCGCTGCACCTCCTCCATCGCTATGCGGAAATTGGAAGAACCGCCCTGAGCCAATTCGGACAGACTGTTTAGCGAAGTAGCAAAGTCTTTGCTTTCAGATGAAAAGGTCTCGCGGATTTGAAGTGACTGTGAACCACCTGACATGAACTGATCGAGCGCCGCATCCATCCGAGCCAGACGGGCTGACTGTAGTCCAGCCTGAAACGCCTGCGCTGGATTCGCGCCTTCAGTGACGATCCGGCCTGACACTTTGGCCATGGCCTCATTAAGTTGTGGCAAAAGCCCCTTGAGTGCCAGAAGCTGCTGACGCAGGTCAACGAGATGATCTGCCGCAGCCAGGATGCGCGCCGTCCCGGTGCCCAGCGCATCCCAGGACTGGTTGATCCTGAGCGTGGTGGCCGCGAGACTGCTGTCAGCGCTACCCACCAGATCAGCCAGACTCTGTTGCAATTGATCATGAATCTGGCGCATCTGTTTCAGCGTATCGGGATTGCCATGCAATCCGTCCCGGATTAAACGCACCAATTGCTGAACCTGTGTCTTCTGTGCTGTCGCGGCCAACGACTGACCGGAATGGATGTCATCGACAGCTCCCAGCTTCAAATAGATCGACAAGGCCAGCGCCGCTGAGAGTAACGCGGTCATCAACAGCAGAATCATCGTCCACTGCGATCCACCAAAGAAGACCCCCAGGGATCTTCCGTTCGCCGTCTTTCCGAACATTATCTTCATTGGCTTCGCCATCTGGCGCCGACTCCCGGTGCGTTAATTGTCGATACGATGATTCATGTCGTCTCGGGTCAAACCGAGCGCTTCAGTCATGGCCGTCTGCCGACGTTTCAGGCAGTCGCTGTATTAAACAGCGGGTCAGCCATCAGGCGCATCAGACCGATGACCGGTATCGGGGTCGCGTCGAGCAGAAAAGATGCATCGACATAGCCTCTAGCCGCGCCCAATCCTTCTGGAACCGTCGCAACCCGATCGCTTCGCTTGATGTAACGCATTCCGATGACTTCGGAGACAATCAGACCGCAGGGCAGTTCCTCCTGCCGAACCACCAGGACACGCTCGCGGGCGCGGGCGTCGCGGCGGCGATCCTTGACTGATTCCAGCCGCTGCTGACCCAGTGACGACTGGGTTCCCTCAATGAATGCGGCAAGATGCGAAATGGGAAGCAGAATCCCACGGTGGTTAGCGACCCCGATCAACCATGGACTGGTTCCGGGAACCCGCGTGATGTCCCGGGGCAGTTCAAGTACTTCGGCAAGTTGATCAAGTGGTGTCAAAAAGAGCTGTTCACGCACCAGGAACAGCACTGCCGCCCAACTGTCTTGCGGCTTGGTCTCGTCTGGCAATCCGGCAGCGCGCGCACGGCAACGCGCATCGAGATCGCGGATCAGGGCATGCAGGTCAGTGCGGGGGCGATGGGTACGCGCCATGTTGCGTCAGGAACCCAGATGAAGACGTATCCGTTCAAGCAGAAGCTGGCGATCCACAGGCTTGACCAGATAATCATTTGCCCCCTGACGCAATCCCCAGGTACGGTCGGTCTGCATGTCTTTGGTCGTCACCATGATGATCGGGATGGCGGCGGTCTGGGCATCGCTGCGCAGCATTCGGGTCGCCTGGAAACCATTGAGAACAGGCATGATGACGTCCATTAGGATCAGGTCTGGATGGATGCGGCGTGCCGTTGCGACACCGTCCTCGCCATTCGCAGCGGTCGCAACCTGATACCCGGCTTTGGTGAGTATTGTCGAGAGAATGCGTGTTTCCGTGGGCGAATCATCGACCACCAGCACCGTCACGCCTGTCGCGGCAACACTCCCGTCCTGCTCTGGCGCGTTAGAGTTAGGGTATAAACGTCTCATGGTGTGCCTTAGGGGCTGGTCGTCGAATGATCCATGCTTAATGAACGGAAAGGCATTGGGTGACAGCGGTTTGCAGCCACCCGACTGCTGACTGAGATTCAGGAATCCAAAGGAGCCTGACCATCCGCCTCCCCTGAACGAAATCGCGGAGCCTGGAGTAGATGGCTCCGCACCGCATGCAGGAGTTCATCCCCGGTAAAGGGTTTCGAGAGATACATCTGCGCTCCCACCAGCCGACCCTTCGCCCGGTCAAAGAGTCCATCCTTGCTTGACAGCATGACCACCGGCGTATGCCGCAGCGCGGGATTACTCTTGATCAGTGCGCAGGTATGATAGCCATCAAGTCGTGGCATCATGATATCGACAAAGATCAGCTCGGGTTTGAAGCTGACGATCTTGCCGAGCGCCTCGAATCCATCCTCCGCGACGCAGACCTCGCAGCCCGCTTTCACTAGCAGGTTTTCTGCCGTGCGCCGGATCGTTTTGCTGTCGTCAATGACAAGGATTCTGGCACCATGTAAGTCAAGATTGTCCATCATAGCCCGTCCATTATCCGCCACACAGACGACCCGCGTCCGCACCGCAAAACGGCGATGCTAATCGCCAGCGTTGTACCACGATCACTGTGACACGTCGATGTTCATGGCATGGCCGCCATTGTCGCAAACTCCCGTTGATCCTAGAACCAAGCGATTTGGCTTGCAAGCCTGAACGTGAATCCCGCTGACAAGCCACACAGGGCTGAAGTACACTCAACGACATGTCTATCAATATCGGTTTCGTGATGGATCCAATCGGATCCATCAACATTAAAAAAGACAGCACCTTTGCCATGATGCTGGCGGCGCAGCGACGTGGCTGGTCGCCCTGGTATCTGGAAGTCGCGGATCTGTATCTGTCTGATGGTCGCGCCATGGCACACCTGCGCCCCATCCACGTCACCGACGACCCGCATGGCTGGTATCGCCTGGGATCAGCTGAGACACGCCCGCTCGCCCAGCTCGATGCGTTGCTGATGCGCAAGGATCCGCCATTTAACATGGAGTATGTTTTTTCGACCTATCTGCTGGAACAGGCGTTGCGCGAAGGCTGTCTGGTCGTCAATCATCCGCAGAGCCTGCGTGATGCCAATGAAAAGATCTTCACCACCCGCTTTCCGCAGTGTACGCCACCGACGCTGGTTTCCCGCCGTGCCTCTGACATCCGTGCCTTCCATGCCAAACATAACGACATCATCCTGAAACCGCTCGACGGCATGGGCGGCGCATCGGTGTTCCGGGTGCATCAGGATGACCCCAACCTGAGCGTCATTATCGAAACCCTGACCGCTCATGGACAACAGTTCTGCATGGCGCAGCGCTTCGTCCCCGAGATCCGCGACGGCGACAAACGCATCTTGATGATCGACGGCGAGCCAGTGTCCTACTGTCTGGCACGGATTCCCGCGCCCGGCGAAACCCGTGGCAACCTTGCTGCCGGTGCCAGCGCCGAAGCTCGCCCACTAACCGAGCGTGATCGCTGGATCGCCGCGCAGGTTGGCTCTGAACTCAGGGCGCGGGGCATCCTGTTTGCCGGGCTGGATGTGATTGGCGATTTTCTCACCGAAATCAATGTCACTAGTCCCACCTGCATCCGTGAACTGGATGCCGCATTCGGGCTCGACATTGCCGGAGATCTGATGGACTGCATCCAGCGGCATCTGATTCGCCGCACGGCGATCAACGCGGGCTGATCCTGACTGCCGCGTTGGCACATGCCACAGCCTCCAGATTCACGCACACCTATGACCACGACTCGACTGAGACCCACGCGATCCAGCGAGTTTCCGCCTAGCCTGACGCCACTCCGTGATGTTTCGACGCCGTTTTTCATCCCTGCGCTTGGCCTGGCGCTGCTGATCCATTTGCTTCTGATTCTGGTGCCGGTTCCCGTCCTACCCAAGCCCAGGCCGCTGCCAGAGACAGCGCTCGAAGTCCTGATTCTACATGAAACGGCACAGGCGGACGCACCTCCACCGGACGCTGTCCGTTCACTACAGAATCAGGCCGGTGAATCGCTATATGGTGACGCCGCCCTGTCAAGTTCAGTGGAACAGCCGCCACCCACTGCGGAACTAGTGGCCAGTCAGGCTATCGAAGAGACGCGCCCGGAGCGCATTTCCGACGCGCCGCCCGCACCCGCGCCGTCATCCCCCCAGGCCATCCCGGCGCAGGTCACTCAGGCACTGCCCGGAGTGACGCTCTCAGAGGACGATCCGTCCGTGCTGACCACCCAAGCCAGCCCCAAACCGAAGCGCCAGCCGCTGCCCGACGCACTCTCTCCACGTCAGGTACCACCCGACACGGCGCGCATCCTGGCCAGCCAGGGACAGGAAATTGCACACATGAACGCCAGTTTGGAGGCACGAGCGGCGCGTGACGCGAGGCGGGTGCGGCGCAAATCCATCAGCGCCAGCACCCGCGAATTCCGTTATGCCAATTATTTGGGTGCCTGGGCGCGCAAGGTCGAGCGCATCGGTAATCTCAATTATCCCCAGGCTGCCAAGGAAAAACGGCTCTACGGCAACCTGATCCTGCATGTCGCCGTGCGCTCGGACGGCAGCGTTGAAAACATCCGTCTGGTTCGTTCTTCTGGAGTTGACGAACTCGACCAGGCGGCGATTTCGATCGTTGAGCTGGCAGCACCCTATGCTGCGTTTCCACCAGACATTGCCGCCGAGACCGATGTTCTCGACATTATCCGTACCTGGCAGTTCATGCGCGGAGGCACGCTTGGATGGGAACGCTGAAAGCAGCTGACAAACTGGTTGCGACGTGCTAACTGCTCGGGCAGACATGCCGCTCGTTTCTACTTGCCTCGCCGTGCGCCGATCAGGATACTAGCAACCATGCCTTACAGTACCTCACTCACCAACCACTTCCTGATTGCGATGCCGGGTCTACAGGATCCGAATTTTGCGCGCACCGTCACCTATGTCTGCGAGCATACCGACCAGGGTGCCATGGGCATCGTGATCAATCGCCCGCTCAATGTCACGCTCGGTGAACTGCTCACCCAGCTCAATATTCCCACCCAGCATGAGGGGGTGCGCGAGTTCCCGGTTTATCAGGGCGGCCCGGTTCAGACTGATCGTGGTTTTGTGCTGCACAGCGCCGATCTCTCATTTGACTCGACTCTGGTCATTACGCCGGACATCAGCGTCACCACCTCGCGTGATGTCCTGGAAGCCATCGCCAGTGGCGATGGACCACAGGACATCCTGATCGCGTTGGGCTATGCCGGCTGGAGCAGCGGCCAACTGGAACAGGAAATGGGTGCCAATGCCTGGCTCAATGGGCCGGCCAGTAATGACATCATCTTCCGTATGCCACACGGCGCGCGCTGGATGGGAGCCGCGCAACTCCTTGGAGTGGTCGATCTCAACCTGCTCAGCGGCGAGGCTGGACACGCCTAGAACCGGGCAGCGACGCATGACAACCCTGCTCGGTTTCGATTTTGGCCTGCGCAAGATCGGCGTGGCCGTCGGTCAGATGGTGACGCGTTCGGCAACCCCTCTGGCGACGCTTCGCAGCCGTCAGGAACAGCCGGACTGGTCGGGCATCACCGCTCTCATCAAGGCGTGGCAGCCGAATGCACTGGTCGTCGGCCTGCCCTTCAACATGGACGACACTGAATGCGACTGGTCTCCACGGGTGCATCGCTTTGCACGGCAACTCAATGGTCGCTATGGTCTGACGGTGCATCTGATCGACGAGCGTCTGACATCCATCGAAGCCCGCCATCAGCTCGGCGCCCGCCCCGGCCACAAATTACCCACCCGGGAAACCGTTGATGCACTCGCGGCAGCCCTGATTCTGGAAACCTGGCTTTGTGAGCAACCCTGAGATCAACTCCCCTGACGCCTCTCACGCCGTGATCTGGAAAGATGCCGCTGAAATCGACGCGGTGTTTGTCAGAATGGTGGAGGAACTCACCAGACGGCTGGCGCAACAGGGCATTGCCGACCCGCTAATGATTGGCATCCATACCGGCGGCGTCTGGGTTGCGGAACGACTACATCGCGGGCTTGGCCTGACTGAACCGCTCGGGCATCTGGACATTTCATTTTACCGTGATGATTTCACCCGTATCGGTCTGCATCCACAGGTTCGACCCTCCCATCTGCCGGTGGGAGTCGATGACCGTCACCTGATTCTGGTCGATGATGTCATCCAGAGCGGACGCACCATTCGCGCCGCACTTAATGTCCTCTTCGATTATGGCCGACCAGCGTCGGTGATGCTGGCAACACTCGTCGAACGTAGCGGTCGTGAACTGCCCATCACGCCCGATGTCGCCGGTTTGCAGGTGCAGCTTGAACCGGCTGAACAGATCAAGCTGGCAGGCCCTGTGCCATTGCGGCTGCTCGGACAGATCCCCAAAAAAACACCAAAAACAACCGCCACTCTATCTGAGACCAGGGACGTCCTGTCACTCCTGCCAACCGCGCCGGACGGCACCTCAGACACCAGCCTGACATCACCATGAGCGCACCGCATCCGCAGCTTGACGCACAGGGCAATCTCAAGCACTTTCTTACCATTGATGGCTTGAGCCGGGAACTCCTGGTCGAGATCCTCGACCGTGCCGAAGGCTTTCTCGGCGTTGCCCAGCAAGCCGTGAAAAAAGTCCCGTTGTGCCGTGGCAAAGTCATCGCCAATCTCTTCTTCGAGAACAGCACCCGCACCCGCACCACCTTCGAGCTGGCCGCCAAGCGCCTGTCAGCCGATGTCCTCAACCTCAACATCTCCACCTCGGCCACCGCCAAAGGCGAAACGCTGCTCGATACACTACGCAACCTGGAAGCGATGCATGTCGATATGTTCGTGGTGCGTCATGCCACTAGTGGTGCCGCGCATTTCATCGCCGCCCATGCCAATCCGCATGTCAGCATCATCAATGCCGGCGACGGGCGTCATTCGCACCCGACCCAGGGGATGCTGGACATGTTCACCATCCGTCGGCACAAACCCGATTTCACCCGACTGCGCGTGGCCATCGTCGGCGACATCCTGCATTCACGGGTTGCCCGTTCCCAGATTCTGGCGCTGACCACGCTCGGCGTCCCCGAAATCCGGGTCATCGCCCCGCGCACTCTGCTACCCAGCCATGTCGAGGACGCCTTTGGCGTCCGTGCTTTCCATGACCTGCGCGAAGGCATACGTGATGTCGACGTGGTCATCATGCTCCGCATCCAGCGTGAGCGCATGAACAGCGCGTTACTGCCCAGCGAACATGAATATTTCTATCTGTTCGGCCTGACTGAAAAACGCCTGTCCGTCGCCTGCCCGGATGCCATCGTCATGCATCCGGGGCCAATCAACCGTGGCGTCGAGATGGATTCACAGGTCGCCGATGGTTCGCGTTCGGTGATCCTCGAGCAGGTCAGTAACGGAATCGCCATCCGCATGGCGGTCATGTCAATGTGTCTGGGCACCCAAAACCTCAATAGTCAGCGGGAATACACGGCATGACACATCCACCCCGTCTGAGTCTCTGTCATGGTCGGCTCATCGACCCTGCCAACGGCATTGACGACATCCTTGATCTACACCTTGCCGACGGTCGGGTATTTGCCATCGGTGACACTCCCGACGGTTTTGTACCCAGCCGTATCCTCGATGCTCAGGGTCTGGTGATCTGTCCCGGCTTCGTCGATCTGTGCGCCCGTCTGCGTGAACCCGGACACGAACAAAAGGCCACCATCGCCAGCGAAACCCGCGCTGCCGCAGCATCCGGCATCACCACGCTCTGCTGCCCGCCCGACACCTTTCCGGTGATCGATACCCCCGCCGTCGCCCAGCTTATCCAGCAGACCGCTAAACGTCTGGGGTTTGCCCGTGTCCTGCCAGCCGGTGCCGTCACCCAGGGACTGGAAGGGCGCAAGATCACTGAAATGGCCGCGCTTAAACGCGCCGGTTGTCCGGTGCTGAGTCAGTCTGATCGTCCGATCCGCAACACTCAGGTTCAGCGGCGGGCACTGGAATATGCCGCGACTTTTGGACTGAACGTGTTTCTTCATCCGCAGGATCCCGATCTCAGTGAAGGCGGCTGTGTTCACGAAGGACTGATAAGTACGCGACTAGGGCTTCCTGGTATCCCCGAGGCCAGCGAGACCGTTGCGGTCGCTCGCGATCTGGCACTGGCCGAACAGACCGGGGCACAGATCCATTTTCGCGGGCTCTCAACGGCGCGTGGCGTGGCGATGCTGGCTGATGCGCGTCGCCGTGGAATCCGTGCCAGCGGCGATGTCAGCCTGCATCAGCTCTTTCTAACCGACACCGATGTCGCCAGTTTCGACGCCAATTATCATCTGATCCCACCGCTGCGCACCCGCGCCGACCGTGACGCACTGCGCATTGCGCTGGCGAACGGCGACCTGTCAGCCATCTGCTCCGACCACCAGCCGCACGATGCAGACGCCAAGCTCGCGCCGTTCCCGGAGACGGCACCCGGCATTTCCACCTTTGAAACACTGCTACCGCTCGCCCTGCGTCTGGTTGCCGATGGCGTGCTGGATCTGGCGGGCGTGATCGAGCGCCTGACCGTCAGTCCTGCTAGGATTTTGAGCCGGAATCTGGGACATCTGACACTAGGCGCTCCTGCCGACATCTGCATCTTTGATCCCCATGCGACCTGGATTCCACAGGCTGACACGTTGATCAGCCAAGGTTATCACTCGCCATTTCTGGGTCAGGCGATGCAAGGCCGCGTGGTCTGGACGCTGCTGGGCGGGAACCTGGTGTTCGAGCTGAATCGGCGCCTGCCTAAACGAACAACGGGAGTGCGGTTTGCACCGGATCCGCAAGAACAGCCAGCAGATTGTGCGCCCGCCACCGCCGCGTTATGAATGCCATGGTCAATGCCCTCGCGGCCTTGGTCGCTGACACGGACTAGCTCACCAAGCCGTCTCTCAATCTCACTAAAAATCAGTTTATCGTATTGAATATAAAAATATTCTTAAACAGAAATCACGTTAATCAAGAAGTTTGATTTGTCTCCAGGAACATTCCCGGCAACGCTTCAGGCATTCCAGCCGCGCTCGATCACCGCGCCGCCCAGGCATTCACCGTCATGGTAAAAAACCATCGATTGTCCCGGCGTCACGGCGCGTTGTTGCAGCCGAAAGCTGACCCGACAACCAACGTCGCCTATGCTAAATATCTCGCAGTCCTGTAATAACTGACGATGGCGCAGACGTGCCTGACACTGAAAAGGGAATTGTGCTGGCGCACGTCCGGCGATCCAGTGCGGGCACAGGCCGTCGAGTCCGTCTGACATTAAGAGCGGATGTTGGCTGTCCTGCACCAGGATCAATGCGTTACGTGCCTGATCCTTGGCAGCGACATACCAGGCCGACTCACGGGCATTGGCGATACCGCCGATCCCCAGACCCTGCCGTTGGCCAATGGTGTAATAGGCTAGCCCCTGATGTTCGCCGAGCCGCATCCCGTCCGGGGTTTCGATTGACCCCGGCGTCGGTGGCAGATACGTCGCTAGAAACTCCCGAAAACGTCGCTCGCCGATAAAACAGATGCCAGTGCTGTCCTTTTTTGCCGCATTGCGCAGACCGAGCCGCGTAGCGATGGCGCGAACTTCCGGTTTGGTCAGGTCATGCAGCGGAAAGATGGCGCGAGCGAGTTGCGCCTGATCGAGCAGATGCAGGAAATAGGTCTGATCTTTTTCAGTATCGGCGCACAAGCGCAGATGATAGCCTTCTGCATCCTGCATGATCCGCGCATAGTGACCGGTGGCGATGGCGTCCGCGCCCAGACTGAGGGCATGATCGAGAAAGGCGGTAAACTTGATCTCTCGATTACACAGAACATCGGGATTGGGTGTGCGCAGCGCCTGATATTCGCTTAAGAATTCAGCGAACACCCGATCCCAGTATTCGGTTGCAAAGTTGACCGTATGCAGCCGGATACCGAGCCGCTCGGCAACCGCCTGTGCATCGCCCAGATCTTCAGCGGCAGCACAGTAGCCCGCCCGGTCGTCTTCCTCCCAGTTTTTCATGAACAGTGCTTCGACCGCATAGCCCTGTTCAAGCAGGAGATGCGCGGCGACCGCTGAATCAACGCCGCCGGAGAGGCCGACGATGACGCGAGCCGGAGGGGTGGTCGATGGATTGAATGTGGCAGGTGAGGCTGAGGTCATAGCGTCATTCTAACGTGTATTTCCATCAATCGCCCCGGTCGTTATGATGGTGACTTAAGCGAACTGACACAGGATTCTGAACACATCGCCATGCCTGCACATCGACTCGACGGTAAGGCCATCGCGGCGGAAATCCGCGAGAACATCAGGACACAGGTTGCGGCACTGTGCGCCACTGGGAAGAGGGTGCCAGGACTGGCGGTGATTCTCGTCGGCGAGAATCCGGCCTCACAGGTCTATGTGCGCAATAAGAGCAACGCCTGCGCCGAGGTTGGCTTTCATTCTGAACTGCATACACTGCCCGCGACCACCAGCCAATCTGAACTGATGGCACTGATCGACCAGCTTAATGCTGACCCGCAGATCGACGGCATTCTAGTTCAGCTCCCCCTGCCGCAGCAGATAGACGCTGATGCCGTGACCGAGCGCATCCTGCCAACCAAGGATGTCGATGGTTTCCACCCTTATAACGTCGGTCGGCTGGCGCTGCGGATGCCACTGTTGCGACCTTGTACGCCCAAGGGCGTGATGACTCTACTTGAGCACACCGGTCAGCGTCTGGACGGACTGGACGCCATCATTATCGGTCAGTCCAACATCGTCGGACGCCCGATGGCACTGGAACTGCTGGCTGCCCGCTGCACCGTGACCATCTGTCATAGCCGCACCCGTGATCTGGCCGACAAAGTGCGCGGCGCGGATCTGCTGGTTGCCGCTGTCGGACGCGCCTGCTTCGTGCTGGGCGACTGGATCAAGGACGGTGCCATCGTCATCGATGTCGGCATCAACCGGGGGGAGGATGGCAAACTGGTCGGCGATGTGGATTTTGCCGGCTGTGCCGCCCGTGCTTCCTGGATCACCCCGGTTCCCGGTGGCGTTGGCCCCATGACTATCGCCAGCCTGCTTGAAAATACCCTTCAGGCGGCTGCGTTGCATGCTGGCAGGGGGCAGTGATGTTCGCGGCATTCCTAACTTGGGTCGAGAGCCATCCGGCATTGACCATCGGACTCGCGGTGCTGTCTGTCATCACCTTCATCGGCTCGCTGCTGGCGCTGCCGCTTTTGGTGTCGCGTCTACCGGTAGACTATTTCACCGATCCCCGGCGTCATCGCAGCCTGTTACGTCAACGTTCGCCGCTGGCTTATGTCGCACTGCGGGTGGTCAAAAACCTGCTGGGCTGGATGCTCATCCTGTTCGGTATCCTCATGCTGGTGCTGCCGGGGCAGGGGCTGCTGACCATCGTCATCGGTTTGATCCTGAGCGATTTTCCGGGGAAATTCGTGCTGGAGCGTCGCATCGCGGGCAATCCGCGTATTCTCGGTGCGTTCAACTGGCTGCGTCGGCGCGGCGGACATCCGCCGCTGCTGTCTCCGGCTGAACCGTCCGGCTGAATCGCACAGTCAGGTTCCTGTCAGACTCTCACTGTCTTTAAGCGTTGCGTTTCGCGGATTTGGGATGAAATCCGAGCAGTTGGAGCGCAAGCAGCCGGATGGTTGCGGGCCGAGGATGAGAGCCGAAGCGTGCTGGAAGATAGAGCGCGAGAAAGCGGCTCACGGCAGCGGTCAGATCCGGTCGCTGTCGCATCACCCGATGCCCAAAGTCACTTGACCCCTCAGTTTCCCGGCGCGGCAGTCCGGCGGCAGCGAGGCGCTGGCAAAAGCGGGCATACAGCGCGTCAAGTGGTTCAGGCGTTGAGCGGTCACGCATCAGCGCCAGCAGGATAACGCTTAAGGTCAAGGACACCGCCAGCACCATCAGCACCGCCAGACCGTATTCGAAATCGCCAAGTCCTAGCCGATCCAGCAGTGCAAACTGATCTGCCGCCGAAAAATCAAGCACCCAGTTTTGCCAGGTCGCGTCCAGTGTATCGGCCAGTAGCCGCAGACTGCGCACGAACTGCGAGACTGCGCTGGCCTGATCCAAACTGAAACGCACCGGGCTGGCGGCGCCAAGGAGACGAGTGGCGCTGCGGTTGTCAATCCGCGAGGGATCGACAGCGGCGGTGGGGTCAACCCGTACCCAGCCGCGTCCGGCAATCAGCACCTCAACCCAGGCATGGGCATCGGACTGCCACACCATCTGATAACCGCCGATCCGGTTGGTTTCGGCGCCAAGATAGCCAAGCACGATCCGCGCCGGAATACCGGCGATGCGCATCAGGAGCGCAAAGCTGCTGGCATAGTGTTCGCAAAAACCACTGCGGGTCTCAAACAGGAATTCATCCGCCGGATTTTTGCCCAGCTTTGGCGGTAGCAATGTGTAATGGAATGACTCGCGGTTGAAGAAGGCTAGCCCCTGTTGTACCAGCGCCCAGTCGCTGTCGGCATGGCTCCGCCAGTCTGCTACCAGCCCGCGCATCCGTGGGGTGATGTTGTCCGGCAATTGTAGTGCTTGCTGACGCAGACTGGCGCTAGGTTCGGCGGTGCGGTAGTCGAGCGCGGAACGCACCCGGTAGCGTTTAGCGGAGTTGACCGGCTGGCGCGACAGCAACTGAAAATCGCGGTTAATGCTGGCGTCGTCAGGTGCTGTCACCGGCATGTCGAGTGCAAACAGCCAGGTCTTGTGGGTTGGCTCTAGGACGATCTCATACGCGATGGGATTGGCGAATTGCTCCAGTTTGGGGTTGTCTGCACCATCAGCCGGAAGCGTTACCGATCCAGGCGACCAGCGGCGTCCGTCCATCTCCCAGAGCACCGGACCGCGCCAATAAAGTTGATCGGAATGGGGTGGCGTGGAATCGAAGCGCACCCGAAAGGCTAGTTCACCGTTGACGACCAGTTCGCTGATGGCACCGGGTTCCATGCTGTCTGACATCCCCAGCGTCCCCTGTTCCGAATCCAGCCCCAGACTCCAGAGTGGCGTGGTCAGACGCGGGAACAGAACAAACAACGCCAGCGTGAGTGGCAATGCCTGAAGCGACAGACTGACGGCAACGCGCAGAGTCGAGCGGAGCCGTGCATCGCCCAGACCGCCATTCAGATCAACCAGCAGCGCCACCGCGCCGACAGCCATCGCGCCAAGATAGATCGTCAGTGGCAATGACTGGTCAAACAGAAACTGGATGACGATCAGAAAGCCGGTCAGGATGGCAGTCAGGCGCAGATCGCGCCGGGTGTTCAGTTCCAGTAGTTTGAGCGCGAGCATGGTCACGAACAGCGCCGTTCCACCGTCCTGACCGACCAGCGTGTGATTGGCATACAGACAGTTGGCCGTTCCGGCGAGAGTCAGCAGCACCCGCAGCCAGGCGCCGGGGATGGCCATGCGCCAGCGCAGTCCGAACAGCCGGACAACAAACAGCAGCAACAGAAAGGCGTTGATCTGCCAGTGGAGATAGCGCACCAGCGGCAGGCCGGTGGCGAGTACCAGCAGACTGAGCGCCAGCACCTGCTTGGCATCAGGCGACTCAGTGACGGGGCAGAGTGGTTGTTTGCGCATGGTCAAAGAGCGCCAGTCGGGTGAGACAACGCTGGACATGCGTCGCGCCCTGCGACAGTCCTTCAGTGGTGCCGGGCAGACGCAGCCCGAAACGCACGCCGGACGCACTGACATCTAGCACCTGGCGCGTCAGCAGGCTGAGTCGGCGTTCAGGATCAGGCGTGGCGAGGCGCGACCAGTCAATCCAGACGTCCTGTCCCTGATCGCCGCCGAACTGTTTGACGACCAGCCCGCGTTCACGGGCAAACGCCTTCCAGTCGATCTGGCGCGGTGAATCACCGTGGCGATAATTGCGTGAACCGAGATAATCATCCGCCCCCTCGCCGCCGCTGCGATTTGGGCGCCGCGCATCGCCAGCATCATGGACGGGATCGGGCGCATGGCGTGCTGGTGCTGGATACACCAGGATCGTGGCGTCTGTGGCGACATAACACCAGGCGCGGAATAACTGCATCGGATGATGGGTTTCGATGGTCAGATCCGCGATCCGTTGCAGTCCGCGCCGGGTCGCTGGCAAACCGAACGACACCAGCCGCTGAGTTCCGCCGGGGACATGCACCGGTAGCGCCGTCCTCTGATCTTTGCGCACCTGGATGTCATGGCGGGCGCGGCGTCCTTCTGCCCGTAACCTGATCTCGACAGTCACGGTTTCTCCAGCGAACACCGGCGATCCACTTCGCGCCTGAACCGCCAGTCCGAGCAGATTGAACCAGGCATGGTGCATCGCTATCAGCCCAACCGAAGCGAAAAAGAACGTGAACAGCAGTCCGAGATTATTCTGGTAATTCAGCGATCCCAGCAGCATGACCAGCAACACCGACCCGAACATCAGCCCGGTGCGGGTCGGGAGGATATAGATCTGCCGTGTGCCCACCCGTGCCACCCCGTCAACGCCAACCGGCACGCGACGCAGCAGGTTCTCAAAGCGTTGTCGTACAGAAACCGCCATCGGTGTTCTGCTCATACTGACAGCGGCACATGCTTGAGAATGAATGTGGCGATCTCGTCTTCTCCAATCCGTTGTCCCGCCTCGCCGCCGACCAATCGGTGTACGGCGCAAGCCGGTAAGACCGCCTGCACGTCTTCTGGAAGCACATAGTTGCGATCTGCCAGCAGTGCCCAGGCTTTGGCGGCTCGCAGGATGCCCAGCCCGGCGCGTGGCGACAATCCGTAGACGAAGCGATCTGAACTACGGGTGAACTGAAGGATGGCGTGGACATAATCAATGATCGGATGAGCGGCATGGATCTCAGTCACCTGCTGCTGAAGCGTCAGCAGTTGCGCGTTAGTCAGTGCCGGTGCCTGACGCGCCACCATTATCCGCCGGTCTTCACCGGCAAGCAGCCGCTTTTCCTGTTCGGCGTCAGGATAGCCCAGCCGGATGCGCATCAAAAAGCGGTCGAGCTGAGATTCAGGTAGCGGGAAGGTGCCGACCTGAAACAGCGGATTCTGGGTGCCAATCACGAAAAATGGCTCTGGCAGCGGGCGGGTTTCGCCTTCGACCGTCACCTGGCGCTCTTCCATCGCTTCCAGTAGTGCGCTCTGCGCCTTGGGCGTGGCGCGGTTGATCTCGTCGGCCAGCACCAGTTGCGAGAAGATCGGGCCGGGATGAAAACGGAAACTTTCAGCGGCACGGTCATAAACTGAGACGCCGATGACATCAGCCGGCAGCAGATCGCTGGTGAACTGAATCCGTGCGTAATCCAGACCCAACAGACGGGCAAGCAGATGGGCGAGGGTGGTCTTGCCCACGCCCGGCAGATCCTCGATCAGCAAATGTCCACGCGCCAGCAGACAGGCCAGCGCCAGACGCAGTTCACGATCCTTGCCCAGGATCACAGCGCGGGCGCTGTCCAGAATGGTATCGGGAAGACTGCGGTTGGGTGGACTGATTTGGTTTAGACTAATTGGCTTCATTGGCTCAGGCGTCCGGTCATGTTTGCAAGCGATCAATATGATGTGGTGGTGGTGGGTGGCGGTCATGCGGGCACCGAGGCGGCGCTTGCGGCAGCGCGGTGCGGGGCGCGGACGCTACTGCTGACCCAGAACATCGAGACGCTCGGCCAGATGAGCTGCAATCCGGCTATCGGCGGCATCGGCAAAGGCCATCTGGTCAAGGAGATCGACGCACTTGGCGGACTGATGGCGCGGGCGGCAGATCATGGTGGCATCCAGTTCCGCATCCTCAACGCCAGCAAGGGGCCGGCGGTGCGCGCCACCCGCGCCCAGGCAGATCGCTCTCTTTATAAATCGGCCGTGCGCGTCGCGCTTGAAAACCAGCCGGGGCTGTCGTTGTTTCAGCAGACTGTCGAGGATCTGATCCTCGAACAGGATCGCGTCATTGGCGTCCAGACCCAGATGGGACTGCGGTTCCGGGCGCGGGCGGTGATTCTCACAGTCGGCACCTTTCTCGGCGGACGCATTCACGTTGGTCTTGCCAACTATGAGGGCGGTCGTGCCGGTGATCCACCCTCCAATGCGCTGGCGCGGCGTCTGCGTGAACTGCCGTTTACGGTTGCGCGGCTCAAGACCGGGACGCCGCCGCGAATCGACGCCCGCAGCATCGACTACAGCCAGTTGGCCGCGCAACCCGGCGATGATCCGGTGCCGGTGTTTTCCTATCTCGGCAGCGCCTTGGATCATCCGCGTCAGGTGAGCTGCCATCTCACCCAGACCAACGAGCGCACCCACGACATCATCCGCTCCGGGCTATCGCGCTCGCCGCTGTTTACCGGCGTGATCGAAGGTGTCGGTCCGCGTTATTGTCCGTCGATTGAAGATAAGATCGTGCGTTTCGCCGACAAGACCTCGCATCAGGTGTTCGTCGAGCCAGAAGGTCTTGAGACGCACGAAGTCTATCCAAACGGTATCTCGACCAGCTTGCCATACGATATTCAGGAAGCGCTGGTGCGTTCCATCATGGGGTTTGAACGAGCACACCTGACCCGTCCTGGCTACGCCATCGAATATGATTTCTTCGATCCCCGCGATCTGTCGCCAACGCTCGAAACCCGTTATTTGCACGGACTGTTTTTCGCCGGTCAGATCAATGGCACCACCGGCTATGAGGAAGCCGCCGCGCAGGGGTTGCTCGCTGGAGCCAATGCCGCCTTGCAGACTCAGGAGCGTGAACCCTGGCTACCGCGCCGCGATGACTCCTATCTCGGCGTGATGGTTGATGATCTGGTCACTCGCGGCACCAATGAGCCGTATCGCATGTTCACCAGTCGCGCAGAGTACCGTCTGACCTTGCGCGAAGATAACGCCGATCTGCGTCTGACTGAAACCGGGCGGCGGCTCGGTTTGGTCGGCGATGGGCAGTGGCGGCATTTTGAGTCAAAACGCGAGGCGATTGGGCGCGAGCGTCAGCGGTTGCGTGAGATCTGGGTTCGACCGGAGAGCGTCGATCAGACGCTGGCCGCGCAGGTGCTCGGCGAACCGCTGCGCCGTGAAGCGCGGGCGCTGGATCTGCTGGCGCGTCCAAACGTGGGTTATCAGGGCGTCCGGCAGTTGATCGGCGAGCCGCCAGAGCCGGTGGCGGCTGAAGTCAGCGAGCAGCTAGAGATCCAGTCGCGTTATGACGGCTACATCACGCGCCAGCGCGACGAAATCGAACGTCAGCGCAAGCAGGAAATCAAAACCCTGCCCGCTGATTTTGATTTTGACCGGGTGCGTGGTCTGTCTAAAGAAGTCTGCGAGACATTCAAGCGGGTGCGACCTGTCACGGTCGGTCAGGCTGCACGGATTCCGGGCGTGACGCCGGCAGCAGTGTCGCTGCTGCTGATTCATCTCAAACGGCAGTCAATCTGTTGATAATGAAAGAAAAAAACACGCCGATCACAGCCGATTCGGCGCTGCTTGCCGGGCGACTCAGACAGGGTGCCGAGCAGCTTGGGCTGACCCTGACGGCAGATCAACACCAGCGGCTGCTGCAATTTCTGGCGCTGCTGGTGCGTTGGAATCAGGTTTATAACCTGACTGCCGTCCGCGATCCGCTGGAGATGGTTGCCCGGCATCTGCTCGACAGTCTTGCAATCCTGCCCTATCTCGATGGCGACACCGTGCTAGACATCGGTACCGGCGCGGGGTTGCCGGGGCTGCCGCTAGCGATTGTCGTGCCAGAACGCCGCTTCGTGCTCCTCGACAGCAACGGCAAGAAGATCCGTTTCGTGCGTCAGGTGGTGATAGATCTGGAATTGGCCAACGTCGTGCCGGTGCAGGCGCGCATCGAGACATACCGGCCAGATCGAAAATTTAGTACCATCGTCAGCCGTGCGGTCGCCGATACCGAGATTTTGCCGGTGCTGAAAGCCGGGCTGCTCACACAACCCGGTCGGCTGCTCATCATGAAAGGGCGCCATCCCGATGACGCGACAGACAGCCAGACATGGCCGTCCGCAACCATCCACCGCCTGCACATTCCTTTCCTTGACGTGACACGTCATTTGATTGAAATCCGGAGTGATTGAGCCGACCATAGTTCATATCATCGCAATCGCCAATCAGAAAGGCGGTGTCGGCAAAACGACGACAATGGTCAATCTGGCCGCTTCGCTGGCATCCATGAAGCATCGCGTGCTGCTCGTGGATCTCGATCCCCAGTGCAATGCCACCATGGGTTGTGGCGTTGACAAACATAATCTGGATTACAGCATCTGTGATCTGCTGCTCAGTGACATCTCTCCCGGAGACTGCCTCAAGCGAATTGACCAACCAGCACCCGGGTTCGACTTGCTGCCCGCGAACGCTGACCTGACCGCCGCCGAGATCGGCCTGCTCGATTCGCCCGACCGCGAACGGCGTTTGTCCAAGGTGCTGGCGAGTGCAGCGGGTGCTTATGAGCTGGTCATTATCGACTGTCCACCCTCGCTCAATATGCTGACGGTCAACGCGCTGGTCGCCGCCCAGGGTGTGCTGATTCCGATCCAGTGCGAATACTATGCGCTGGAGGGCTCTCCTCGCTGCTCGACACCATCGAACAGATTCGCTCCAGCCGCATGAATCCCTGCGGATCGAGGGCATCCTGCACACCATGCACGATCCACGCAACAACCTGGCCAACCAGGTTGCAACCCAGCTCATCACACATTTCAGTGATCAGGTCTACCTGTTCCGTCCCGTTGGATTATATCCCGAAAAGGAGCTATCCTTTGTTCCAGGCCCGCGAGGCGCTGCGCACACTCCGCGATGAGCTGAGGACGACCAAGCGCTTACTGCCGACGACGCCATCACCGACCTGACGGGACCCCTGACCATGACTCTGAACCTGCATCGCAACGCTCGCACCACGCCCGCGATTCGTCAGGAATTGCGCGCCTCGACGAAATCGGAGCGCGAACTGGCGCGCGAATACAACCTGAATCGCGCCACCGTGCGGAAATGGCG
>CAIUAY010000269.1 GCA_903897335.1 uncultured Chromatium sp. | reverse complement strand
GCGTCTTCGCCACTTTCAGAAACTGTCGATGACATGTCTGGGGACTGTCTCCGCTGAAACGACCGCCAGCTTAGCCGTTGTCTGAAGGTTTATGCACCAACGCCCTATTTCTGATGAAACGCACACATGACACATCACGATTTGCGCTCGCCCTCGGTTTAACCCTGGCCTCTGGCTGGGCTGTCGCCGCGCCGGTTGAACTCATCAGCAACGGCGGCTTTGAAACTGGCAACTTCACCGGCTGGACGGCAACCAGTCAGACTGGGAGTCTGGGTGCGTTGTTCATCGACAATGCTGACGGTTTGACCACTGACTCAGGGCATCCCACAGTTGGCTCCGCCACAGGTCTATTCTATGCCGTCACCGATCAACTCGGCGGGGGCGCTTACAGTCTTGAGCAGTCTTTTACCGTCGCGCTCGGCACTACGTCGGTGTGGCTATCGTTTGACATGTTTATGAATAATTGGGCTGGCAGCACGACCGTCGTCAATCCGTCCGGGCTGGACTACATGTCAGGCGCGAACCAGCACGCCCGCGTGGATATCCTGACGGCCTCCGCCGGTGCGTTTTCGACCGCAGCGGCGGATATCGTGGCGAATCTGGTTGCGCCGGGTAGTACGCTTCCCGTCAATAACAGTCCGAATCCCTACATTCATTATCAGTTCGACCTCACCGGACAACTCACTGCCGGCGCCACCTACACGTTGCGATTTGGTGAAGTAGACAATCAAGGCTACTTCAATCAGGGTGTTGATAACGTGAGTATTCTGGCTGACTCCAGCCGGGTTCCTGAACCGGCCTCGCTCGCGCTACTCAGCATTGGCCTCGCTGGTTTGGGCTTTGCCCGCCGCCGTGATTTGACTCGTCTGAGTTAGAAGAAAAAAAGAAAAGGGTTAGACGTTTCCGTCTAACCCTTTATTTAAACTTGGTACCGAGGGCCGGAATCGAACCGGCATGGGGTCGCCCCCGTCAGATTTTGAGTCTGATGCGTCTACCAATTTCGCCACCCCGGCAACGCAGCTCGAAACTATACGCTGATTCAGGCTGAAATGGTATCCCCGCGCAGTGGTTTTAGGTCAGCAGTGCATTCAATTAACAGCGCGGCTCGCGTTCATCGAAGCCCGCCAGCCGGTATAGCCGGTTGGCTTCTTCCTGATTTTCTTCGACGCCACTGCCTTCTTCATACATCAGCGCCAGGGTCGTGATTGATCCGATCAGACCCTGTTCAGCCGCCTTCCTGAACCATTCCACCGCTTTTGCCGGATTCTTGTCGGTGCATTCGCCCTGCATGTACATGAAAGCCAGGCCATGCTGTGCCAGTCCAAACCCTGCCTTGGCCGCCGCTTTCATATAGCTGTAGGCCAGTAGCGGGTTCGGCAGCATTCCGAGGCCATTTTGAGCCATGATCGCCATCCGGTATTGGGCATCGACGCTACCCTGTTCAGCCAGCGGAGCCAGCAGGCCGGTCGCCCGTGAGAACTGTTTTGACTCGAAAGCGGCAATGCCGCTGGAGAGCGTTATGTCGAATGCGCTGAAATCATTCATTGTAAACATCCCGTATAAGCCGTCTGAACCAACATGACGCCCGAACATCAGGTCAAACTGAGGACGGCAGTGCTTGAATCAAGCGTCATGGAACTGGAGCCGGTGCAGGCGGGCGTAATAGCCGCCGAGCGCGAGGAGTTCAGCATGGCGGCCCTGCTCGACGATCCGCCCGTCCTGCAAGACCAGAATGCGATCAGCATTTTCGATGGTGGACAGCCGGTGGGCGATCACCAGCGTGGTGCGTCGCGCCATCAGGGTTTCGAGAGCCGCCTGGATGTGGCGCTCGGCCTCGGTGTCCAATGCCGAGGTCGCCTCGTCGAGAATCAGGATCGGCGCATCCTTGAGCATGGCTCGCGCAATGGCAAGACGCTGGCGTTGACCGCCAGAAAGCATCACGCCACGATCGCCGATCAGGGTGTCGAAGCCCTGGGGCAGTGCCTGAATGAATTCCAGCGCATGTGCGCTGGCGGCGACACGCTCCAGTTCATCACGGGTTGGCGGCGCGGCGCGACCGTAGGCGATGTTGTTGGCGATGCTGTCGTTAAACAAAATCACATCCTGACTCACCAGCGCGATCTGGGCGCGCAGGCTGGCTAGCGTCAGTTCCTGGATCGGGATGCCGTCAAGCCGGATCTCGCCTGCCGTCGCGTCGTAAAAGCGTGGCAGCAGGCTGGCGATCGTCGTCTTGCCACTGCCGGAACGTCCGACCAGCGCGACCTTTTCGCCCGGTTCAACCAGCAGATCCAGCCTCTGGATCGCAAGCGGTTTATCTGCAGAATAGCGATGGCTGACGCCATGATATTCAATCCGCCCCTCGGCGCGATCAAGCGTGCGGTTCCCCTGATCGATTTCCTCGTCGGCATCGAGCAGCTCGAACAGGCTTTCAGCGGCGATGATGCCACGCTGTAGCTGGGCATTGACCGAGGTCAGCCGCTTGACCGGTGGGAGCAACAGACCCATGGCGACCACGAAGGACATGAAGGTGCCGACCGAGATGTTTTCCTTGAGTCCCTGCATGGTCGAGAGATAGACCACCAGGCCAATCGCCGCTGCTGAGATCAACTGTACCAGCGGCACGCTCGCGGCTTCGGTCGCGATCATCTTCATCTGGAGCGAGCGGGTCTTTTCGTTGATGGCATTGAAACGCTGCGCTTCGCGCCACTGCCCGCCGAACGCCTTGACCACGCGATGTGCCTCAATGGCTTCTTGGGCAACCTGGGTCAGATCGCCGACCCGATCCTGGATGCGTCGGCTGTTACTGCGGAAGCGTTTGGTGGCGTATTTGACGGCACCGGCCATCACCGGCCCAATGATGAGGAAGATCGCCGACAGCACGGCGTTGATGTAGAGCATGAAGGCCATCAGCCCGATCACTGTGAAGCCGTCCCGCACCAGCGTGGTGACGGCGGTGGTCGCCGCCGTGGCGACGTTCTCGACGTTATAGGTGAGCTTGGCCAGCAGATGGCCTGAACCCTGGTTATCGAAGTAGCGCGTCGGGGCGCGGAGCAGATGCGCAAACATCTCCTGACGCAGATCGGCGACCACCCGCCGTCCAACCCAGCTCAGGAAATAGGTGTTGATGAATCCAGCCACACCGCGCACGGCAAAGAGACCAACCAGCAGGAACGGCATGAGTCGCACCATGTTTTCGTCGCGTTCGACGAAACTGCCGTCGATCAGCGGTTTCATCATGGCGGCGAATAACGGCTCGGTCGCTGCAAACACCAGCATTCCGACAATGGAGAGCACAAAGATCCGCCAGTACGGTTTGACAGAATGCAGCAAACGACGATAGATCGCCTGGGCATCTGCGCTGGTGAGTGTGTCCTGATGCATTGGGATCGAGTTCATTGTGCGGGCTGATGAGGCTGGGTCGCAGCGAAGGCGATGCGATTGAATCCGGCGTGACTGGCGGCGTCCATGGCGGTCATCACGGCCTGATGCGGGGTACTGGCATCCGCCTGGATCAGCACGGTCGTGTCCGGCGCGGCCTGGCGTGCGCCGAATGTAGCGGTCAGCGTCTGTGCAAACCTCTGCGGCGTCGCATCCGCTAACGCCCGATCATTGACATAGAAGTGTCCCGCTTGATCGATAGTAATGCGGATCATGTTTGGCGACTCGGCTGGAGCCAACTCGCCCTGGGCTTCCGGTAACTGCACCCGCAGACGCGACTCGTCCTTAAAATTGGTCGAGACCATGAAAAAAATCAGCAGCACCAGGATCACGTCAATTAGCGGCGTGACAGCGATGTTGATCTCTGCCGAGCGACGGGTGCGAGGGCGCAGATTCATCCCTGATCCTCCGCTTCCTCGCGCTCGCCCTTGATGACCTCGACCAGACGTAGCGCCTGTGCTTCCATGTCGAGCGCCAGTCGGCTGACCGTTCCATCGTAATGGCGGTGGAACATCAGGGTTGGGATGGCCACGCACAGACCAGCCGCCGTGGTGATCAGCGCCTTGGCGACACCGCCCGCCAGCAACGTGGGATTGTTGTTGCCAGCGGCGGTCAGCACGTCAAACATGTCAATCATCCCGATGACCGTGCCCAGCAGTCCGAGCAGTGGCGAAATGGCCGCGATGGTTCCCAGTGTGTTCAGAAATCGCTCCAGGTCGGCCACCACCTGTCGGCCAGTGTCGGTGATCGCCTCCTTCATCACCTCATGCGAATGGTGACGGTTGACCAGCGCCGCCGCCAGGATGCGACCCAGCGGCGATCCCTGACGGATGGTCTCGATGCTGTTGGGCGTCAACTGCTGGTTACAGTGCAAGCGCCAGATGTGTGTCACCAGATTGTCCGGCATGATGCGCCGTCGGCGCAGCGCCCAGGCGCGTTCGATGACGATGGCGGTCGCAATTACGGAGCAGACGACCAGGGGTAACATCACCCAGCCGCCGGCAATCATCAGTTCAAGCACGGAAGAGATCCTCAGGATGACGCGCTGATCCTGTCGCTCTAGGCAAAACGCAGGAACCTTGCGCATGGATGATACCTGAAGCATCCTGTGTTCCGCATTTTTGCGACCGGCATGACAATCCTTAAAGCGAACCTAATGAACGTTTCGGCAAAATGCCTGTCTCTGTTTCCGGCGACCAGGTTCTGAGTCTGGCACCAGTTTAAGGTTTGACTGAGATGCCAAATATCTGATATATATCGCCGGTTTTCCAAATAAATCAAACCCACCGGCCGTTCGTCGACGCAGAAGATGACGCGGCCACGAACCCCGAACAGATTGGGCACTTGCGATGATGAAAACTTGGCTGATAACGGTGTCGGTAGCAGCGGTTCTGGCGACAGGCACCATCCAGGCTTCCGAGGGAGCGGCCTCCAAGGCACCGGTGGCAGATCTCAAAGCGGGCGAAGCAAAGGTCAACAGCGTCTGCATGGCCTGTCATGGACCGAAAGGCAATAGCCTCGTGCCGATTTGGCCTAAACTCGCCGGCCAGCATCCCGACTATATCAAAAAGCAGATCATGGATTTTAAAGCGGGCAACCGTTACAACATCCAGATGACACCGATGGCGAAGCCACTGACCGATCAGGAAATCGCCGATGTAGCGGCCTACCTGTCCAGTCAGCATCAGTCCGGCGGCGTCGCTGATCCTGAACTGGCCAAGCTGGGCGAAGTCATCTATCGCGCAGGCAACCCGGAAACCGGCGTTCCGGCCTGTAGCGGCTGTCACGGACCGGCAGGCATGGGTCAGGGGATCTCGAAGTTCCCCCGTCTGGCCGGCCAGCATGCCGATTACGTCAAGCAGACGCTGGGCTATTTCAAGAAGCAGGAACGGGCAAACGATCCCAACGGCATGATGCGTGGCGTCACCGTCCGCCTGACCGATCAGGAGATTGCCGCCGTGTCGCAGTATATTCAGGGTCTGACGAAGTAAGCCACTCCCGGAACAACATGACGGGGCAGGCGTCGATTGCCCCGTCATGTCGCTCCACCAGCTCAACCCAAAGCCTCCGTTCATGAGTCAATCGACCTCCGACGATGCGGCAATCCAACCTGTTGAGCAGCTTAGACTGTTGAGTTACAACGTGCAGGCCGGCATCCGTTCCCGTCAGTTCAGCGACTATCTGACGAATAGCTGGAAGCACATCCTTCCCCACCCTGAACGCCTGGTCAATCTGACCCGCATCGCGCAACTCCTGCACCAGTTTGATCTGGTCGGTCTCCAAGAGGTCGACGCTGGTAGCCTACGCAGCGCTAATATCGACCAAATTCAATATCTTGCCAGATATGCTGGGTTTTCCTACTGGTATTCTCAAGTCAACCGCAATCTGGCGCCCTTTGCCCAGCACAGCAACGGACTTCTCAGTCGTCTGCGCCCGCGCCAGATTACCGAGCATAAACTTCCTGGACTTCCTGGGCGCGGCGTGATTGTCGCTGAATTTCCGCTCTCTGATGGTTCTGACCTCGCGGTCGCCATTCTCCATCTTGCACTTGGTTGGCATGCGCGACGCCGACAACTGGAATATCTGATGGCGCTTGCCGCCGAACATCTCTATCTGGTGCTCATGGGCGATTTCAATTGCGGCTGCAATTCCAAGGGTTTGCGCTATATGGTCTGCCAGAGCGGGATGCGCGGGCTGGATTGCGAACTTAAGACCTTCCCCAGTTGGCGTCCGCGCCATAATCTCGATCACATCCTGATTTCCGAGCCGCTGCAAGTGGTGAGCGCACGGGTCATCGACTATGCGCTCTCCGACCATCTGCCACTGAGCATGACCATCGCGCTACCAGCAGGCATTCAGTTTGCGGAGCCGATTCAGTCAGGCAGATCAATCCACGCTGGATCTCCCTGATTTCAGGGGGTAGCGTTTCTTTTTATATCAATATGTTGCTGAGCGACTTGTGCAGCTACCTGCGCTGGAGCCAGAGCCGAAACGGCCTACGCCAATCGGGTTTTCAAAGGGTTATCGTTTGAGGCGCT
>CAIUAY010000268.1 GCA_903897335.1 uncultured Chromatium sp. | reverse complement strand
GCTCTTTGCTTATACCAACAGTCGCTCGCCACTGCCTGTCTTGCTTTAAATCTAAAGTTGTCATTTTCATTGCGCTGTTTCCGTGTTAACTAAAAATGGTTTGGTATTTTATCGAAAATTAACTACGTTAATTCAACTCTATTGATAGTCGATCACTGAATCTGTGCGTTCTTGAATAAAATTCTTCAAATCCCAAAACCCACGATCAACTTGAGAGGAGAGATGCTTAACATCTCCTCTTAATTGACGGATATTTTTGCTAATTTGGTTAATTTTAATTAAAGAAAAAACCGACAAACCAGAAAGTAAAATAGTGCCTGACATAATTAATCCGAGGGAGGTTTGAAGCCCTTCGAGTAATAGGGTTTGATGGTGTCCATCTTGAACGAGACTCTCAATGATCGAAGTTTGCTGGTGTTCTTCTCGAATAAGATTATTAAGGATAGAGGTTTGCTGGTGCTCTTCCCAAGAGCTATAAGCTGCATTCCCAGAATCAAATGCAATTTTAATATAATGAATGGCAACTCGCAATGCATATCCAACAAGAATTAGCGGGAACATTTATTATCCTCCAACTGGGCTTTTTACTTACTTTTAGTAAAAATAATTCTTTTGGTAATCGAAAAAAGTAAAAAAATTGCTTTTGCCATCAAATAAAAAGCTGAGATGATGATAAAAAAACCCCATCCTGCTGTTTTGGAAGCGGCTAAGATGAGAGATATAATGATTCCAACTATGAAAAGTAGTTCCAAAATTCCAATTTTTTTATTTTCTTTATTTATCTTGTTTTTTTCGATTGATAGTAACCAAGCTGGGTGATTCCTATCAATTACACCATTGATAGCGCCAAGAAGAAATTTTTTCTCATCGAACGACAGCTTTTTTAGCACGGATTCTTCTATTTGTTTATTTTTTAAAGTATCTTCTCTAACCCATTCAAGAATAGTCATTGCTGATTCCTTGTTTATACCTAACAGTGAATTAGACAGAATACGTCATTCTGGTACTAGACAGATTCTACGTTTGCCGTATTAGACAGAATCGGCCTAACCGCTTCAAACAGTCAGCGCCATCGGACATCTTATGTGTCCGTATGCATTATCGGCGCGTTGGAGCATAAACCCGCCCGCTTGCTTCTGGCAAAGGCTTTTCGGACGCATCAGCGTTGATCGCATCCGCAAGCATCGCCCTCGGCTCTGCCGTTTCCACTCACGCAACCCATCTCGCCGTTTTCGACCCCTGCCGTGATTAGTCAGGACGGGAAACAGATCACGCCAACGCGCCTCAAGCTATGCCTGCCGGGTTTGGTGTAAACTAGCTCCCCATCGTGTCGGGCGAGTTCCTGTCGCCTATCCGCCTATATCGAGACCGGGGACGCCGCTATGTCCAATGATAAAACGACCCATTTTGGCTATCAGCAGGTGCCCGTTGCCGAGAAAGCGGCACGGGTGCGCGAGGTGTTTGATTCAGTCGCCTCGCGCTATGACCTCATGAACGATCTGATGTCGCTCGGCATCCATCGTCTTTGGAAACGTCATGCCATTGAGCTGGCTGGCGTGCGTCGCGGGCAGCGGGTGCTGGATCTGGCGTCTGGAACGGGTGATCTGGCCGACCGTTTCGCCGGGATCGTCGGCGCTGAGGGATGCGTGGTGATGTCCGACATCAACGCTTCCATGCTCACTGAGGGGCGCGAACGGATGCTGGATCGCGGTCGCGTCGGCAATCTGCATTACGCGCTCATCAATGCCGAAAAAATCCCGTTCGATGATGATCGTTTCGATTGCGTCACCATCGGTTTTGGTCTGCGCAACGTCACCGATAAACAGGCCGCGCTCGAAGAAATGTATCGGGTGCTGCGACCGGGCGGACGGGCGCTGATCCTGGAGTTTTCGCATCCGGTCAGCAAATCGCTGGGCAAGGTCTACGATCTCTATTCCTTCTCGGTCTTGCCGACGCTGGGGCGGTTGGTGGTGAATGACCCCGGCAGCTATCGTTATCTGGCCGAGTCGATTCGGATGCACCCGGATCAGGACACCCTGCGCTCGATGATGGAAACCGCTGGATTTGAGCGTTGTGAATACTTCAATCACAGCGGTGGCATCGTCGCCATCCATCGGGGGTACAAGCTGTGAACGATAGACTCCAGATTCCCGATGCGCTGCTAGCGGTGATCGAACAAGCGGTCAATCGCTATATCGCGCTCGATCCCCATGGCGCGGCGGGCTTCGCGGCGCTTGCCGGTCGGCTCATCGCCATCGAGGTCAAAGGCTTTGGCACCCGCGTGATCATCATCCCGAACACTCAGGGATTACAGATTTTCGGAACCTACGACGCCGCGCCAGACTGTCTCATTCGGGGGACGCCACTGAGCCTGGCACGGATGGGCATGGCCGAACACAGGGAATCGCAATTGATGTCAGGCGAGGTGGAAATCACCGGCGATACGGCGCTGGCGCAGTCATTCAACGCCGCGCTCGCACGCCTGGACGTGGATTGGGAAGAACAACTGGCGCGTGTCATCGGCGATCCCTTCGCACGTCAGATCGGCAACCAATTCAAGGCTGCCGAACGCTGGGGACAGCGCACGTCTGAATCCTTGACGGCAGATCTGAAAGCATACCTGCAAGACGAGCGGCGGCTGGTGCCGACCCGCGATGAGGTCGATGCCTTTCTGACCCAGGTCGATTCCCTGCGTGATGACTGCGAACGCATTGCCGCTCGTGTCGAACAGTTGGCGCACCAGGCAGCGGAGTCTGGCCGTCAGCCATGATTGGACCCCGCCAGGCACTGCGTCTTTTCTGGATCAATTGGATACTGCTGCGTCATGGTTTGGATGAAGTCGTCCTTGCCACCCATCTGTTTCGACCGCTGCGCTGGATCAAGCATCTATTGCCCTGGCACTGGGTGGAACGCGATCTGCCCGCCTATCCGGTGCGGGTGCGCCGGGCACTGGAAGACCTAGGCCCGATCTTCGTCAAGTTTGGCCAGATTCTCTCCACCCGGCGCGATCTGCTCCCGGATGATCTGGCGGTTGAACTGGCCAAGCTCCAGGATCGCGTGCCGCCATTCGATGGCAACGAAGCGCGTCTCCTGATCGAAAAGGCGTGGGGGCGTTCAGTCGATGAGGTGCTAGATGAATTCGATGCCACGCCGCTGGCGTCCGCCTCGATTGCACAGGTGCATACTGGACGCCTGAAGGATGGCACCGAGGTCGTGGTCAAGGTTTTGCGCCCCGGCATTGAACGCACCATCCGCCAGGATCTGGGTCTGATGTACACCGTCGCCCAGCTTGCCGAGCATTACTGGAAGGAAGGCCGGCGTCTGCGTCCGATCGAGGTGGTGCGCGAGTACGAAAAAACCATCTACGATGAACTGGATTTGCAGCGCGAAGCGGCCAATGCCTCGCAGATTCGGCGCAACTGGCAGAACAGCGAGATGCTCTATATCCCAGAGGTCTACTGGGACTGGACGCGCTCGAACGTGATGGTGATGGAGCGCGTTTACGGAACGCCGGTCAGCGATGTCGAGACACTCAAAGCGCAGGGCGTGAGCATGAAGCAGCTCGGCGAGCGCGGCGTCGAGATCTTCTTTACCCAGGTGTTTCGGGATAATTTTTTCCATGCCGACATGCACCCCGGCAACATCTTCGTGGAACCCTCTGGTCGTTATATCTCGATTGACTTTGGGATTGTTGGCACCCTGACCACCGAGGATCAGCGCTATTTGGCCGAGAATCTGTTGGCCTTTTTCGAGCGTGACTATCGGCGCGTCGCTGAGTTGCACGTTGAATCCGGCTGGGTGCCGCACGGCACCCGTGTTGACGAATTTGAAAGCGCAATCCGCACTGTCAGTGAGCCAATCTTCGAAAAACCGCTGGCTGAGATTTCGTTCGGGCACTTTCTGGTGCGTCTGTTCCAGACGGCACGACGCTTCAACATGGAGATCCAGCCGCAACTGGTGCTGCTTGAAAAAACGCTGCTCAACATCGAGGGACTGGGGCGCCAGCTTTATCCTGAGCTGGATCTGTGGACGACTGCCAAGCCGTATATGGAACGCTGGATGAAGGATCAGATCGGCATCAAGGGATTGTTTGATCGCACCAAACGCAACCTGTATTCCGTGGCTGATCAGGCTCCTGAACTGCCCTTGATCGCCTATCGCATGTTGATGGCTTACGACAAACACATGCGAACGGCGGATCTACAGGGAAACGCCGGGGCATTGGAACGGCAAACGCCGGGCGCAGTGAATTCAGTCCGGGCGCTGGCGGGTGCAACGTTGACCATCTGCGGGACGCTGCTGCTGCTGTTTGGGCCTGGTCAGTGGCTTGATGAATCCGCCGTCACCGCACTGGTAATTGGCTGTTATCTGGCGGGTACGCTGCTGTTTTTTCGGGCGGCTCGACGCGCCTGAGGTCAATATATCCACTTTCTGTTGATACCTGCCACCTTAGCCGCTTGCAGAGGAACTGATGTCCGCAGCGATCCTGGAATGTCACGCTGAAGACTGTCTACGCCAGGCGGCTGGTCATCTCTTTACGCTGACGCACGACGGTGCCCTGCTCACCGATTGTCAGCCGCGTATCGTCGCAGTCAATCCATCCTTCACCCGGATTACCGGCTATGCCGAAGTCGATGCCAGGGGTCAGAATCCGAGGTTTCTCAAATCTGACCGTCATCCGCCTGAGTTTTATGCGCGGATCTGGCAGATGCTGATTGCCGATGGCCATTGGCGGGGCGAAATCTGGAACCGCCGTAAACATGGAGGGGAGTATCTCCAGATTCTGACGATCCAGGCGATCCAGAATCCGCAAGGCCACCGAATCGGCTATCTGGGTCTCTTTGACGATCTGAGTCAGACGCAGCGGGAGCAGGAACTGGAGCTTGCTAAACGGGATGCCGAGGCGGCTGCGCACACGAAATCGCTATTTCTGGCCAATATGAGCCATGAGATCCGCACGCCCCTGACGGCGATCATCGGGTTTGCCGAGACCATGATCGACAGCCGCCAGACACTGGTTGAACGTGCCCAGGCGGTGGATACCATCATCCGCAATGGCCGCCATCTGCATGCCCTGCTGAACGACATCCTGGATTTTTCAAAGATTCGGGAACAGCGTATTGCACTGGAGCGGCTTGAGACGTCGCTGCCAGATCTGCTGGCAGGTGTTGTTGATGTGGCACGGATACAGTCTACTGAAAAGGGTCTCGAATTTGGCGTTCATTTCATGCCGCCGCTGCCACTGAAGATTCAGACCGATCCGACCCGCGCCAGACAGATTATCTTTAACCTGTTGAGCAATGCCATCAAATTTACGCAGACGGGCACCGTCCGTTTGATCCTGAGCTTTTCCACGGAACAGGAGAAACTCCTGATTTCGGTGCAGGATACCGGCTGCGGTATTGAAGAAACGCAACTGGCAACGCTGTTTGAACCATTTACCCAAGTCGACCCTTCCAGCAGGAACCGTGTTTCAGGCGTCGGCCTGGGACTGTCGATCAGCAAGGCGCTGGCGGAACATCTGGGTGGTGATCTTCAGGTGATCAGCACTCCAGGGACAGGTTCAGTCTTTATTGCAACCGTGGCGACCGGCCCGGTGCCAACGGCTGATCTGGCCTGGGATGTTCAGGCGTTTACCCAGGCATCCCAGGTGCGTCCGCTGCGCGTGGCACGGGCTCCGGCTCTGCGTGGAAAAATTCTGGTCGCGGATGATAATCCGGCTAATCAGAATCTGATTTCACTCTATCTGCGCCGCTGCGGACTGCTGATCGAGATTGCGGCCAATGGTCAGGAGGCGGTCGAAAAGGCGCAGCAGGATGTTTTTGATCTGATATTAATGGATATGCGGATGCCCGTGATGGGCGGGCTGGATGCCACTGAACTACTGCGGCTGACCGGTTTTGACAGGCCGATCATCGCACTGAGCGCGAATATTGAACGCTCTGATATCGAGACAGCCCTGGCGGCGGGTTGCGATGCGTATCTCCCGAAACCCATCCATCTCGATGCCTTCTATAAAATGTTAGCGCACTATCTGCCATCTGGCCAACAGGCGCAGGAGATGCCCGTCCGCGCTGACCGCCATGCCGACGACGATCCTGAACTTGCGCGTCTGCGCACCGAATTTCTAACTGAACTGCCCGGTCGGATGGCGCTGATGCGTGCCGCCCATGAGGTGGGTGACTGGGAATCACTGCGCAGTCAGGCGCATCAGATCAAGGGTGTTGGAAGCAATTTTGGAATGCCGGAACTGACCCGTCTGGCCGGAGCCATGGAATTTCAGATATTGCGCGGTGATTTTAATGAAGTCGCTGATTTAATTGATGAGATGGAACACCTATGGCGCTAATTCATCTGCTGGCACCAGTGACTGCGGCGGACATCGTTGCCGGCGAGCCGTTGCCCTATCACCTGTATCTGGCAAATGGCGTACAGCTTGCCGCTCGCGGACAGAACCTGACCGATCCAGAGCAACTGGAGGTGCTGCGCCGTCAGTGTTGGCGGGGCGTGACCACTGAGGAGCAACCGCCTGCCGATGCGATCAGCCTGGAAGACGCGGCGTCACGCATGGATCAGCAGGCGCCGGTGCGCTTTCAGCCGCAGCCTCGCCCCGGTTTGTCGGAGGCCGTGGCGCTGGTCGCCGATGACATGTCGCTATCGCTTAAGCTGCTGGTGCGTCTGTTACGCGAACAGGGCGTCAATCGTATCCTCGCAGCGGAGAACGGACGGCAGGCCGTCGTCCAGTTTTTCCGGCAACGTCCGCATCTGGTGTTTCTCGACATCGACATGCCGGGTCTGGATGGCATCGATGTTCTGAAGCAGGTCAAATTCTGGTCGCCGGACACCTTTGTCTGTCTAGTCAGCGGAAATGCCACGATGGTCAATGTCAAAGTGGCCAAGACCTACGGGGTTGATGCCTTTCTGGTCAAGCCGATCAGCGGTCTGAATCTACAGCGGGTGCTCACGCTCTATGCCGCCTCGCTAGATGCTGCCACCTAGCGACAGTCTGATTCAGCGCGTCAGATGTGCCGATTGAAACCGCCGTCATGTGGACGTTGATCACGCTTTACGCGACGCTGTGGATCGTCTTCCATTTGGGATCAGGCTATGTCGCCCATCGTTTACCGCTGCATCTGCTGGTCGCGCTGCCCGTGATCGGCAGCAGTTATACCTGGGAGGAAAAAGGGAAATTCTACGCATGGCTGTGGATCCGGCGCTGGAAGGACGCACTACCCGAAGCCGGGGGATTTTTTCGCGGGGGCTTCTGCAAACGGCATCTGCACGGCACCGATGCGAATGATCTGGATCGCTTTGCGCAAGAGACCTGCCGAGCGGAATATTCGCACTGGCTGACCTGGAGTATGGCGCTGACGTTTTTTGCCTGGAATCCCTGGCAGATTGGCGTAGTCATGCTGATCTATGGCGCAGTAACCAATGCGCCCTTCATTCTCGTGCAGCGTTACAATCGCGCCCGTCTGCGCCGGATCTTGTCGACGCTAGACCGGCGAGCGCACCGGAATCAGGCGTCCCTTCCAGCGCACGCTGTTACAGACGAGCGTGAGATAGAGTGAGCGCACAAAGATCAACACGAAAAACACCAGCCCGACTGGATAGGTCAGAGCAGTGAGCAGGCCAAAATTTCCCTGCCGACGCAGCAGCCACCAGATCTGCGCGACATAGGCGACATAGGCGACGGCACCTGCGATGACCCAGTTGGAAAGGCCATCAGCAGGCCATCCAGACACGGCATTGATGGTCGCTGAACTGCTCGAAATCCAAGCCGTCATCATAAGGAGCATCCAGGGGTCGGTGGTCATCGCGCCACGGGCAAAATTTTTCGTCCAGCCATCCGCCAGATCACGGATTCCGCCCGAATACATGCGAAACGAGATGGTGCCGTGACCGATAAAATTTGTCGTGGCGACGCCACGGCGACCCATCTCGCGAGCCAGCGCGACGTCGTCGATGATCTCGGTGCGTACCAGATGATGTCCGCCGGTGCGGAAATAGTCTGCCCGCGAGCAGATCATGCAGGGACCGAAACTGCCATTGGCGGCGATGCGATGACCGGCCAGGGTAAAGGAGCGGATGCTGCCCATCATGATGATCGAAAACAGCGCCGACAGCCGTTCGTAGGCGTGAACCATGCGATGGTAGGGCTGGACTGAAACCAGTCCGCCCGCCCCGGCATAGGTGGCAACCAGACGGCGCAGACCCTGCGGTTCAAGCGCGGTATCGGCGTCGAGAAAGATCAGCAGCTCGCCGCTGGCCTGTTGCGCTCCGATCCAGCAAGCATGAGGCTTGCCCAGCCAGCCTTCGGGAACTTCGGTCAGGGTCAGCGTTGTCGCACCCGCTGCACGGGCGAGGGCGGACGTTCCGTCAGTCGAATTGTCATCGACGACGATCACTTCACAATTGGGATAGTCCTGCGCCTGCAACGAGGCGAGCAGTGGCGGCAGTCGCGCCTGTTCATTGCGGGCGGGGATGATGACCGAGACCTTGAGATCAGCGGTCTGGCTCAACCGGGTCGGACAGGAACGCAGACGCCCCAGAAAGACAAAGGCAAGGCTCCATGGCACAAGCAGCCACAGCAGTTCGATTGGCATGATCAGGCTCCCGTCTGGCGATGGAAGGCGGCGAACATCAGCAGGCTCCAGATCGCCGGGCTGAAATCCCGTGCGCCGGACTGATGTTGCTCGACGATCCAGCGCAGCCGCTGACGATCAAACAATCCCGTGTCGTTAAGCGGTTCGCCGAGTAGCGTGTCGCGTACCCGTGTCCGCAGTGCGCCGCGAAACCAGCTTGCCAGCGGCACCGCAAAACCCATCTTCGGGCGATATAGGATGTCGTTGCCCAGATACGGCTCCAACGCTTTTTTTAGCACGTATTTTCCTTCGCCTCCGGCCAGTTTCAGGTCTGGCGGCAGACCTGAAACCCAGTCGATGAACTCGTGATCAAGCATCGGCACCCGCACTTCCAGCGCATGGGCCATGCTGGCGCGATCCACTTTGGTGAGAATGTCGCCGGGCAGATAGGTCTTCATGTCCAGATACTGCACCCGTGACAGCGAATGCTCCGGGGCACGTTGGGCATGGTGTTTGAGGACTTCGACGGCCTGATAACCCTGACGGTCACGCTTAAAACGCGGCGAAAACAGCGACTCCCGCGTGTGCCCGTCGAGGATTGATACGCTGTCGAAGTACCCTTCGACCGAATCCCGCGCCAGCGCCTGCAAGGTCGATTTGGCTCGGAAGATCTGCGGTGCCCAGTCAGCTTTGGGATAGACCGCGCCGAGCAGCCCGAACACCGACCCACGGAACCACTGCGGGAGACGGCTTCTCACCTGTTCTTCATTCATATGCCAGCGATGGCGGCGATAACCGGCAAAACTTTCATCCCCGCCATCGCCGGACAGACATACCGTCACGCGCTTGCGCGCCAGTTCGCACACGCGATAGGTCGGCATCGCCGAACTGTCCGCATACGGCTCGTCGTACAGCGCGGCCAGTCGGTCGATCAGATCAAAATCATCAGGATCGACCGATTCGACATAATGATCGGTGCCATACCGTTGCGCGACACGCTCGGCGAATGCGCTCTCATTGAAACGCGGATCGCCGAATGAAATCGAACACGTATTCACCGGTCGCTCTGACAGACCGGCCATCATCGCCACCACCGCGCTGGAATCGACGCCACCTGACAAAAAGGCACCCAGTGGCACCTCGGCGACCAGTCGCATCCGCACCGCCTCGCGCAGCCGTTCGATGACCTGAGCAGTCGCCTCGCTGAGATCGGTCACGCCGTTGGGCTGAAATGAGACATCCCAGTATTCACGCGGCGCGGGCAGTTTGCCGTCAGCGCGGCGCAACGTCAGCGTATGACCGGGCGGCAATTTATGTACCGCTTTGAAAATACTGCGCGGATCGGGGATGTAGCCGTAGGCAAAGTAGTCTTCGACCGAACGCGGATCGATCTCGCGTGGAAGCGTTGGATCGTCGAGCAGCGCCTTGATTTCAGAACCGAACAGCAACCGCCCGTCGGGCGTCAGCGCGTAGTGCAGCGGCTTGACGCCGAGCCGATCACGCGCCAGAAACAGCGTTTCGCGGTTGCGATCCCAGAGCGCAAAGGCAAACATGCCGCGAAACCGCTCGACGCAACGCTCGCCCCATTCTTCCCAGGCATGAACGATGACCTCGGTGTCGCAGTGCGTCCGAAACACATGACCAGCAGCGCTGAGTTCTGTGACCAAGCCCTGAAAATTATAGATTTCGCCGTTGTAGACCACGACCACTGTCTGATCTTCATTGAACAGCGGCTGATGACCGCCTGACAGATCAATGATCGACAGTCGCCGGTGCGCCAAACCGACGCCCGGTTCCAGATGCAGCCCGCCATCATCCGGGCCGCGATGCAGCAGCGTCTGGTTCATCCGCGCCAGCCGTTCCGCATTGACTGGACGGCGTTCTCGGGTATCAAAAATTCCGGCAATTCCGCACATGCGCTTTCACTTCCTTTGCGGGTGATCAGTGGATGGCGTTTAAGTGTTCCGCAAGCGATGGCAGCATGTCATCCGCAAAGCGTTGCAGCCGCTTGCGGGCGAGTTCAGGCTTGACCTCGTCCATTGTGGTGTAGAGGACGACGCCCGCCTGACGCTGCCCGCGACCGAGGATCACCGCCAGGGCTTCGTAGAGTTTGGCACCATAGTCACTGGCGACCAGGTGTCCGTCGATCCAATACCAGTCCCAGACCAGCAGTGTCTGCCCGGATGAACGGACTTTTGATTCATTCACTGTCATGTCCTGTCCGGCGATCCGTGCCTGAACGGCGTATCGCGACGGCATCTGCCATGCCGGATCGTTCTGCGTCACCAGCACGTTTTCCGAATTGACCAGTTCACCGGCTGGATTGCCATAGAAGGCGAGATAGACCCCAGCCAGGGCAGGATGATCCGTCACGGGCTGCTGAAAATCCTGCCGAACCTCCAGCGATGCGCCAAGGTAACGCGGTTTCCAGTCGGTGATGGGGCTGGATAGCGCCTGCCAGTCAGCGCGACCAGCAGGCATCTCAAAGGCCAGTGACTGCGCGGTGTATGGTCGGTCAGTTAGATTGGCCAGCAGCGGGCCGAGCGCCAGCATCAGCAGTCCGAGTGTCAGCATGACCAGGCTTCGCCGCGCCGGTTCTGGCGGGAAACTGGTTGGCAGATCCGAACCGAGTTTCTCCGAGGCGTCAGTTAATGGTGGCTCCGACCACAGATTGCCCAGTGCAAACAGTAGAAACATCACGAGACCGAAGAACACCCAGCCATAGATCAGATGATCGACGCCAACCGCCAGGCGCATTCCGCTGAGATGTCCGATCATCACGATGAGATAAGCGCGCACACCATTGGCAAAGACCGGGACGATGGCAGACAGCGCGATAAAAGCGATTCGCCGCCAGACGGAACGGTAGTTGAGATAGGCATAGAGCACGCCGAGAAAAAGCGAAGCGATGAGATAGCGGATTCCGCTACAAGCTGCAACGACCGACCAGTCACCACTCGGAAGACTGAAAAAGGTACCATCCGAGAAGACTTGGAGACCCGTCAGTCGCAGCATGCCGACAGTCATGGCAGCAGTGAACTGCATCAATGGATAGACCAGCTCCTCGCCCATCGGGACGGCAAACAGCAGGAATGCGAGTGGAAACGCCAGTACCCTGATCGCCGCCCAGCCAAGCGCCAGCCAAACCAGAAGCGGGATCAACAGCACGGCCGCAAGCTGCTCGACGACGGCCACCTCGGTGAGACGCGCCAGCAGCCACAACAGCCCGGTCAGCGCGATCAATGGGATGGCCAGGGGCGCAGTGGTGAACGGGATCTGCTGGAGGATAGAACGTTTGCGCCAGATCAGATAACCGACAATGGGCAGCACGAAAAAGCCGTGCGCGAAGGTCGCTGATCGCCACCAGATGTGTACAATGTCAGCAAAGGTCGACCAGAACAGCGCCAGCAGCGCGGCCATCAGTCCGCCCAGCCAGACCAGTCTGGATCGCATTGGATTGATTGATGCGTTAGCGGTGTTCACGTCGTGTTCTCCAGTAGCGTGGTCAATAAAGGCAGACTGGCTTCCCAGGAAAAATGCGTCTGCACAAAGGCGCGCGCACTGGAACCCATCGCCGCGTCACCCTCAGTCAGGGTCTGCGCGATCTGCCGCACGAAAGCATCGGCAGTGTCCGCGACCTGAATCTCGCGTCCAGGCATGGCCGCGATGCCTTCGAGCGCCTGAGCCGTGGTGATGACGGGTCGCCCCATTGCCATCGCCTCCAACACCTTGTTCTGGATGCCTCTGGCAATCCGTAACGGGACGACAACCGCGTTCGCATGTTGCAGATAAGGCCGGACATCCGGAACGCTGCCGGTGACGGTCACGCCCGGCATCTGTTCCAGTTGACGTACGCTGGCGGTCGGGTTCATGCCGACGATATAAAATTCACAGTCCGGAAACTGCTGACGCACGGCGGGCAGGATCGCCTGCGCGAACCAGGTCGCGCCCTCTTCATTGGCCCAGTAATCCATCGCGCCGGTGAAGACCAGCCGCTTGCCGTTGCCCTGAAAGGGCGACTGACGGGCGGGATCAGGCGCGAAATAATCGGCATCCACGCCATTGTGGATGGCATGGACGCGGGATGCGCCAGGATTCAGCCCGCGCCGAAAGAGCGCGGCTTCCTGTTCGGAGACGAAAATGCTGGCATCGAAGCAGTTCGCAACCTGACGTTCGAACGCGGCCAGATGGGTCGCCTCGCGCCGGTAGACCCAGCTCATCGGGAAGCGTTTTACGGTGCTGTACTGACGCCATTTATCTGAATCCATGTCCACGAAATCGATGATCCGGCGCGTTCCCGCAAACTCTGAACCCAACACATACTGCGCCATCGCTGACGAATAGACGAGAATCCGGTGAATTGGCGTGTGCTGACGCAGCTCGCGAATCCAGTGACTCAGACCCGAATTCCGATAATAAGGAAGTGTCAGCGCGTCATGGGTGAGCAGACCGCTTAGACTTCTGAGCCTGGCCTGGCCTGGCGAGAGCGCACCGAACCAGGTACTCGCGCAATAGCGTCTGACCGTCTCGCAATACTGCCAGTCGGCTGGCCGGTCAATGAAGGTGCCGAGATGCACCCGGTAGCGTCGGCTCAGATCGTCGAGCAGATGAAAGGAACGGATTTTATCGCCCTTGTTGGGTGGATAGGGAATCCGGTGAACCAGAACCAGCAGATCATCCATAAAGGTTAGCCCAGAGACCGCGACAGCAGCGGCCCGAGCACTTGGCTGATGGGCAGTGGCAGGCGTTTCCAACCCTCAATGAACAGCCGGTATTTTGGATTCAGCGGATTGACATCGGGCACTTGCGTGGCGCGGATCAGGTGGAATTCATAACTCAGTGGCTGCGGCTCGAATCCCCAATTGCGCTTAAAATCAAAAGCGCCCGTGTCGATCTTGCTGCGTCCGAAGTCAAAGAGACGACACCCCCGCTCGCAGGCTCGCCGCATGACCTCCCAATACATGAAATCATTGGCTTTGAGCTGACGGGCAGCCGCCGTGCCGCCGCCATAGTAAGGCAGCACTTCATCGCGGAAATAGAAGTTCAGGACTCCCGCAACGAGGCGCTGGCCATCATGAACGGTCAGCGCCTCGCAATCATCGCCAAAGACAGCCTTGAGGATGCGGAAATAGCGTCTGGAAAAGACCGGCGTGCCGAGATTGCGCACACTTTCGGAATAGGCGCGATGCACGGCGTCGACTCCACCGTCGAGTCGGCTGACAAGTCTGGCCTGGATACCTTTGCGCACCATCGCCCGCTGTTTGCGCGGGATGGCCAGCAGATTCTGTTCAGGATCGGGATCAATCGGTTTGCGGAAGGTGACATGGAGTGCCTTGCGCGGCCAGCCGTCATGGCGCGGCGCGTGATAGCGCAGTTCCAGATGATTGACCCGTCGCTCTTCAGCCAGACGGCAGGCCGCCGCATCCAGTTGATCGCAGACCTCGACAGACGCGCCGACACTGCCACCGTAGACGCAAAATGGCGTCGAGACGAGCGCATTCCCAAACAGTCGGCTACGCACATGGCCAAGCGGCAGGACACCACAGATCTCGCCATTGGATTCAGCAAACAGATAGGGCGCGTCATGCTCGAATGCCTGTTCCAGAACGGTCTTCCAGCCGGCGCGATGAAAAAAGGTGGCATCGGGATGCTGATCCACAAAGGCATCCCAACGTGCGGCATCGGTTGCCACCAGGTGCCGGATCTGAATAGATTGGGTCATGTGTCAGCACCAGCCTGTGGATGAATCGCGTCTGTCAGGAAAATTCGATCCATGCGATCCCATTGAAAATCAGTCAGCAGGCGGTGCAGGCGTGACTCGGTGCGGTGCAGATTCACATAATGCCGAAAGCGGGTTTTCAGGCTGAGTCCAGGTGGTCTCGGCTGTTCCGGGTCGATCTCCCATGGATGGCAATAAAAGAGCGCGGACTGCCGATCCAGACGGTTGACCCGTGCAATCGCCCAGCGTGACAGACCGTAGGGATAGAGCCGGAAATAACCACCGCCACCACAGGGGAAGCGATATCCCAGTATCTCAGTGGTCGTGATCGGGATCTCGATAAATTCAGGTACGTCCGGCAGCGGGCGATAGATAAAACGCGGCGCGTCAGGGATGCCATAAAGATCATGATGGATGGGGTAGATGCTTGAACTGTAACGATAACCGGCATCATGCAGTTCGGCATGCGCCCAGAGACAGGTTTGATCGATGGAATAACTGGCGGCGCGATAGCCGCGTACTTCGACGCCACCAATGTCTTCAAGCCGCGCCTTGGTCTGGCGAATATCCGCCGCGAAAGCAGCGCGATCCTGCTGCGTCACCCGGATATGGGCATAGCCGTGGCTGGCAAGTTCATGTCCCTGCGCCACCAGATCACGAATCAGGCGCGGATAGCGTTCGGCGATCCAGCCCAGTGTAAAGAATGTCGCCTGTACGCCGTGTTCAGCGAGGATCCCCAGGATGCGCACCAGATTACGTTCGATCCGGCAGGGCAGGGCAGGCCAGTCATCACGCTTGATCCGGGACTCGAAGGCGGAGACCTGGAAATAGTCTTCGACATCAATGGTGAATGCATTGCGGATCAACTCCGTTGGGATGTCAGGCTGCATAGGGTCGCCATGTAGAGTAAAGCGATCAATGGATCGCTTGAGCCGGAATCAGTCAGACCAGTTCATGCGCAAACCAAGCGTGACGCGATTTTCGCTGTAGTCAGCGCCATCGAGAAAACGGTATTGCAGGTCGAGGTTAGCGCGTTCTGATAGTTTGCGCGTCAATCCGGCATTGACCGTGAGCTGATCACCTGTTCCTGTCGTATTGTCAGCAGCGGTATCGCGGCGTTGAGTGCGGTCCCAGCCGAGCGTCAGATTGCTGCTGGTGAGCTGAGTCAGCCGCCGCGTCCAGAAAAGCGTCGCGTTGGCGGTCTCTTCATCCTGCGTCAAACCCTCGTATTGACGTAGCACATAGCCAAGAGAAGCGCCGAAAGTGCTGCGGCGGGTGGAAAGCGTATAGCCTGTCTGGAACGTGTTGCTGATAAAGGTCGATGAGATGGGAATCGATCCATTGGGCAGCACCGTCAGCGCGTCGCCCGTGACGGGAACGACAGGTTCGCCAAAGGCATCCTTGAAACTGTAAACATTGTTCTGCATCCGCTCATTTCGGGCACTGGATACATCCCGCGTGAAACTGGCTGTCCAGGCTGAACGCTTGCTGCGGTGGCTGAATTCGAGGACGGGCGCCCAGCCGAAATAGCGATAGCTAACGCCTGCCCGCAATGAGGTTCGCGGGCTTGGCGTCCACAGACTGGATGCCTCCCAGAGTGCGCCGCTGGTCTCGTTCAGCGAGACATAGTTGTTATCTTCATAACCGGCGCGGGTATCGACATGCCAATGCGGGTTGATCTGATAGCCAAGCGTACCGCTGGTCTTGGAGAACTGGGTCGTGGACTGATCGGCAACCGTTGTATAGGAGAATTGATTGGACGCGCTATCTGCGTATTCGATTCGTTCATGTTCAGCAGTAATGCCCCAGCTCAGTTTGCCAGATGCCGTTCCACTGGAAAGATCGATATGGCTTTTGTAACCGATGCTGTTACTTCCCACATCAGAATAAAAGACACCGTTGTTCTCAACGCCGATATCGAGTTTTGCTGTCTGACCAAAACGGTTTTGATAGCGTGGAGCCAGTGAATAGGTATAGCTCGTCTGAAGGTTGCCGGTTGGATTGATAGCATCCCTGCTGGATGGCCCCAGTGCGTTGATCAGCTCCTGCTGTGCGGTTGCGCTGGCATCGAGGAACAGATGATCCTGATAAAGTTCAGACTGTGCATTGGCCTGAAGGCGATGATTTAGCACATCGTCTTCACCACTTGAAAAGTAATGGAGATATTGCGGTGAATAAGCCAGATCAAGGTTGAACCGACGTCCTTTGCCAGTCACCACCAGACCAGGCGTGATCTCGACATAAACATCGCTTTTTTTGTTGGTGGCATTCAGCAGCAGATTGTCGGTATAGGTGACTTGGGTCGTCAGTTGTTTAGATAACGTCCAGTCTGCCGACCAGGCGGGATGCGATGACAGGGTTGCCAGTGACAGAAGCATCACGGCCACTGTTCCGTTTTCAGGTCGCCCCAGCATTAACATCCAGAGGTACCTCGGATAATTACCCGGCCGCTTGAACCGGACGGGAAGGGGAGGCGGCCGCATCCTGCGAATGACCATAGCCATAGCCATAGCCATAGCCATAGCCATAGCCAGTACCATAACGGTTGCCGAGACTTGCCCGGTATTTGTTTAAGACCAGACCTTTGATCTTGTCCCGTCCCAGTCTGCTCAGTGCATCAGCGGCCACATGCTGCAAGGTCTGTTCTGCCGCGACGACCATGATGATCTGACCCATCATCGCTGCGAGTGCCGCGCTTTCGCTGGAAAGCAGGAGCGGCGGCGAGTCAAAGATCACGATCCGGTCACGGTAACGGGTTGAGAGTTCTTCCATGATCCGCGTCATCCGCTCGCTGGCCAGGAGTTCGGTGGCGCGCTCATGTTTGCTGCCAGCCGGCATGACCCGCATGTTGGGGATATCCGTTCTTACCAGCACGTCTGCGATGGAGAGCGTTGAACCGGCCAGGATGTCGATCAGACCCTGTTCAGCATCGATCCCAAGCCGTTTCGCTGCCGTGGGCTTGGCGACATCACCATCGACCAGAAGCACGGTGCGATCCTGCTCCATGGCAATGCTCATGGCCAGATTGATTGCGGTAAAAGTCTTGCCTTCACCGGGTAGGGCGCTTGTAACCATGATCAGATTCGCGTTATCGACGATGTCTGCGCCTTTGCGGTCGACATTAAGCAGCAAGGGACGTTTGATCAGACGGTATTCTTCGGCCAACTGGGAGCGCGTCGCATCCGGCGTCAGGATTCCAAGCTGGCGGAGCTGGTCAAGCGCCAGACGGTGTATCCGTTCCTGTTCTCTGTTCATGGGCGGGGTATCACCCGGTTCAGCGTGCATCTGGCGTGAGTGCCCAGGAGGGCTGGCATTCTCATGCGGCGTCAGAATCTCGCCCGTCGCGGGCAGAGCCGTTTGCTGCTGAAATTTTTCCAGCGCTTTTTGAATGGTGCTCACGGAAGTGTTCCAGCCATAGTAAAAAAGTTTGGACTAAATCAGGCCGCGCAGGAGCGGCAGAACCGTGACGACCAGGATGAACGCCACCACCAGCCCAGCGACCATGGCAAAAAACGGGATTAGCATCATGCGTTCCCGACGCCGGTCGGCGAACGACTGCACGAGTGCCACGGTGCCCAGCACGGGAAGACCCGTCACGCGGTTGAGCTGTCCACGATCATCAAAGGTTGGTCTGAGCAGATCCATGGCCAGAGCCGCCGCCAGACCGGCGCCAAGTGCTGCCAGCAGCACGGCGGCAGACAGCATGAGCCGATTGGGAGCAGAGGGTTTGAGCGGCGCAAAGGGTGGATCGATCACGCGAAACTTGACGCCTTCAGACGTTTTTTCGACCTGTGTCGAGAGTCTGGCGGTCTCGCGGCGTTCCTGAAGCGATTTATGCTGTTCGGCAATTGCCGCATAATTTCTGGTCAGTTGCTTCAGTTCGGCCTCGATGCGCGGGATGCTGTCGATTTGCTCTTCAAGCGTCTTGACGCGCCCCGAATAATCCTCAACACGCGCTTTCATGGCGGCAATCTGGGTGTCTGCCTCGCTCAAGGCTACCCGCAGGTTGCCATAGACGGTATCGGCCTGCACCGTTCCGGTTGCGCGATCCGTGCGACTCGCGACGATCTTCTGTTTATTGCGGGCGCGGCTCTCCTCGATCTGTCGCCGCAGCTCCAGGACATCGGGATGTTTCTCGGTGTAACGCAACAGGAGGTCATCTAACCTGGATTGGAGGGCGACGATGCGCGGATCTTCGAGCTGCTGATCTGGAACCGCATCGATATTAGAAATAAACGCCTGATCCTGTGATTCAAGTTGAAAGTTCAATTCATCGCGGCGCCACTTTGCCTCGCGCAGTGCCAGTTCAGCATCTTTGAGTCCAGCTCGCGCCGCTTCCAGATTCGTATAAAACCCGCCCTGCTCTCCTGACATCAATCCTGCATTTTTACGTTTGAAATCAGCCAGTTTCTGTTCAGACTCACGCAAACGCGATTCGTATTCACTGATCTCTTTGTCCAGAAAATCCTGCGCCGTAGATGAGGCTTGCTGATCGCCGACCAGGGTTTCTTCAATGAAGATCGAAACCAATGACTGCACGACTTTCTTGGCAACGTCAGGATTACGGTTCTCGAATGAGATGGTATAGAGCGACGCATTCGAGCGATCTCCCATGATTTTGATCTTGTCGCCAAGATCCGAAATGAGTTTCTCTTTCTCCTGTTGGCTGTGCGTACTCAGATCGAGATCACTCATGCTCACGACCTTTTCCAGATTCGGTCGGCTCAGCAGCATCCGGCTCATCAGTGCGACGCGCTGCACGAGGTCGGGCTGTACGGTTAGACCCTGCAGCAGTGGACGCAGTACGCTGTTGGTGTCGACGAAAACCCGCGCTGTTGCATTGAATTCATCAGGTATTTTCGAGACGACAATCCATCCAGCAATCGCAATCAGCCAGGCTAGCACAAGCGCTAGCCAGCGGTGGCGCCACATGCCTCGCGCATAACCAAATATCTGTGCCAGAACCTCTTGCATCGTTTAGAACCATGCCTCAGGAATAATCAGGATATCGCCTGGCAACAGACTGACATTCTCAGCGATCTTGCCATGGCGAATCAGGTCATCAAGATGCACCGAATACTGACGCTGCTGACCACCGTAATAACGGACGAGAACCGCTTTGTTTCCCGAAGCGAATTCGGTCAGTCCACCGACCTCGATCATGAGATCAAGCAGGGTCATGTGTTTGCGAAAAGGGACGGCAGCCGGTTTCATGGCCTCTCCGATGATCCGCACTTGCTGCGTCGGGAGACCGACAAAACCGTTGACGATCACGGTGACGATAGGTGAGCGTACATAGGTGGCAAACTGCTTTTCGAGATCGCGTGCAAGCTGCGAAGGCGTCTTGCCGCTGGCCTGCATGTCTTCGATCAGGGGGGTCGTCAACATGCCATCCGGGCGCACCGGAACACTGCCAGACAGTTCATTTAAGCCCCAGACGAAAATATTGACCGTGTCGCCCGGCGCGATTTGGTAAAAATAGCCGTCCTGAACCGTTAGCTCACGCTGGTCAGGTGGCACCGGCGGATAACTTTTGCTGTTCATGGCGCATCCTGCCACAAGCAAAAGACAGGTGCCTGCCAGGAGCGCAATGCTCTTGATTGATGCTGGATACATTCTCAATGCGATCTCCCGGAAAGCCTGTTCCTGAACCGGACGGATGCGACGGATCGTGCCTTATTCTCAGCCGAATGTCTCATGTGAGCAATCGCTGTGGCATTAAAACGCCGTCTTTTTTTAGACGCGCCAGATACTCGCTTAAAAATGCTTGAGATTATATTTTTCAAGCAGCGCGTAGAGCGTTGGGCGCGTGATGCTTAATGCTTTTGCCGCCAGTGAGATATTCCCGTCATACATCACCAGTGAACGTTGAATGGCCTGGATTTCTGCCCGTTCGCGGACGTCCTGTAGACTGAGCATGCGCTCTTCCGGTTCATCGGGTGGCGCGAGTTCCAGGTCAGTCGGCGAAATGCGCTGTCCTTCGGACATGATCACCGCCCGCTTGATCCGGCTCTCGATTTCACGCACGTTACCCGGCCAGAGGTGCTGTTCAATCACGGTGATGGCATCCTTCGTGAAACCACGGATCGTTTTTTTGAATTCCCGATTATATTTCGCAAGAAATGCCTTGGCGAGCAGCAGGATATCGCCATCACGTTCGCGTAGCGGTGGCAGATGAATGGTCATTTCGCTGATGCGATAGAAGAGATCCTGGCGAAACAGCCCCTCTGTAATCCGTGCGTTGAGATCCTGATGCGTGGCGCAGACCACCCGCAGATCGACGGCAATCTCCTGACGCCCGCCGACGCGCTCGATCACCCGCTCCTGTAAAAACCGCAGGAGTTTGGACTGAAGCAACTGCGGTAGATCACCAATTTCATCGAGGAACAGGGTGCCTCCATCGGCATATTCAATCTTACCGAGAACCTGCCGGTTCGCTCCGGTAAACGCACCTTTTTCATAACCAAAGAGTTCACTCTCAAGCAGATGTTCGGGGATCGCGGCGCAGTTGATGGCGACGAGCTTGCCCTGCGAGCGGGTTCCCATCTCATGGATTGCGCGCGCAAAGAGTTCCTTGCCGGTGCCACTTTCGCCGAGGAGAAGCACGGTGGCATCCGTGGTGGCCATTTTTTCAGTACTGCGACAGACCGCAAGCATCTGTGGACTGGATGCGATGATGCCACGCAATGGCGATGCTTGCTGGACACTTTGCAGCTCGCGATTTTCCAGCTCCAACTGAGACAGACGGTATGCCCGCTCGACGACCAGGCTCAGGGTTTCAGCGTCGATTGGCTTGAGATAAAAATCATAGGCACCAAGGCTGATCGCCTGGACGGCATTGCGGCGGTCATCATTGCCAGTCACCACGATCACTTTGGTCGCGGGAGCGAGCGCGATGATTTCTTCCAGAGTCGCCATGCCTTCGCTGACTCCACCAGGATCGGGCGGCAGACCCAAGTCGAGCGTGACCACGCTTGGCTGGCATTTGTGAAACTGTGTCAGTGCTTCAACGCGATCACCTGCCAAGAACACCTCAAAGCCATCAAAACACCAGCGTAACTGACTCTGTAGCCCTGGATCATCTTCAATGACGAGCAGACGCTTTTTAATTTTTTTCACGTTGAGTCACCTTGCCTGATCCGCGCCAACATCCATCAACTGGACGCAGGGTAGCCGGATGCGCATCAGGGTACCCTGTCCGGGCGTACTCTGTGCAATCAGGTCGCCACCAAGCAGACGGATAAACTCACGGCTTTCGAATGCGCCGATACCCATGCCGGTCAGCCCTTTGGTTGAATCAAAGGGCTGAAACAGACGTGTGTGAATGAACTCGACAGACATCCCGGCTCCCGTGTCCTCGATCTCGATCACGGCCTGATGGCCATCAGGCCACAGCCGGACAATGACGTGGCCATCCGGCGCCGTGGCATCCTGAGCATTCAGGATCAGGTGCCCAAAGACGGTTCGCAAACGCTCGCGGTCGGCATCCAGGAACAGTTCCTCGCACAACGGCTCTGCCTGCGGTTTGGGGTCGCGGGTGCCATGCGCGGCCATGGCCTCGCGCAGCACGTCCGCCAACCGCAGCCGGGTCTGCTGTTCGCCACGTACCCCGCTGCGTAACTGGTTCATCAGGCGGTTCATGCGCTCGACTGAACTCTTCACCGTCGTGATCACATCCTCAATAAAGGCGGGATTATGCCGGTGTTTCTCGGCATTGGAGACGATGAGCGACTGCTGTGCCAACAGATTTTTGAGGTCGTGCGCGACATAGGCAGAGAGCTGGCTGAATGCTTCGAACTGACGTGCGCGTAGTAGCGCCTGACTGGCAAGATGCTGGGCGACATGCACGGCAGCCTGCTGTCCGGCGGTACGCAGCAGCGAGCGATCTTCCCAGTTGAGCGGGCGTTTGATGGCGGGATGGGTGAGGACGACGAAACCGCACATCTGGTCGCGGAAGAATAACGGGATGATCAGCCAGGCAGCGGGCACCCGCGCCAGCCAGTCTGGTTCCTCGAAGTCATCATAGAGGTCTGATTGCCTGGCGTATTCATCGAGATCGACCACCCAGCCGCGCTGTGTCAGAAAGCGCGCCATGGGATGCTTGGCTGACAGCGGCGGAGCGCCAGGATCAGACAGGTTGATGCATTCCACCAGCTCGAAGGCGTGATTATCGTTGCTGACCCAGAGCATTCCAGCCGGACTCTCGACGATATTGCCCAGCGCCGTGATGACCGCTTCGGGCAGGGTCACGCCAGCGCGCGAAAGCGCCTGCGTAAAGCGCAGCCATTCTTCGCGATAATCATATTTCAGGCTGAAAAAATGCTGGTTAAGCAAGACGCGCAGACGTGATCTCAACTGTCCCGAAAACAGCAGCAGCAAGAGTAATACGCCAGCCGCGAATAGAAAGCTGATTTGTAGCATGGCACCCCAGGTGCCACCGAAAAAACGGATGTAGTAACCCGCCGCCGCCATCGCCATCAGATAGATGCCCGTCCCCGATAACGTGGCCGAATGGAAAACGACATGGCGCGAGACATGCACCTCCAGCGACCAGGCAGGGTTTCTGGCGGCCGAAACCGCAATCAGCGGCACGATCAGGGCATTGATGATTCCGCGCGCTTCCCAGAGCTGTAGGTCGATGCGCTGCATCAGCAGTGCATCTGAATAGAAAAATAGGTCATAGGCAAAGACCGCGCCCAGTCCGAGACAGAGATGCTTAAGCTCCCAGCGGCGCTGTGGCCGCCGGTTGCGGAAGACCTGTTCGACCAGCAGCAGCCCGACGATGGCTTGCAGCGTCCAGCCAAACAGCATGGCTGTGGTCGCGGTTGTAGCAGCCAAGCCCAGACGCGACACGCCAAGCGGCACCACCAGCGTGAGCAGTCCACCCAGAGCAATCGCCAGCCACACGACAGTGAACCAACGCCGGCTGACGCGGCGCTCATGGTCGTGAACCAGAATCTGCACCAGGAGCACGAACCAGGCGGCATTGCGCGCCAGTTCGGCAAACGCAGCGGCAGGCGCAGGGATCTGAACATCAGCCAGCAGTGCCATGGCCACGACCGCCCAAGCGATGGTAGCCAGGGTCGCCAGCACCGCGAGCAGGCCAAGCAGACGGCCACGCCAGGAGGTAATCAGCAGCGTTGTCAGCAGGAGATAGGCCAGCAGAGCGGCCAGGTAACTGAAAAATCCGATGCTCATGACGCGGCAGTCACCTTGACGGTCACGCGTTACATCCTGGTGGCAGACACGGTGACATCCACCATGCGACCCTGTGATTCAGATATTTCTGGAGTCGCTGATTCCACCAGATCGCGTCTGCCACGACCTTCGATCCGCAGACGCTCGCGGGGGATGCCGTGTTGGACAAGATAATCGGCCACGGCATTTGCCCGTCGGCGCGAAAGATCGAGATTGTAGGCCGCCTTGCCATGGCGATCCGAATAACCGGTGATTTCAACGAGATCCTGAGTGGATTGTCTGAGACGAGCAACCACCCCATCCAGGATCGGCGCGAAGCGCGCATCGACCTCGGCGCTGTTCCAGCCAAAGAGGACGCGCACGGTGATGGGTTGCGACCGCTCAGGCTCTGGTGCAGGCGTCGGCATCGAGGCTGCCGGAGTCGCTTCCAGCGTCTCTGGAAGAGATTCACCAGTTGCCGCGATGACGGGGTTAGATGGTGACGCTGATGTAGAAACTGGGGTGTCTGGCGTCTGGCTGACCGACTCAGCGACAGGCGCATCGGATGATGCAACGGGCAGGCTGGGTGCTGGAACGGAGGAAGGCGCCACATCCTGACTGGATGGCGACGAGCCAAGTACGCCCGGAGTCCCAGCAGTTAATGGCGGTGGCGGCAGCGACACTGAAGCACTGCGTTTCAAACCGCTTCTGGGAATGTCCGGCGTCGGCGCTGTCGTGTCTGGCCTGTTCGGCGTTGCCATCAAGTCAGAGGCCGTGGCGCGTATCCACTGTTCAGCAGTCTCGACCAGCGGTCGCCAGACCACGTATTCACGCAGATAGACCGCTGCAACCACGCCTGCCAGCCCAAGTCCCAAACCAAGCCCAATGAACCAGCGGTGACGGGTTCCTGTACGCGACAGGGGCGTTTGATCTAAGGGCACAGGGTCACTTGCCGCCGTCGTATCGGGTGTCCAGTTGGCATGATCCTCTTGCAGCAGTACCTGATTGATCTGCGGATGCTCAGCGAGCGGTTTGATGTCTGGCTGCGCAGCCGGCTGAACCGGGATTTCTGGCAGACGGGCATTCTGGTCTGTCTTGGTATCAGGCGCCGCCTGGCTGAGCGTGGCCAGCAAACCGGTATCAATCTGCGACCAGTCGATCGGGGCGCGACCGGCGATCATGGCACCTGCTGCCTCGCCAGACACCATCGCCAGATTCGCCGCATCCTGATTCTCGATATCTGGCTGCGGAATCAGTTCTTCCTGCCGCAGTTCACCCAGCACGAACGCGGCATCCGCAACCGTGAGGACATGCCGTTCCTCGATAAAGCCGTGCAGCAGCAAACGGCTGCACACGAGATTGATCATGCGTGGCACGCCGCCACTGAAGCCATAAATAGCCTTCATCACGCCAGGCATGAATTCAGGATCGCCGATCCAGCCAGCCGTTTTCAGACGATGCTGGATATAGCCGATGGTTTCCTGCGGACTCAGCGGTTCCAGATGCCAGGCGGCCAGCAGACGCTGATGGAGCTGTTCCAATTGCGGACTGCGCACCAGCTCGCGCAGCGATTCCTGACCGATGAGGACGATCTGTAGCAGTGGCTGTCCCGACTGTTCGAGGTTGGTCAGCAGGCGTAACTCTTCCAGCGCGGCAATCGACAGATCCTGCGATTCATCAATGATCAGCAGCGAGCGTTTGCCATGCTGAAACTGTTGGCTCAGACATTCCATCAGCCGTTGCAGCACCAGCGCTTTATTTGGCGCCTTCGGGTCAAGCCCGAAGGCATAGGCGGTCATGCGCAGCAGATCATCGGCATCGAGTCGGGTGCTCATCAGCATGGCGACCTTCACCCCGGTGCCCGCCAGTCTTTCAAGCAGATCATGAACCAGCGTGGTTTTGCCAGTCCCCGGCTTGCCTGTGATCATGACAAAGCCTTCGGCGCGATGCAGTGCGTAGTCGATATACGCCTTGGCTTTGGCAAAATTGTCGTGGTTGAAGCAGAACCGGTGATCCGGGCTTAGACGGAAGGGTTCAGCAGTGAGTCCATAGAACGGTTCATACATGATTGGCGTCATCAGTGATCAGTTTTGGTGTTCAGCGCCGGGCGGCCGTTAAGGCGGATTGGTGCCATGGTCAGTCCCAGCAAGACCAGCGCAAGGCGCGTCATGACTGTCATGTTTGACAGGATTACTGTCAGTTTTTGACAGTTCAGCGACCTACAGTCCAGCAATGGCGCGATAAAAAGCTGGTACGCCAAATGCGTTTCCAATCAGGACAGATGGGCTTGATCCCTTGCCAGTAACGGTGTTCCCGCATTGAGCAATCTCGACAGGATCAGCCTGACCGGAAAACAGATGGAGCATACCAAATGAATCAAGCCGTCACTGACATCAATATCCAGAGTTTGGCGCTTAAGGAACGCATCGCTTACTACGAGCAGGAAATCAATCTCCTGAGCCATCCCAAAACCTTTCGTGAAAAGGTGCTGGTGAATGTTTATCGCTGCCTGTTACAGGGCTGTCTCAGACAGAATGATTCCGTGATGCGTTTCAGAGGTTAAACACTGCTTCGCGATGCGGCCAAACATTGTGTGTGCGGAACCGCTCCAATCAGCAGCGGCTCTAAAACGGGGCTACGCCATGCGGAACCCAAAGAATCTGGTGGGTTCGACGTCACGCACAGGACGTCGAACCAACGCAGACGCTGGCAACGGTCAGCCGCCAGGCAACGATTTCAGCAGTGTCTCAGCGTCTGGTCGTTCCGCAAACTGCCGCTCCGGCTTCAGTGCTGATTCCAAAGCTTTCCGGGCGTCCTGCGGCAGTCCTGCCTTTTGCAGAATCTGCGCCTGATGGAACAGGATGCTGCCATTTTCGGCGTCGATCTCCAACGCCGTGTCGATGGTGCGCCGCGCCTCTGCAACCTTCCCGTTACGCAGCAGCACCATGGCCAACGTATCTGCGATGTCGGCTGATTTCGGTGCGGCAGCATAGGCTTTTTGGGCATAGTCCAACGCTTTGGCTGGATCGCGATCCTGAACCAGCCATGCCAGATTGTTCATCGCAACCGCATTCTTCGGATTGAGCGCGAGCGTCTGCTCGAACTGCGTGATGGCTTCTTCTGGGTGCTTCAGGTTCATGGAAAGTTGCGCAAGCTGGAACTGGATCAGCGCATCCTTGGGATGCTGTTCCATCCACTGCGCTAACTGCTGTCTTGCGCCTTCGGCATCGTTGGTGTTCATCCTCGCCCGCATCAGCCACAGCAGACTAACCGTGGACGGACTCTGGTCAAACAGTTTCCGGTAGGACGCCAGTGCCGCCTGCCAGTCTTTTCTGCTTTCTGCGAGATTGCCTTCCAGCAGCAGGACATCCGAATGCTCCGCCCCGACGAGCTTCTTCAGCGCGTTGATCTGTTGTTGCGCCTCCGTGGCCGACTGTCTAGCGATGGCAAGTCGCGCCAGTCCAGTCACTGCCGCTGCGGATTTTGGGTCAATCCGCAGCGCCTCCTGCAACGCTTTCTCTGCCTTGTCTGGATGTTCTAAACCCGCTTCGGCCTGCGCGATGGCAATCAGCACCTTCGGATTGTCTGGGGTCAGACGGGCGAGTTCCTGAAGCGTCTTGTTCGCATCATCAAAACGCTTGAGTGACAACTCAGATTCTGCCAGCAGACCTAAAAGATTTACGTCTTGCGGATAATCGGAACGCACCGTAGACAAAATGCGCCAGGCTTGTTCGGCATCGCCCTGTTTAAGATGGAAAGCGCCGAGATAGAGTCGCGGCTGGAGCTGTTGTGGATTGCGTTCCATCGCCTGCTCGAGATAATGCTGTGCCGCTGTCGGGTCTTCCTGAATCAGCGCCAGACGCGCTAGACCTGCGAGCAGACCCACGTCCAACGGATTGCGCTTCAGGCTGTCCTCATAATAGGTTTTCGCTTTCGCAAATTCTTTGGATTGGATGGCGATCGACGCTAGTCCGCTGCTTGCCGCGATGTTTCCAGGTTCCAGTGCAAGCGCCTTGCTGAATGCCTGTTCCGCCTCGTCGGTGTGTTCCTGACGCAGATAGAGCAGTCCCAGCAGCGTCTGGGCACGCGCTGAATCGGGCTGACGGTCACGCAGAGCCAGTGCCGCCTTTAGTGCGCCATCGTTATCGCCGTTACGCACATAGCCCAGCACCAGTTGTTCAGCCGCGCCCCATAACGCCGGATTGTCATCGAGCGTCGCGCCACCTGCGGTCAGCAGGTTCTGAAAGGCATCATTAGCGGCTGACGAGTTGCCCGTAAGCTGCGCAAGCTGTCCTTCGATCAGGAACACATCCGGGTGAGTCGAGCCCAGATTATTTTTGAGTGCCTGGAGCTGGCGTTCCGCCGCCGGGATATTTTTCTCGGCAATGGCGATCCGCGCCAGAAGATTGATCGCGGACACAAATTTTGGATCGAGCCGAAGCGCCTGTTCCAGATCGCGCTGTGCCTGTTTGCGGTCTCCCAAACCGATCTCGGTGAGCGCCTGCGCGACCCGAAGTTGCGGACTGTCCGGGATCAGTGCACTGAGTTTCTTAAGCGTTGACTGCGCGGAGTCATATTGGCGCAGCGCAATCTGCGCATCGACCATGACGCCGAGCAACGCGGCGTTATCTGGAAAGGACGCGAGCGCATTGGATGCCGTCTCCATGGCCTGCGAGGGTTCACCGCGCTGCAACTCGTAGGCCGCGAGAAGCAGACGCGGCTCAAGTGCCTTCGGATTGCGTTCGACAGCCGTCTCCAGCCAGGATTTTGCCCCCGTCTGATCCTGTTGAGCCATGGCAATCTTAGCGAGCATGATGAGCAACTGGGCGTTATCGGGATGGTATTTCAGGCTGGCGGTTAAATAGCCTTTTGCCTGGTCGAGATCCTTGTCTTGCAACGCCATGGCCGCCAGGGCACTGCTGGCGGCCAGATCAGCAGGATCGAGCGTCAGCGCCTGGTGAAACGCCTGAGATGCTGCCGCGTTTTCCTTGCGCTGGAGATAGACCACGCCAAGCAGAGTCTGGGCACGGGCTGAACCCGGTTCACGCTGCTGATAGTCGAGCGCGGCCTTCAGCGCCCGATCCAGATCGCCGGCGCGCACGGCACCCAGCACCAGTTGCTCGGCGGCACCCTGGAAAGTGGGATTCTGGTTCAATGCCTCTTGCAGGGCGCGTAGTCCTTCCTGCGAATTGCCCTGATCCAGCAGTGCCGCTCCCAGACGTGCGCTGGCTGCGGCAGAGTCGGGGAAATCCGCCTTGACCCGACGCAGATAGGACACGCTTTCATCGCGTTTTCCCTGAGCCATGAGTACGCTGGCCAGCAGATCCATCGTTGCGGTGTCGTCTGGTTTTTGTTGCAGGATCGAGCGCGCTATCTGCTCTGCCCGTTTTGAGTCACCCTGCTGTAACAGCGCCATCGCCAGCATTCGCTGTGATGCCAGATCATTAGGCCGCGCGGCCACTGCCCGTTCCAGATGGATGCGCGCCAGCGCCGGTTCACCCAAAGCCAGACGGGTCGCGCCGGCCAGCGTTAGTGCAGGCGTGAAATCAGGACTGGCACCCAGTGCCGCATCCAGACGCTCAATGGCTTTGGCATAATCTTTCTGGGTATAGCGCAGCAGCCCCTCGGCATAGTCGAGCTGAGGGCTTTTCTTCAAACGCTGGCGCAGCTGTTCGATGTCCTGCGCGGCGGCGTCGAGTTTCCCGGCCTGGATACGTACATAGACCCGGTTCAGTTGACTCTGGATCCCGTCAACCGGATCGGCCATTGCTTTGGTCAAGGCAGCTTCTGCGGCATCCAGTTGTCCCGCCGTGCGTTCGATTTCGCCGAGCAGCAGCAATGCCCCGGCATCATTTGGCTGCTGTTGCAACGCCTGATTCACCTCCGTGCGGGCACCATCGAGTCTGCCGGTTGCCACCTGCACCCGCGCCATTGCCAGTAGCGCCGACACGCTGGCCTTGTCCGCCTGCAATGCCTCGGTCGCACGGGTTTCTGCTTTTGAGGAATCGCCCTGGCTCAATGATGCCTCGGACTGAAGCGCGAGAAGCTCGGCCTGCAATCCCGCTGGCGCATCTGCCGGGATCGTCAGATCCAGCACCTGCTGCACATTGCCCTGCCGCAGCCATGCCCGTGCCAGCCAGGGCTGGATGGCGGTGACTGGCGCGCCAAGTTTCTGGGCGCGTTCCAGTTCCTGTTGCGCGGCAGCGGCATCGCCCATCCGCAAGTAGGTTTGACCTAAGAGCGCGCGCGCCTGCTGGTGGTTGACATCGGACTGTAAGGTATTTTTGAGTTCGATGACCGCCGTGCGCAGTTCATTCTTTTGCAGCGCCGCTTCAGCGCGTGCCAGATGCTGAGCCGGAGAGTCTGACGCTGCGCAGCCACTGGCCAGCAGCGCCAGCAGTGCAGCAGTCAGTCCATAGTGATGTCTGGAGCTTGACGTGTTCATCCTGCCCTCATGCGTGATGGAAGAAACAATAAAGCGGATTCGGAAGGTCGAGATGGATTGTTCATAAACGGGTTGGGCGAAACACCCATCGAGCTGGCATGACGCCGGAGCGGTCTGAGGCAGCAACCCAGATCAAGCGCATATTGGGACAGGCACTTGAACTTGCTAGGCGGATAATGCCGCAGCGAGGCTGCCAATACAACGCGGGCAACCGGTTCGGGTTGAGCTGTTTTTTTCCGCCGTGCGCGGGGTTACGCACGCGATTTGGCGAACTCCAGCATGAACTGACCCAGCGATGCGACGGCAGCCGGGGTCATGGCGTTATAGACCGAGGCACGAATGCCGCCGAGCGAGCGGTGCCCCTGGAGTCCACTGAAACCCTGCGCGGTGCTCTGCCGCACAAAATCTGCTTCCAGATCGGCAGTCGGCAACCGGAACGTCACGTTCATGAGCGAGCGATTTACGGTCGCCGCCCAGCCGCGATAAAACGCCGCGCTGCGGTCGATGCTGTCATAGAGACAGGCCGCCTTGGCGCGGTTGATGGCGTCCATTCGCTCCAGTCCGCCGATGTCATTGAGCAGCCAACGGGTCACCAGCAGCACCACGTAGATGGCGAACACCGGCGGGGTGTTGTAGATCGAATGCGCATCAAGCTGGGCGCGGTAGTCGAGCATCACCGGCAATCCCGGCGGTGACTGATCGAGCAGGCTCCGGCGCAGGATGATGATGGTGACGCCGGCAGGCCCGAGGTTTTTCTGAGCGTGGGCATAAATCAGATCGAAGCGTTCGGGATCGACTGGACGCGACAGAAAATCAGATGACATGTCGCAGACGCGCAGGACGCTGTCGTGTCCAGGGAGGTCATGGAACTGGAGACCTTCGACCGTTTCATTGGAGACATAGTGCAGATAGGCCGCCGTCTCCAAACAGGTCAGTTCGTCAATCCGGGGCAGTCGCCGGAAACCCGTCGGCTCGCCATCCCAGACGATCCGCACGTTGCCTTCACGACGCGCCTCGGGAATCGCCTTGGCGCTCCAGTATCCGGTGCGCAGATAATCAGCGGCCTGCTGGCGTCCGCGCAGCAGGAGCATCGGAATCATCGAAAATTGAAGCGTGGCGCCCCCCTGCAGGAACAGCACGGCATGGCTTTCGGGAAGCCTGAGCAACTGGCGGATGTTGCGCTCGGTCTCATCGATGACAGCCGCGAACCAATCCGAACGATGGCTGATACCAAGAATCGAGAGTCCGACTTCGGGCACGGCGTCGATGGCCTGTCGGGTCTGCTCCAGCACCGTTTCGGGCAGGACGCCAGGCCCGCCTGAAAAATTGAGCAGATTGCTCATGATGCGCTGCCAGATGACTTGGGCTGAATCGATCCGGCGGCTTTGAACAGCATGGCGCGGAACGCGGTGAAGACCTTGCGCATGGCGGGTTGCTTATAGGAGAAGCGGTCGAGGGGATCCATGGCATGGACGACCATGGCGTGATCGACCTCGAAGATTAGCAGGCGTCCATCGGGCATCTCGGCGCAGTCAATCCCCAGATAATCGAGACCGATCTGCTGCCAGATGGCCGCGAGAGCGGCGCGGTGACGTTGGGCAAAAGCGTCGAAATCCATCATGAATGCGGCTTCTTCGTCACGTTTAACGGCACTCTCCGCCATTCCGGCATTGAGATAATGAATCATCCAGTGACTGGAAATCGCCATGTGACAGGCGTAGGGCTGACCGTCGATCAGCACCAGACGGTATTTGCGAAACTGGCCATCCGGGCTGCGGTAGTCGATGAAAGGCGCCACAAAAAACGCGCTGCCAGGCAGTTTGTCGAGCTGTTCCGCAAGCTGAGCCGGGGTGTCAATCCGCTTCAGGTCATGGCCGGCATGTGAGTCGATGGGGCGCAGGATGAGTGGGAAATCGACATCTGCCAACTGACCAGCGATCAGTTGCCACAGCGCCTCGCGCTGAAGACGCCAGGTGGGCGGCATGACGATCCCCGGCAGTCGGCGCAGACGTTGCGCCGCCGTATCGCGGGCGACATGCGCAATGTGTCTGGGGTTGTTCAGAACCGGTTTTGGCCAGTGCGCCAGCCGAGGCAGCCATTGCGCCAGCCGTTCACGATTAGCCTGGGATTCGCCAATGGCCACGAACAGCACATCGTGTTCGGGGATGTCCGTGGCGTCGGGCGTAGCGTAGTAGAGATGAATTTCGATCTCGCTGTCTTCCAGCAGGCACTCGACCGGCACGTTAGCCATGAGATCGCCGGGCGCCATGAGCACCAGCAGACGCAGTCTGATGGGTCGTGCAGCCGGGATGCAATAATGTCTGCACAGTTGCAGCGCCTCGCGTTGCAGTTGCCCTGCAATCTCTGGATTGTCGCGGAATTGCAGGATGATGGCGGCGTCCAGCAGCGCGGCGGCTTCGTTCGGATCCTGCTCGGCGCGGTTCAACAGCGACTGGCAGAGTGGCGTCAGATCCTCGCCTGCCAGATGACAGCGCATCAGGGTCGCCAGACCCAGCATGGTTTGCATTGCAGTGGTTTCCCGATTCGGCATGGCTTGCGTGATGTGTGAGCGATTGTCTGCCGCACCCTGCACCGACGCAAGCAACGCACCCAATCCGCCAGATTTATGCCGCCGTCAGCGCAGAAACTGACGGGATTCCGTCGTTTTTAGTGCATTGCATCAATCAACTCTTTGTAATCGATGGTTTTTTATTATGGAACGGATTTCGCTTTATAGAAATTCAGGATCAACACCTTCGGGGAATTTCCGTGAACTCGATCAGCCAAGCCGACATACCCCATCTCACGCTCGTCTCCTCGCTCAAGGAAACACCCCGTCACACGTCTGAAATCGATCCTGTTCGGTTTTTACAGACGATCTCCGCATCACTCGAACTAGATCAAGTACTGGACAGCCTGGCTGGTTTTCTCGATCAACTGGTGAGTCAGACGGGCTGGGAATACCGGTATGCTGAATTTGGGCTCGAATTTTCAGGTGGTCAACCTGACCGCCATCGGCTTGAATATGCCTTGACCCTGAACGGGCACGAGCTGGGCGCACTGAAACTCATGCGCGGGCGGCGTTTTTCCGAGGCGGATCAGATCCGCATCGAGAGCCTGCTGGGACTGGCCGCGCAAACTTTGCAGCATGCCTTGCGCTTTTTTGAATTAAACCAGCAGCTGGAGCGCGATCCGCTAACCGGGCTCGGAAATCGACGTGCGCTCAAGATACAGGGCGCGCAATGGCTGGCAGACAGTCAGCGGCATCAGGAGCCGCTGTCGATGCTGGTGCTAGACCTTGACCGCTTCAAGTCGATCAATGACCGCTTCGGTCATCCACTGGGCGATCAACTGCTATGCCGGATCGCGGAGACCCTGCGGATGCAGACCCGCAGCGCTGATCTCTGTATCCGTCTGGGCGGCGATGAATTCGCCGTGCTGCTGCCCCGGGCGGATCTCTCTGAAGCGATGGAATGCGCCGAACGGATTCGTCATGCCGTTGCACAGATCGCGTTGCCAACGGCATCTGACATGACGATTAATCCAAGCGTTAGCATCGGCGTGGCAACCTGCCGGGTTGGTGCAGCGGCAGAACATTCGCATCATCTGACGGATGACAGACGGACTCCCGATCTCTCCGAGGCAATCGAATGTGCCGAACGGATGCGGTGCGCTGTTGCCAAATTGTCAGATAGTCTTCTGGTCGGAGCAGCGATCCAGTCACACGAGTGCGTTGATGTTCCCGCCTCTCGACCGGAGACGGATCTTGACCTGCTGTACCATCAGGCCGACGATGCGCTGTATGCGGCAAAGCGGGCAGGCAGCAACCGGGTGCTGGCAGGTGCTTCGGGCATGACCGGTTAGCGCGTCAGCGGTACCGATTGCCTGCGGATCAGCAGGTTTTCACGGTCGCGGCGGTTGATGTCGCTCGCATGAACGGCTCGTTCATGCTTGCTCAATTTGGATTAGAATCCGCTAATGCGCCATTGTTTTTGGATACGCATTGAACTGCATAAACAAAAAAAGCGCCTTGACGGGCGTTTTTTTGTTGTTTTGAATCAAGAATGAATCGCCGCTGTCGACGCAGCGATTTTTGAACCAGCGTCTGAATGTAGGTTTTCGCGGAGAAACCGATGAAGAATATTCGACTGAGTGTGAAGCTGATCGTCAGCTTTCTGTCGGTGGCAGTGATCGTGCTCATCGTTGGATTGTTCGGGATCAAGGGTGAACTGGACATGCGCGGCCACATCGAGACGATTGGCCAGATCCGGCTGCCGTCGATCATCGAGCTGGATCGCATGAATATCGAACGTCTGCAAGTGCGTTCGCAGACGCTGGAAGCGCAGAATCAGACGCCCTGGTCGCCAGAAACACAGAAAGTGCTGGAACTCGTCTCACGCCAGCGTTTGGCGTCATGGAAAACCGTCGAGGATGCGCTGACTAAATATGAGCAGCTCCCGAAATCGAAAGATGAGAAGGCGGTCTACGATGTCTTCATGACTGAATATGCGGCCTGGCGGGCAAGCTATACGCGGCTTGATCAACTCCTGGCCAGCATGATCAAGGCCACAGGGCAGGACGACTATGCGCCACTGTACACAGAGTTTGTCCGGTTGGTGGGAGAGATGATCCTGATCTCGGATCGTGTTGGCGTGCTGATCGACACCATGGTGGCTTTCAACAATCAGACGACCCATACCAGCGTCGACAATGCGCTGACAGAATCCGGGAACAAGGTCACGTTCACGTCAGTTGGCATTGGCCTAGGTCTGCTGCTTGGCGTGTTTTTAGGTGTCTTCATCACCCGCGATACCCTGCGCCAACTGGGCGGTGAACCGGCCTACGCGGTCGCGGTGGTTAACCGTGTCGCGGAAGGTGATCTGACGGTGCGCATCGACCTGCGCAAGGGTGATGAAAGCAGTCTGCTGGCTGCGTTTGCGCGGATGGTGTCAAACACACAACGTCTGCTGCGCGAGGTGGCAACGGCGAGTTCGCAGGTGGCCGCCGCTGCCGGACAACTCTCGGCAACCAGTGAAGAAATGCGTGAACAGGTGAAGCTGGAACAGTCCGAGACCGATCAGGTGGCAACCGCCATGAATGAAATGACCGCGACAGTGGAAGAGGTGGCGCGCCATGCCGCCGCCGCTGCGCGGGCGGCGCAGGATACCGATGCCGAGACCGAGGCCGGCGGCGCAGTGGTGATGCAGACCATTACCGCCATCGAGTCGCTTGCCCGCGAAGTGGAAGCGGCTGGCGAGGTGATCGCCCGGCTGTCCGAGGACAGCAAGGAGATCGGCGCGGTACTGGATGTGATTCGGGGCGTGGCCGAACAGACCAATCTGCTGGCGCTCAATGCAGCCATCGAGGCAGCGCGCGCCGGTGAACAGGGGCGTGGTTTTGCAGTGGTGGCGGCCGAGGTGCGCACTCTGGCCAGTCGCACCCAGTCTTCGATTCTCGACATTCAGGAGAAGATCGAACGGGTGCAGAGCGGCTCGATCGGCGCGGTGCAGGTGATGGATCGGGGACGGACGCGGGCGCGTGACAGCGTCGAACAGGCGCGTCGCGCCGGTGAGTCACTGCATACCATCAGCACTTCGATCACCAGCATCAATGACATGAATCGCCAGATCGCCAGTGCTGCCGAAGAACAGACCGCCGTCGCGGAAGAGATCAACCGCAATCTCCAGACGATTTCAGGAACGGTAGACAAAACGTCGACGGGTTCAGCGCAGATCGCAATGGCCAGCGAGCAACTGGCAAATCTGGCGTCGCAGTTGCAGCAGCGGGTAGGGCAGTTCAGAATTTAGGCATGACCCGGCCTGGAATTGGAGTGGGTGTTGATTCGCGTCATGATCGTCGAGGACGACGCCTCGACAGGTGCATTGCTGGTGCAACTGGTCAAACGCTTATGGCCAGGGGCATCCGTGGCGCTGGAAGGCGATGCGCTGTCGGCGATTGAGCAGTGGCGAACGACCGGAGCGGATCTGATCCTGCTCGACTGGGGATTGCCGGGGATGAACGGGCTGGAAGTGCTGAAACAGATCCGGCGCAGCGGCTCGAAGACGATCTGCGTGATGATCTCCGGCCATGCTGACCGCGAGGTGATCCTGGCGGCGCGCATCTATCAGATCGCTGCTTTTATCGTCAAGCCCTTTACGGCCAAACAAGTGATGGCGCGTCTGTCCGAAATCATGGCATTGCCCCAGGCGTCACCGTCGGATGCGGCATTCGATTCCATCGCAGATGACATCGAGTTCCATCTGACCCACGGGACGCTCGGACTGCCGATCGACCCGGAGCTGGTCGATGCCATCGAGGGAATCCGCAGTCTGGACGCCGCTGCACGAGCCAGACTGCTGCGTCAATGCCAGTTTCATCCGGCGCTGGTCTTTCGCCTGCTGACGCTGGCGAATACCAGTCAGTACATTCGCGGGATGGATTCGGTCGAAACTTTTGACCGGGCACTCCAACTGGTTGGACTGAAAGGTTTTATCAATCTAGCCGTGGAGATGTCGCTGTATCCGGGAAGTCATCTCCAGGCCGACTTCCTGCGGAAAAAACGCCTCGAACTGCACCGCGATGCCCTGACATTGGCTGAAACCATCACCAGACTGAGTGCCGACGTGCCAACCTTCAATCTCAACGCGGCACGCACGGTCAGCATGATCTACCGCGTGGGCGAGTTGTCACTGCTCCAGCTCATGCAGTCCTGGCTCGACCAGGGTCATGCGCTTGACGAGTCGGCATGCACCGCGATCCTCACCGCACAGTCCGCCCGCGCAGGCAATGTCATCAAGACGCAGTGGAATCTCCCGAACACCATTCGCAGACATATTGGCTCGGTCTATCTACTGCCGTCAGGCACTGTCAGGATCGACGCGATCATCATGCGCATCGCGGGTCTCCTGCTCGCTGGCGAGGATTCCCAGGAGCTGGCGCGTTTGCTGTCCCGCGCCGGTCTGGACGAGCGTCAGTTGGAGCGTTATCGACCGCTGCCGGAATAATAGGCGGTTCCCGTCAGGCGTCAGCGGGTTGTTGATCCGTCTCGCGTCCGGGGCGCACGAAATTCGCTACAAGTGCTTCGACCTGGGTCGCGTCCATCGGTTTTCCGATCAGATAGCCCTGAATCTCATTGACCCCGAGCGCATCGATAAAATCGCACTGACGCAGCGTTTCCACCCCTTCAGCAATGACACTCAGCCCCATCGTCTGTCCGATGGCGGTGATGGCGCGCACGATCACGCGGTCGGCCTGGACATCCGTGATATGGGTGACAAAAGCACGGTCGATCTTGATTGCATCAATGGGAAAGCGCAGCAGATATTCCAGCGACGAGTGTCCGATCCCGAAATCGTCGATGGCCACTTTTAGTCCGCTCTCGCGCAGTTTGCGCAGCAGCACGATGGCATTGGCCGGATCCTGCATGGCCAGGCTTTCGGTGATTTCAAGCTCGATCAGCGCAACGCTGACACCAGATGAACGGATGGCCATCTGAATATTGTCGAAGAGATTTGGTTCAAGAAACTGCTGTGGCGACAGATTGATCCCGACCCGCAATGTCAGCCCGGACTGTTCCCAGCGCCGTGCCTGACGGCAGGCTTCTTCGAGAACCCATTGTCCCACTGCCGAGATCAGCCCCAGACTCTCTAGCAGCGTGATGAAACGTGTTGGCGGAACCATGCCCAAGGTCGGATGTCGCCAGCGCAGGAGTGATTCGACTCCGATAATGGTTCCAGTTCGCAGATCCATCTGTGGCTGATAGACCAGAAAAAATTCGTTCTTGGCGAGCGCATGGTGCAGCTCGCGTTCGACGGCAAGTGTCTCGCTGAAGTCCGCCTGGGATGCTTCGCTGGGTTTGGCGATCAGCAGGTGCCGTGCCTGAGTGTGCGCCAGCCGCTGGGCGTTCTGAGCCAGCAGCAGTAACTGGTTAGCATCCATGCCATGTTCCGGGGCGCAGGCGATCCCGGACGTAAAGGTCAGGATAGTCTGGCACTCCAGCACATACAGCGGGCGCCGCAGACTGAGCAGGATCGACTCGAAGCGGTCAACGGCCTCGGTCATCCCGGCGGCCTGAAACATGATGGCAAACTCGTCGCCGCCAACCCGCGCCACCGCATCGGCATGGATGACGACCTGACGTAGACGCTGGGCAAAACGGGTGAGCAGCAGATCGCCCTGGGTTTCGCCAAGCGCCTCGTTGTGGCGGTGAAAGCGCGTAATGTCGATCCAGCCCACCAGCAGCACCGCGTGCGATTCTGACGGCAGTGCATTGAGTGATTCCCTGATCCGGCGCAGAAACAGCCGGCGGTTGGCCAGTCCGGTCAGGTCGTCATGCAGCGCCAGATAATCCACCAGCGCCTCGGTCTGACGCAGGTCAGTGACATCCTGGAGTGCACCGAAGATGAGATTGTTATCGCTTCCCTGAACGCCGCGATCACCGACCAGACGCACCAGACGGTTCTGATTACCGACCCGCATCCGCAGTTCCATCTCAATATGACCTCCAGACTGACGCGCCAGATTCATCAGGCGTTGGGCGCGCGTGCGGTCATCAGGATGGATCATCGACAGAAAATCTTCGACATAGAGGATGTCATGACCCGGGATGCCGATCACGCTCGCCAGATCGTCTGACCAGTGCAGGGTATCGCTGCGCAGACACCACTCCCAGAAGGCCAGTTTCGCGATCCGTCGGGCGGATGCCTGGCGCAATTGACTCTGGCGCAGTTCACGTCCGAGTTTGCTAGCGCGCAGGGCATAGCGCACACGCTGGGTCAGCAGCGGCCAATTGATTGGTTTCGTAATAAAGTCTGTCGCGCCGATATTGAATGAACGGTCGATGGCCTTCAGGTCGTCGGCGGCAGTCAGCATCAAAACTGGCGTGCCTTCGTTCTGGTCAATCTCACGCATTCGTGCGCAGACGGTGAAACCATCCATGACCGGCATCATGACATCCAGCAGCACCAATGCCGGACGGTGCTGTTTGAAGAGCGCGATGGACTGTTCGCCATCATCAGTATCAATGGTCTGAAAACCCTGCCGGCTCAGGACGCCAGTCAGCAGCATGCGCGTCGAACGGTCATCGTCAACGATCAGGATGAGATCCTGCTGCGTGGGTTGCCCATCCACTTTAAGCCTCCAAGCATTGAGTGACGTTACGCACGGTATAATCCGCTTTTCTCAGGCACTATAATCATCCGCAACCGCGCAAGGAAGGGATTGATCTGTCACCTGGCGTTTGAATACACCGTTCAGCAAAAACAGGGTGAGGTAAGGGGAGATGAGCTATCTGGATAACGACGTGCTGGATGAATTGCTTGAGATCCTGGGAGCGGAG
>CAIUAY010000267.1 GCA_903897335.1 uncultured Chromatium sp. | reverse complement strand
TGTATTTTGAAAACAGTATGGCTACCGTATCGATAGTCCATCGCTCTGACCAACCCGCACAAAAGGCTTCAAAGATAAATCTGACCGCCTAAAGGCGGTGGTTTTAACCCTGCTTCGGACAATAAATTATGCGTCTGTGCGCCACTGATCAATTTGACGGTAAAAAGATTGATGTCGATCTGTCAGCGCCGATTCACAGCATCGCAGATGATTTTATCAGTCGGGCACGGGAATCGCTGACCTATGCCTTGCAGCCAGTGGTCAATATTCACACTGGCGGCGTCTACGGTTACGAGGCGTTGCTGCGCGGTGTCATGGCGATGGGCTTTGCCGATATCAACAGCCTATTCGCTAAAGCGTGGATACTTGGTTTCTCCGCCGACCTGGACGCCTTTCTGCGTGAATTAGCCGTTTCACACTTTCTCCAATTGCCGAATGCCGGACGCTACCGACTTTTTTTCAACCTTGATCCACGGCTGCTGGAAACGGAACGCCCGGATAAAACTCTTGAACTGCTGCGCCGCTACGATCTGCATCCAGAACTGATCTGCTTTGAACTGTCGGAATGCGCTGATCTCACTTCCAGCCCCGATGTCGCTAAAACCATTGCCGCCTATCGCCGTGCTGGCTTCCAGTTCGCTATTGATGACTTTGGCAGCGGTTACGCTGGATTGCGGCTGCTGTACGAACACCCGCCAGAATTGCTGAAGATTGACCGCTTTTTTATCAGTGGCATGGCCGACGATCATCGCAAGCGATTGTTTGTTTCAAATACGGTGCAGCTTGCGCATGTGATGGGAATTCATGTCATCGCCGAGGGCGTCGAAACCGAGCCGGAATTACTCGCCTGTCGGGAAGCGGGTTGCGATCTGGTGCAAGGCTATTTAATTGCTTATCCACAATTAAACATTGAGGCGTTGCGATCAAATTATGACCAGATCAGCCACATCAACAAGCGCGACCGACGTGAGTTGCGCAGCGATTTTGCGTTGATTGGGGAGCGTCTGGAGCGGATTCCACCGCTCTCTGCGGATTCCAGCGTGCAAAAGATGTTTGATGCCTTTCGTCGCTACAAAGCGCATACCATCATTCCGCTGCTTGATCGTGCAGATCGCCCCATTGGCTTAATCCATGAAGCTGATATTAAAGAATATATTTATTCGATTTATGGCCGAGATCTGATTCTCAACCCTGCTTTTGCCCGCAGTCTGTCGGATTTTGCCCGCCCCTGCCCAGTGGTTGATATTCATAGTTCCGTTGAGCGCCTGCTTGAAACCTTTTCCGCTAACGTCAATTCAGCCGGGCTGATCATCACGCAGGATGCGCACTATGTCGGTTTTATGTCTACAACCGCGCTATTGCAATTAATCGAACAAAAAAACCTTGCTGTCGCGCGAGATCAAAATCCGCTCACCAAACTCCCCGGCAATATTCCGATCCATGATTATGTGTTGCATATCATTGAAGAAAAAAACCAAATTCGGCATCTTGCTTATTTTGATTTCGATCATTTCAAAGCTTTCAATGATCATTACGGTTTTCGCTTGGGAGATCGCGCCATTCTGATGTTCGCTGAATTGCTGAAGAAAGAATTGGGCAGCGGCGCATGGTTTATTGGCCACATTGGAGGCGATGATTTTTTTGCGGGGATTGAAAACATGGCAACAGCGCAGGTGCTCCGCCAGATTCAGCACGTTCTCGCCAAATTCAGCGACGACGTGCAAAGCCTCTATGACCCGGAAGATCGGCAGCGTGGCTATATTCGTGCCCGCGACCGCGCTGGAGAAGAGCGCGAGATGCCGTTGATGCGCTGTAGCGCGGCGCTGATCGAGATTCGCCCCGGCGATCATTACGGTTGTGTTGATGCACTTGGTCGAGTCATCGCCGGACTGAAACACCAGGCAAAGACCAGCGAATCCGGTTTAGTGTTCAGCCATGATTCGGATGCGCGTGGGTCAGCCCAAACGATTGTAAATGACGCGCCATTGCAACCGGATACCTAATCCACGCCGCATTATCGCTCGATCTCTAGTGGATAACTGTCAGTGATGCAGCAGCTTGGTGGCGTCATCAGAAGCGTGGCGCTGCTGTTTCTGGTCTAGGGCATTGATGGAGTCATGCTCCTGCCCATTTACCGGGAGTTGGGTTTTAGGAACGACAACCGCGAATCGCTCAGGCAAATGTAGCCTGACAGAGCGATAGAAGCGCAGCGGGGAACAGACCAAGCAGTAGCAAAGCCAGCCCGTTAAATGTCATCGCCGTCCGCACGCCACCTGATGTGACGAGAGCCGGCGCGTTCAGTGCAGGACGATCAAAATAAATGTACTTGACCACGCGCAGATAGTAGAACGCACCGATGATGGAGAACGCCACGGCCACCAGCGCCAGCCAAACCAGATCAATACGGATCACAGCTTCCAGCACCAGTAATTTGGCCATGAAACCAACCGTCGGTGGCACACCAGCCATGGAAAACATGATGATCGCCATCATGGCGGCATACCAGGAGTCGCGGTCATTCAGACCTTTGAGGTCTTCGAGATTTTCAGCATCGAAGCCTTCACGGCTTAGGATCAGCAAAATCCCGAAAGCGCCAGCCGCCATCACGGCATAGACGATGGCGTAGAACATGGCCGAGGCATAGCCCTGGGCTGAACCAGCAAGCAGTCCGAGGAAGATAAACCCGACATGCGAGATAGTTGAGTAGGCTAGCATCCGCTTGATGTTGGTCTGCGCGATCGCAACCAGGTTGCCCAGGCTCATGGACAGGACAGCCAAAATGATCAGCATCCCCTGCCAGTCTGACTGCAATGCGTCCAGTCCATTAACCAGCATCCGAATCATTAAGGCAAAGGCGGCGATCTTTGGCGCACTACCGAGGAACAGCACGGCGGGCGTGGGCGCGCCCTCATAAATATCCGGCACCCACATATGAAAAGGCACGGCACCAAATTTAAAACCGATGCCGATCACCAGAAAGACGATCCCGAATACCAGCACTTTGTTCGATATCCCTTGCTCGGCGACGGCCTTAGCGACGGCGGCAAATTCAATCGATCCGGTTGCGCCATAGATCATCGAGATGCCATAGAGCAACATGCCCGAACCGAGTGCGCCCAGCACGAAATACTTCATCGCCGCTTCAGCGCCTTTTTTGGAATCGCGATCAAACGCGACCAGCGCGTAGAGACAGAGCGCCTGAAGTTCAAGCCCAAGATAGATGGTCAGGAAGCTGTTGGCTGACACCATGATCAGCATCCCTAACACCGCCAGCAGACCGAGAACGTAAAACTCCCCGACCAGCATTCCTCGATCCTTAAGCCAGGGACGTGCATAGATAAAAGCAAACAGGCTGACCAGCAGAATCGAACCCGTCAGCAGGTCGCTCATCGCGTCACGCACCAGATTTCCATCAAAGACGATCTGCCGCTCGCCACCACCAACCATGCCGGTCAGCACCATCGCGATCACCAGGCCGAGCAGGCTTAGACTGTGATTGAACCCCTTGTCGCTTTCCTTCAGATAAAGGTCGACCACGAGCACCAAGCAGGCAGTGATCAGGATCGCGATCTCCGGCAGGATGGGCAGCAGATTGGATGCGTCAAATTGCATGTGGTTATTCCAATTCAATTAGGTCATCAGTGCCAGGACGGCTGGGTTGCGGAATCCGTCGTCAGGCTAGCAATTGGTTTTGGCCGTGCCAGCACACAGTCTGCACTTTCTGCGGCAGGCAGTTTACAGACACTGACCTGCGTCACCAGATTTTCAACCGTTGCATGCATGACGTTCATCAGGGGTGCAGGCCAGACGCCAAGCGCCAACACGGCAACGGCGAGTACGCCAAGATTGAAGGTTTCGCGTCCATTCAGATCCTGGAGCGCGGCGACTTTCGCATTTTTAACCTCGCCGAACACCACCCGCTTGACCATCCAGAGCGTAAAAGCCGCAGCCAGAATTAGTGTTGTTGCCGCCAGTACCGCCCACCAGAAGTCGGCGCGGAAAGTCGCCAGAATCACCATGAACTCGCCGACAAATCCGGAAGTGCCAGGCAGACCCGCGTTAGACATGGCAAAAAAGACCATGAAGGCACCGAACCAGGGCATGGTATTCACAACACCACCATAGTCGGCGATTTCGCGTGAATGAACCCGGTCATAGAGCACGCCGACGCAGAGGAAGAGCGCACCGGAAATAAAACCGTGCGAGATCATCTGCACCATGCCACCTTCGACGCCCATCACTGAGCCGGAGGATAGCGCCGGGTTCTGGATAATAGTGAAGACAATGAAGAAACCAAGCGTGACGAAGCCCATGTGTGCAATGGACGAATAGGCAATCAGCTTTTTCATGTCCTGTTGCACCAATGCGACAAGGCCGATATAGAGGATGGCAATCAACGACAGTGCGATGATCAACCAGGCCAGCGAGAGACTGGCGTCTGGCGTGATCGGCATGGAAAAGCGCAGGAAACCGTAGCCGCCGATCTTCAGCATGATGGCAGCCAGAATCACTGATCCGCCGGTCGGTGCCTCGACATGGGCATCCGGCAACCAGGTATGCACCGGGAACATCGGCACCTTGACTGCGAAAGCAAGCAGGAAGGCAATGAAAATCAAAATCTGCGCAGTCATGCCCAGTTGCAGATCCTGAAAATCCAGAATGCTGAAACTGCCGGACTGGAAGTACATGTAAATCAACGCAACCAGCATGAACACTGAGCCAAAGAAGGTATAAAGAAAGAACTTGATGGTGGCGTAAACCCGATTCGGCCCACCCCACACCCCGATGATCAGAAACATCGGGATCAGCATCGCTTCCCAAAAAACATAGAACAGGATGGCATCGAGCGCCGAGAAGACACCCACCATGATGCCGTTCATGATTAGGAAGGCCGCCATGTACTGGGATGGTTTGTAGGTAATGACGTCCCAGCCTGCGACGATCACAAAGATGGTGATAAAGGTCGTAAGGATGATCAACGGCATCGAAATACCGTCCACGCCCAGGTAATACTCGACGTTGAATGTCGGAATCCAGACTGAGCGTTCAACAAACTGCATCTGCGCCGAACTCGGATCGAAACCGATCCAGAGACCAAGGCTGACCAGGAACGTCAGAACAGCGAAGATGAGCGCCGTCCATTTGGAAATGCTCACGGAATTCTCGCTCTCGCCACCCGCGAGGACGACGAGGCCACCGATGATCGGCAACCAGATGATCAGTGTCAGCAGGGGGAACGCATTCATTCAGGGTGTCTCCCTTGCGCGTCAGAGCGTGACGAAGAACGTGAGCAGGACAACCAGCCCGACGATCATCGCAATAGCGTAGTGGTAGAGGTAGCCAGTTTGCAGGTGTCGTGACCATTGAGCCATTTGAGCGACTCGCTGCGCCGAGCCATTGACGATTGCGCCATCAATCACTGCCCGATCACCTGTCATCCAGAGTGTCCGCCCAAGGTCACGTGCGCCACCGGCAAGAACCCGCTGATTGAAGTCATCAAAGCCGTACTTATCCTGCAAGATCCGCGTCACAGGACCGCCGAGCATTTGCAACTGCCCGTCAATCCGAGGGTTCCACTTAAAGACCCCCCACCAGATCACCGCCGCCAGACCCAGGCCAGTCATCGCCAGGAAGAACGGCAGTGCAGTGATGCCATGCTGAATAAAAGCCGCCTGACCATGCCAGTGCTCGCGCAGATGATGCAGTGTGTCATGCTCGTGGGCGACCACGATGGGACGCCAGTCGCCAGAAGTAAACCAGTCGTTCACTAAAAGTGGCTCAATGGCATACCAGCCAATGAAGACCGATGGAATGGCCAGCATAACCAGCGGCAGCGTCACGACCCAGGGGGTTTCGTGCAAATGATGCCTGGTATGTTCATCCATGCGCTCCTTGCCGTGAAAAACCAGAAAATACATGCGGAAACTGTAAAGTGCCGTGACAAACACGCCAATAGTCAAGAGGATCGAGGCATAGCCAGCGCCAAAAAGCTGCGAATCGCCAACGGCTTCGATAATCGCGTCCTTCGAGAAAAATCCTGAGAAACCCGGAAAGCCAATCAACGCCAATGATCCCAATAGCGCCGTGACCCAAGTGATCGGCATGTATTTGCGCAGGCCACCCATCTGACTGATGTCCTGTTTGTGATGCAACGCGATGATCACCGAGCCCGCAGCCAGAAACAGCAACGCCTTAAAAAAGGCATGGGTCATCAGATGGAAGATACCCGCTGCATAGGCCGATGCACCGAGCGCAGTGACCATGTAACCAAGCTGGGAGAGTGTTGAATAGGCGACGACCCGCTTGATGTCGTTCTGAACCAGCCCGATCAAACCCATGAAAAAAGCGGTCGTGGCGCCAATGATGAGCACGAAGCTCAATGCAGTCTCGGAGAGTTCATAGAGCGGCGACATCCGCGCCACCATGAAGACACCCGCTGTCACCATAGTCGCGGCATGGATCAGCGCGGAGATTGGGGTCGGGCCTTCCATCGAGTCAGGCAGCCAGACATGCAGCGGAACCTGAGCCGATTTGCCCATGGCGCCGATGAACAGCAGCACGCAGATCAGCGTCATCAGCGACACGCCACCAAAGAGCGCAACCTGCGTATTAGCAAACTCAGGCGCCCGTGCGAAAACCTCGGCATAATCCATCGAATTGAAATACATCCCGACTGCTGCAATGCCGAGGATAAAACCGAAATCACCCACCCGGTTGACCAAAAATGCTTTGAGATTGGCGAAGATGGCGCTCTCTCGGGTCGACCAGAAACCGATCAGCAGATAGGACACCAGACCCACCGCTTCCCAGCCGAAGAAGAGCTGCATGAAGTTGTTAGACATCACCAGCATCAGCATGGAAAAGGTGAAAAGCGAGATATAGCTGAAGAAACGCTGATAGCTGTTCTTGCCGGTCAGTGCGCCATGCGGCCAGTTGTGTTCGTCATCGGCCATGTAACCGATGGTATAGACATGCACCATCAGTGAGACAAAGCTCACCGTCGCCATCATCAGCACCGTGAGTTTATCGACTAGGAAACCGACCTCGAAACGGATGCCGTCTGAAACCATCCAGGTATAAATGGTGTCATTGAAGACCGCTTGATCATGCCAGATGAAGCGCGACAGCACCCACAGCGAAAGCACCGCTGAAATGGCAACGCCAGCAATGGTGACGGAGTGCGCACCCCGGCGTCCAATCTTGCCACCAAGCAAACCGGCGACAATGGCGCCGAAGAGTGGCGCGAGCACAATGGTCAGGTAGACGTTTTCCATCTCTTCGTTGGCTCTTTCGCGTTTCTAATGGACGGGATTAACGGGATTTTGTAAACATCAGCCTTGCAGTGAATCCAGATCCTCAACATTGATCGTCTGCCGGTTGCGAAACAGCACGACCAGAATCGCCAGACCGATTGCGGCCTCGGCTGCTGCGACAGTGAGGATAAAGAAAACAAAAACCTGCCCGGTCATGTTGCCGAGAAAATGCGAGAAAGCGACAAAATTCATGTTGACCGCCAACAGCATCAGCTCAATGCACATCAGGAGCAGGATGACGTTTTTGCGATTCAGAAAGATCCCGGCAACAGCGATAGAGAACAGAAAACCACCGAGGATCAAATAGTCAGAGAGTGCGATCATATGACCTATTCCTTATCCTGATCAGCAGCAGACAGCGTGGCGTATTCGGTTTCGGCGACCATCTTGACGATGCGAATCCGTTCCGGCCCTTTCTTGACCCGCACCTGACGGGATGGATCGATGTATTTGGTGTCAGGTCGCTGACGCAGGGTTAGCCGGATCGCCGCGACAATGGCAACAAGCAGAATCACTGACGCAATCTCGACCGGATAGAGATAAACCGTATAGAGCAAAAGTCCGAGTTCGCGGGTATTGCTCACATCCGCGCCAAGTGGTGCAGGCGCTGGAAAGGCATCCAGGCCAAAGTTTTTAGGTCCGACGATCAGCAGGATTTCAATCGCCATGACCACAGTCACGAGTGTGCCCAGTGGTAGATAGCGGATGAAACCAGCGCGTAGCGTTGCAATGTCCACGTCAAGCATCATGACCACGAACAAAAACAGCACCATGACCGCGCCGACATAGACCAGGATCAGGACAATCCCCAGGAATTCGGCCTCCAGCAGCACCCAGAGCGCCGCGCTCGTGACGAATGCCAGAACCAGAAAGAGCACCGCATGGACGGGGTTGCGTCGAGTGATGACCATCCCCGCCGCCCATAAGGTGATCAGCGAGAAAACATAGAAGAGAAATTTTTCAAAACCCATGATTGGTCTCGCTCAACGGTAGGGCGCATCGGCTGCGCGAGCCGCCGCAATATCGGCTTCGTACTGATCTCCGATGGCAAGCAGCCTGTCCTTGGTCATGATGTTCTCGCCGCGATTTTCGAAGTGATATTCATAGATGCCGGTCTCGACGATTGAATCGACTGGGCAGGACTCCTCGCAGAATCCGCAATAGATGCACTTAAAAAGATCGATCTCATAGCGCGTGGTGCGACGTGATCCATCCTCCCGCTCCTCGGATTCAATTGTAATCGCCAGCGCCGGACAAACCGCCTCGCAGAGCTTGCATGCAATGCAGCGTTCCTCGCCATTCGGATAGCGACGTAACGCATGCAGCCCCCGGAAGCGCGGCGACAGCGGTGCTTTCTCTTCTGGATACTGGACGGTAAATTTACGCTTGAACAGATAGCTGCCGGTAAGGGACAGTCCCTTGAACAGCTCTAGCATGAACAGGCTTTGGAGATAGTCGCGCGCAGTTTTTAGCATCGGTTGCCTCCGGCTCAAGCAGACCACCAGGGCGGCAGTTTATAAATTACCGCGAGCGCCACGACCAGAATCCAGACGATGGTGATCGGGATGAAGACCTTCCAGCCCAGACGCATGATCTGGTCATAGCGATAACGGGGAAAGGTCGCCCGGAACCACAGAAAGAGGAACATGAAAAAGAAAGTTTTAAGCAGCAGCCAGTGAAAACCATCATCAAGCAGAAAGACGCCATGTACCCACGCCTGCGGCAGCGGCGACAGCCAGCCGCCAGTAAACATCAGCGCCGCCAGCGCCGAGACCAGAATCATGTTGGCATATTCGGCCAGGAAGAAAACGGCAAAGGCCATGCCTGAATATTCAACATGAAATCCGGCGACGATCTCGGATTCACCTTCGGCGACGTCGAATGGTGCGCGATTGGTTTCAGCCACTCCGGAAATCACATAGACCCCGAACAGCGGCAGCAGCGGCAGCCAGAACCAGGTCAGAATATTGCCGGATTGTGCGTTGACGATGTCGCCCAGATTCAGACTTCCAGCCGCGACTAATACGCCAACCAGCGCAAACCCCATTGCAATCTCATAGGCCACGATCTGCGCGGCGGAACGCATGGCGCCGAGCAGCGCATATTTTGAATTAGACGACCAGCCCGCGATGATGATGCCGTACACACCAAGCGAAGTCAGCGCCAGGATATAGAGCAGTCCCGCGTTGATGTTGGCCAACACCAAGCCTTCGTCGAAGGGAAACACCGCCCAGGCGGCCAGAGCAGGCGCGATGGCGATCATGGGCGCCATCAGAAAGAGCGTCTTGTCGGCCTTGGTTGGGATGATGATCTCTTTCATCATCAGCTTGACGGCATCCGCGATCGGTTGCAGCCAGCCACGCCAGCCAACACGGTTCGGGCCAATGCGAACCTGAATGTAGCCGATCACCTTGCGCTCGGCGTAGGTGTAATAGGCTACTAGACCCAGCAAGGGCAGGACGATGACGATGATCTTGAGCAGGATCTGAATCAGCAGCGGCAGTGCGTTCCAAAGTTCAATCATCTTTGCCTCGTCACTTCTCGCCAGTGGTCGATGATGCGGTCGCGCGCATGAGACTGACTGCGCCGATCTGGTTGCCAAGCACGGCGCTTCCTGGAACGCCAGCCGGGATGCAGACGCAACCGGGTGGAACCTGATCATCGATGAAGACTTGCGCCGTTGTCTCTCCGTCCTGCTGCTTGATCCTCACCAGACCACCCTCCGAAACGCCTTCAATCTCGGCCTGATCCGGGTGCAGATAGACGCCAAAGGTCGATCTTGTCATTGTGACGTGTTGCAGGGCTGGCGCACGTCGAACCAGTGGGTCGGTGGCATAAATTGGCACACAGCCGATACGCATCAGAGCGGCTTGAGCTGGATGCTCCGTGATGACCTCGAAGTAACCGCGTGGCGTGTTATCAAACTGGCTATCGCCACAGAGCGCAGCAAGCTCATCATGCACCTGCGCACCATCACGATAATCGAAACCTTTTAGATCCAGCAGATTGCCGAGTACTCTCAGCACTTTCCAGCCGGGACGCGCCTCGCCTGGCGGCGGCACGGCACCCTGAAAGCGTTGCCAGGTTCCGCTCGCATTGACATAGGTTCCTGACGTTTCGGCGAAGGCTCCGATGGGTAGCAGCACGTCAGCCACAGTTTCCAGCGACGGCGCACGAAAGGCCGAGCAGGCAACGACGAAATCAGCTTGGGCACAGGCATTCATGGCGCTGATCGGGTTGCCCAGATCGAGATCCGGTTCTAGCCCCCAGAGAACCAACGTTTTACGCGGGTCGGCCAGCATCCCGGAAACGGACAGACCGGCTTGATCAGACTGTCTGGAACCGGGCAGACGCTGTGGGTGCGCACCGGCCAGATAAGCACCGACACTGTTGGACGCGGCTGGCAGATAACCAATTCGGCAGTGCGCGGCATCGGCAATCGCATGAGCCAGTGCTTTGAGCAGGGTGAACTCCGGGTGCGCTGTGGCAATCGCGCCAAGCAGGATCAGCCCCCTCCCCTGTTGACCCGCCAGACTTAGATCAGTCGCTACGGCGGTTTGTTCGTCAGTTGGCTCGCTTGCAGCAATCAACGCTTTAAGTGCATCCGCGCCTGACACTCCCAACGCTTTAGCGATGGCGGCTAAATCCGCGACCATCGCGGCCGGTGTCCCGACAAACTGCTGTGCTGAATGGTTCAGTTCCAGCCGAAGTGGATTGATGCAGACAATTACAGCGCCTGCGAGCGTCGCGTTGCGGATGCGATGTGCCAGCAGCGGCTGTTCCTGACGCAGATCCGTTCCGATGAGCAGGATACCCTGCTGACTTTCCAAATCGGTGATTGGCAGACCGAGCCAGGGCAGTCGTGGATCGGCGGCATCACCATTGAAATCCTGCTGGCGCAAACGGTGATCGATGTTCGGGCAACCCAGTTCACGGGCAATGCGTTGGGCGAGATAAAGTTCTTCCAGAGTCGCCGTCGGCGACATCAGCCAGCCCATGTCGGCGGCATTGGCGGATTTGAGTCGCTCGGCAACCAAGGTCAGCGCACTTGACCAATCGACTTCGCGCCAGACGCCATCTTCTTTGAGCATCGGAACCGTCAAGCGGTCAGCGCCGTTGAGTCCGGCGTAACTGTAACGATCACGATCCGAAATCCAGGTTTCGTTGACTGCTTCGTTCTCGTTTGGGTGTACGCGCATGACCTGCCCACGGCGAATGTGCAGCCAGAGATTCGAGCCGACACCATCGTGCGGGGCAATCGTGTTCGCGCCGGTCAGCTCCCAGGCGCGAGCAGTGAAGCGAGAAGGCTTGGATGTCAGTGCACCCACCGGGCACAGATCAATGATGTTTCCCGAAAGCTCGTGGTTGACAGCATGGGCAACAAAGGTGCCGATCCGCATGTCTTCGCCGCGCCCGGTCGCGCCCAGTTCGCGCACACCGGCAACCTCGGCGCAAAAGCGCACGCAACGAGTACATTGAATGCAGCGCGTCATGTCGGTTGCGATCAGCGACCCAAAATCTTCATCTACGACCACCCGTTTGCCTTCGCTGAAACGGGATACATCGCTGCCATAACCCATGGCGACATCCTGTAACTCGCATTCGCCGCCCTGATCGCAGATCGGACAATCAAGCGGATGGTTGATCAGCAGGAATTCCATCGTGCCCTGCTGAGCTTCGATGGCCTTAGGCGAACGTGTCCACACCTTCATGCCGTTGCCGACCGGTGTCGCGCAGGCTGGCACCGGTTTAGGAAAAGGGCGACCGCCCTGCTCCGCTTCGACCAGACACATCCGGCAATTCGCGGCGATGGACAGCTTCTTGTGATAGCAGAACCGGGGGATCGAGATATCCATGCGATCAGCGACCGCGATGATCATTTCACCTGGTGCCGCTTCACAGGCGCGACCGTCGATCTCGATGGTGATCTTGTCCGTCATGGTTTGTCTGTTTCAGTCAGTCCGGGAAGCGGATTTGAGGAACATGGGTCAATTCAAATCAATTCAATACATCAGGCGGCTAGGCTGCGGCCATGTTCAATCAGATATTCAAACTCATGCCGATAGTGCTTTAAAAAGCTCTGTACCGGCATCGCTGCCGCATCGCCCAGAGCGCAAATCGTGCGTCCACCGATCCGACCCGCGACGCTATCAAGCAGTTCCAGATCTTCGGGGCGCCCCTTGCCGTCCAGAATGCGACCAAGCACTCGCGCCAGCCAGCCAGTTCCTTCGCGGCAAGGCGTACATTGGCCACAGGATTCGTGCATGTAAAAATGCGACAGGTTGTGCAGCAGCTTGACCATACAGGTTCCCTCAGCGATCACGATGACCGCGCCAGAACCCAGCATGGAACCCACTTTAGCGATACAGTCGTAATCCATGTCGACGTTCATCATGATTTCGCCTGGCACAACCGGAACTGATGAGCCGCCCGGAATCACCGCTTTCAGCGTCCGTCCGTCCAGCACACCACCCGCGAGTTCCAGCAGATCGCGGAAAGGGGTGCCCAACGGTACCTCGAAATTATTGGGTCGGTTGACATGGCCGCTCACTGAAAACAGCTTAGGCCCACCGTTATTGGGACGCCCCTGCTCCAGAAACCACTGACCACCTTTTTCCAGGATGACCGGGATTGAGGCGAGCGTCTCGGTATTGTTGATGGTCGTCGGGCGACCGTACAGCCCATACTGCGCTGGAAACGGCGGCTTGAAGCGCGGCTGACCTTTCTTGCCTTCGATCGACTCAAGCAGCGCGGTTTCCTCACCGCAGACATAAGCACCAGCGCCAAGATGGGCGTAAAGATCGAAATTGACCGCTGAATCCAGAATGTTATGGCCTAACAAACCCGCTGCGTAGGCTTCCCTGATCGCGCCTTCAAAACGGGCGACAGGTTCATGGAACTCGCCACGGATATAGTTATATCCAACCGTCGCGCCAATGCAGTAACCGGCAATCGCCATGCCTTCGATCAGTTGATGCGGGTTGTAGCGCAGGATGTCACGATCCTTGCAGGTGCCCGGCTCGCCCTCGTCTGAATTACAAACGATATATTTCTGCCCCGGTGCCGTGCGTGGCATGAAGCTCCATTTCAGCCCGGTTGGAAAACCCGCGCCACCGCGCCCGCGCAGATTCGATGCCTTGATTTCATCGATGATTTGATTTGGGTCGGTCTGGTCGCGCAGGATCTTTTCCCACTGTGCGTAACCGCCGAAGCTGCGATAGACGTCCAGCGTGTGCCGGATGTCTTCAGCGAGATGCAGATTGCGAAAACAGACCGTATTTTGGTTCTGAACCATAATCTCACTCCAGCCCGTCGATCAGCTTGTCCAGCGATTCAGGGGACAGGTTCTCGTGGTAGGTCTTGTCAATCATCACTGCCGGTGCGTCGCGGCACGCTCCCAGACATTCGACTTCCTTAAAAGTAAAGCGACCATCTGCGGTCGTCTCGCCAGGATGCACAGCGTATTTGGATTCAACATGATGAATCAATTCTTCGGAACCACGCAGCAAACAGGACACGCTGTTACAGATACAGACTTTGTGTTTTCCCTGTGGCTTGAGATCGTACATGCCATAAAAAGTCGCGACCTCATAGACCGCAACCTGGGGCATGTCGAGATAGACCGCGACATCATCCATTAACTCAGTCGTCAGCCAGCCACCATTGGCGTCCTGCACCAGAGTCAGGACGGGCATCACTGCCGACTGTTTCCAGTCAGGCGGATATTTCGCAATCAAATCATTGATTGCCGCACGAATCTCTGGCGTGAACAGCCTTGACTTGTCGCAGTCATGAACGACGGCGAGTGGCACGTTGCGGAAACTCATCAGCGGTCGATCTCCCCGAACACGATATCGAGTGTGCCAATGATTGCCACGACATCGGCCAGCATGTGTCCTCTGGACATTTCATCCAACGCGGCCAGGTGTGGGAAACCAGGCGCACGCACCTTCAGACGGTAGGGCTTGTTGGCACCATCCGAAACGATATAGCAGCCAAACTCACCCTTGGGTGCCTCAACAGCGGCGTAGACCTCGCCGGGCGGGGGGCAATAACCCTCAGAGAAGAGTTTAAAGTGATGAATCAGGCTTTCCATGTCGTTTTTGACAGCAGCGCGTTTCGGCGGCGCGACCTTGTGATCATCGACCATGACTGAACCTGGATTGGCGCGCAGCCATTGGACGCATTGTTTAATGATTCGATTAGACTGGCGCATCTCTTCCATGCGCACCAGATAACGGTCATAGCAATCGCCGTTGACGCCGACAGGAATATCAAAATCAACCTTGCCATAAGCGGCATAGGGTTGTTTCTTGCGCAGATCCCACTCAACCCCGGAGCCACGCAGCATCGGGCCAGTAAAGCCTAATTGAACTGCGCGTTCCTGCGAGACCACGCCAATCCCGACGGTACGCTGTTTCCAGATGCGATTATCGGTGAGCAGCGTCTCGTATTCGTCGACATGACCAGGAAAGCGATCAGCAAAGTCGTCAATGAAGTCCAGTAATGATCCATGACGGGAATCATTGCGTTTGGCAATTGTTTTTGCGCTATGCCATTTTGAATGACCTTGGTACTGGGGCATCTGATCTGGCAGGTCACGATAAACACCGCCCGGACGGTAGTAGGTCGCATGCAGACGTGCGCCAGAGACGGCTTCATAGCAATCGAGCAGATCTTCACGCTCACGAAAGCAGTAAAGGAAAATACTCATGGCGCCAATATCAAGCCCATGTGCGCCAAGCCACATGAGATGGTTTAGAATGCGGGTAATTTCATCGAACAGAGTACGGATGTATTGCGCACGTTCTGGCGCTTCAACACCAAGCAGCTTCTCAATGGCGCGCACATAGCCGTGTTCATTACACATCATCGACACATAGTCCAGCCGATCCATGTAACCGATGCTCTGGTTATAAGGCTTGAACTCAGCCAGTTTTTCAGTGCCGCGATGCAGCAGACCAATATGCGGGTCGGCGCGTTCAATCACCTCGCCATCCATTTCTAACACCAGACGCAGAACGCCATGCGCCGATGGATGCTGAGGACCAAAATTCAGGGTGTAATTTCGGATCTCAGGCATCAGATGACTCCTTGCCGTCTTCGGCCTTGACCTGGCGCCGATCTTCGCGGATCACTCTTGGAACCAGAACGCGGGGTGTAATTGACACGGGTTGATACATGACGCGGCGCTGTTCAGGGTCGTAGCGCATTTCGACCTGGCCACTCAATGGAAAATCCTTGCGGAAAGGATGACCGATAAAGCCGTAATCAGTCAGAATGCGACGCAGATCTGGGTGGCCACGGAAGAGAATGCCATAAAGGTCGAATGCCTCGCGCTCGAACCAATTGGCTGCCGCCCACATTGGAATCACTGAATCTACCATCGGCTGATTGCCGCCGGCATAGACGCGCAAACGCAAACGGTGATTGTGCGCCAATGAAAGCAGGTGATAGACCACGGCAAAGCGTTTTGAATCATCAATGATGACATCAGTATCCTGGTCAACTCCCCGCCCAAAACCGGTATAGGATGCCTCATCAGTTTTCCATTCGGATTGGCCGAAGGCCGCATAATCGACACCGCAAAGATCAATCAATTGCTCAAATCGAAAATCAGCGTGATTGGATAGAATCCTGGCAACTTCAAGCAGGCGATCCACCGGGACAGCCAATGTCAACTCGCTGAATTCGGCGTACAGATCGCAGCCGAAGTCAGAAAAATGTTCGCTTAAGGCAAGGGCGAGCGCATCAATTCTGACACTGTGGGTCGGAGAATATGTAGCCATGTGATCTGAAATACTCAGCGGGCAATGGTATTCGTGCGACGAATTTTATTCTGAAGTTGCAGGATGCCGTACAGCAGCGCTTCCGCTGTCGGTGGACAACCCGGCACATAGATATCGACTGGAACGATCCGGTCACAGCCGCGCACGACGGCATAGGAATAGTGGTAATAGCCACCACCATTAGCGCAGGATCCCATTGAGATTACCCAACGTGGTTCGGCCATCTGATCGTAAACTTTACGCAGAGCTGGAGCCATTTTATTGACCAGCGTCCCGGCAACGATCATCACGTCTGACTGACGTGGACTGGGGCGAAAGACAATTCCAAAGCGATCCAGGTCATAGCGGGCGGCACCGGCATGCATCATTTCGACAGCACAACAGGCTAGACCAAAGGTCATCGGCCAGAGCGAACCCGTTCGCGCCCAGTTGATAAGTTTATCGGCGGTCGTGGTAACGACGCCTTCTTCAAGCAGACCCTCTATTCCCATTCCAGCGCCCCCTTCTTCCACTCGTAGATAAAACCAACGACCAGGATTCCGAGGAAGATAAGCATCGCCCAGAAGGCAAAAATTCCAAGATCACTGAGCACGACAGCCCAGGGAAAGAGAAAGGCAATTTCCAGGTCGAAAACGATGAAAAGGATCGCTACCAGATAAAAACGCACGTCAAATTTGAGACGAGCCGTTTCAAATGCTTCAAAGCCACACTCGTAAGGGGCATCTTTGTCTTTGTCTGGACGACGTGGACTAAGCAGGTAGCCGAGTACAAGCGGACCAACGCCTACCAGGATCCCGACGAGGATGAAAATCAGAATCGGAAGATAGTTGTTAATCACTGTCTCCTCACTCTCATTGTCTTTAATGCATCTAGGCGAAGAATAAGTCTAGTGCAGCAGTCGCCTATATGTCAACCTGAAGATCAATCCAGAATATTAATGTTTTCAAACCTTTGGGTTCTGTTTTTTGGCAAAAAAATGGCATTCCGAACTAGACGGAATGCCATTTTTCATGATTGGTGCCGACGGCCAGACTCGAACTGGCACGGCTTACGCCACTACCCCCTCAAGATAGCGTGTCTACCAATTTCACCACGTCGGCAAGATAAATCATTTGCTCGTCTCTTGGTCTGAATTTGAATCCGTAGTAACGGCTGGCGAAACTTTCGTCTGCTCCTTAGGGATCTCAGGGATGCCCGATGAATCTGTCCCGATAGTTGCCTGAGTTGCGCCTGGATTAGCAGGAACCGCTGGTATATCAGAGGTTGAAACTGCTTCTGGGATAACAGTTTTAGGCATGGCATCGACAATCGCCGTATCGCTGACATGCTCCATCAATCCAGCAGGATTTTTACCCTGAGTTGCATAATATGCAAGTGCCATGCTGGTTAAAAAAAACAAGGTCGCAATAATAGCAGTTAATCGTGTCAAAAACGAGCCTGACCCCTGAGAACCGAAAACAGTCTGTGATGCACCGCTTCCAAAGGCCGCGCCAGCATCTGCACCTTTTCCATGCTGAATCAGCACCAGACCAATCAGTCCAAGCGACAGGAAGACTTGAGCAACTGTCAAAATCGTTTGCATAGTCTATTCTTTAGCCTTTGCTGCAAAAATCAGCTTGCCACCAGATCGCCTGCGCGACAGATTGCCAGAAAATCATCTGCAATCAGAGATGCGCCGCCAATCAGTCCCCCATCGATATCGTGTTGCGATAGAAGATCAGGTGCATTGGCTGCTTTCATGCTGCCGCCGTAGAGAATTCTGATTTTTTCAGCAATTGCCTGACTGCGATCAGCAATTTTCTGACGAATGAAGGCATGAACTTCCTGAGCTTGTTCAGGAGTTGCCGTCATGCCGGTTCCAATTGCCCAGACCGGCTCATAAGCGATGACGGTCTGATTGAATGCCTCAATCCCAATCTGACTGATGACGCCATCAATCTGCCCAGCGATCACCTGTTCAGTCAATTCTTGCTGACGCTGCTGTAGCGTCTCACCTACGCACAAAATAGGAATCATGTCCTGAGTTGCGCAGGCTCTCAGCTTTTCCGCGATGACGGCATCTGTTTCACCATAATACTCGCGGCGCTCGGAATGGCCGCAAATTACGTAACGACAGCCAAATTCAGCAAGCATGGCGGCAGAGACTTCACCGGTGTAGGCTCCGGCATCTTTGGTGCAGACATTCTGTGCGCCAAGCTTGACTGCCGTGCCTGACAGCAGCCGTTCGCCAAGCGACAGAAATGGAAACGGCGGACAAACCACGATTTCTGTTTTGGAGAGTGCCGATGCGCCAGCGATGACGCCAGACAACAGCGCTTCGGCGCTTGTTCTGGTGGCGTTCATTTTCCAGTTTCCTGCGATTAGCGGCTGGCGCATAACGAAACTCCATAAAGTGAACGGCGAATTTTAGCTATTTTTTTTAAAAATTCAAGTGTCCGTTTCACCTCAAGGTACCCCAGGGATTGGTGCGGACGCTCCTGGTTGTAGAAGGCGAAATACTCGGTCAGTCCCAGGAGCAACTCGGGCAGGCTGGCGTAGCGCTTGAGATAAATATCCTCATACTTGACGCTGCGTCATAAGCGCTCGACGAACACGTTGTCCAGTGCCCGCCCACGTCCATCCATGCTGATGGCGATCCCTTCACGCCGGAGGACGCCGGTGAACGCCGCGCTGGTGAACTGCGACCCTTGATCGGTGTTGAAGATCTCGGGG
>CAIUAY010000266.1 GCA_903897335.1 uncultured Chromatium sp. | reverse complement strand
TCTCCCTGATTTCAGGGGGTAGCGTTTCTTTTTATATCAATATGTTGCTGAGCGACTTGTGCAGCTACCTGCGCTGGAGCCAGAGCCGAAACGGCCTACGCCAATCGGGTTTTCAAAGGGTTATCGTTTGAGGCGCTCTCGCGGCACATATGGGCACATATGATTTCTTATAAATCAAAAGTTTACGATTTGCGCGCTCAGCCTCATTTTTGATTTTCGTGTACGGCCAAAATTAGAATTAACTGATTGTTTTGAAAAATATTTGCTTGCCCCCCCTGAAATCCTGGAAAGCCAAAACTGTCCTGGACAGGGGAGCCACTTTATGGAGCTTGACGTACTGGATTTTTTGCCCGTCACTGACCATCACTGCCTTGAAACCTAGACGGCCAACCCGACTGTTTTAGGGAGAAATTCACGTTCGATGAGAGCGGAGCGGCGCACCTGATCTGCCGTGCATGTCGCAACATTGACCAGAATCGCTGCTGTCGCGGCCTGCCAGATCAGCCGGACTGTCGCCGGCGTAAACAACCTTACTGCATCACGGTAAAATCGTGATCGGCGTCCCGTCCGGAACCAGCTTCCAAATCTCGTCGATTTCGTTGTTTTGCACCGCAATACAGCCATGCGTCCAGTCGCGGTTCACATAAAGCCGCTTCATGCTCTCGGATTGGATGTAAGTTGGCATGCCGTGGAGCATGATATTGCCGCCGGGGTCATAGCCGAGCTGGCGACTGGCGAGTTTGTCCTGCGCGTTGGGATAGGAGATATGGATCGCCTTGTAAAAATTGCTGTTTGGATTACGCCAGTTGAGCGTGTAATCGCCAACCGGGGTTCGTTGGTCGCCCTCACGGTATTTGTGTCCTTCAGGTGCGCCACCGAGCGACACATGATAGCTACGGATCACCTTGCCTTGACTGTAAAGCTCGATTTTGCGTTCCGATTTTTTGACCACGACCTTGTCTGCCAAGCCGTTGCTGGTCTGTTTCGGTGATGTCGTGCTACAGCCAGCCAGTCCGAGTAGTCCAGCTAGCAGCAGCGTGATCAGAAAAATCTCGAAACCCGGCAACTGGTTCAGCGGGCGGCGTCCATGACGAACAACCGTACTTTGACGATTACGGGTGATCTGTCGATGGGTGATGTCAACGTGTTGGTCATCAATGCTCATTAAAGCGATCCTAAAAACAGCGGGGTACCTGTGCGCTGGAAAAGTTGAGACGAAACATCACAAATTTTATGTAAGTGAATGACAGAAATCCAGCTTTAGAATCCTGGCAGCACCCGCAGGAAGAACGTTTTGAGATAGGCGGTCTCGGCAATCGCCGGATGCACAGGATGATCCGGCCCTTGCTGGCCGGCTTCCAGCAACTGGAAACTGCGCCCGGCTCGTCGTGCTGCAAGCTGCACCGAATGCAGGAAGCTGTCACGATCCATGTGGAAGGAGCAGGATGACGTGATCAACAGACCGCCGGGTTCCAGAACGTCGATCCCCAACCGGTTGAGCCGCTGATAGGCTTGGGCGCCTTCTTTTTCATCCTTGCGACGCTTGATGAAAGCGGGTGGATCAAGGATCACGGTATCAAAGCGTTTGCCCTCGTCGCGCAGTTCGCGCAGCACATCAAAGGCATCGCCTTGGCGCGACTGCACACGTCCATCAAGGTGATTGCGAGCTGCATTGTCGGCGACCCGTTCCAGGGCGGTCTGTGAACTGTCGACGCAAATGACCGCTGTGGCACCCAGTGCCGCCGCACGCAATCCCCAGGCACCGACATAACTGCACACATCCAGTACGCGCTGGCCAACACCATAGCGGGAAAGCCGGGTACGGTTTTCGGTCTGATCGAAGAACCAGCCGGTCTTCTGTCCGGTCAGCGGCGCAACCTGAAATACCAGATCATGTTCCATCAGCGTCAGGCTGTCTTCGGGGTTTCCCAGAACCACCTCGACACACTGCGCCAGCCCTTCCAGCTCCCGCGCCGCCGTATCGTTGCGAAGCACGATGGTCTTGGGTCGCACCACCTGTTCGAGAGCGGCAAGAATCTCGCCGCGCACCCGCTCCATCCCGGCGGTCGTGATCTGTACTGCAAGCAGATCATCATAGCGATCCACGATCAGACCCGGCAGACCATCGCTTTCACCAAAGATCAGGCGATAAAACGGGCGCGGATAGAGCCGTTCACGCAGCGCCAGCGCATCATGAATGCGTCTGAGCCAGAGTGCTGGCGTTAGCGGGATGTGTTCGCGGGTCACGATCCGGGCGCAGATCAACGAATGCGGATTCACGTAGCCGCGTCCAATCCAGCGTTCATGGTCGCTCAGAATGTCGACCGGTTGGCCGGGCTCCAGATTTTTCAGTGGTGTCGCCTGGGTATCGACTTCGTTGCTGTAGATCCAGCAATGACCGGCCAGCAGGCGGCGTTCCTGGTCTTTGCGCAGAAGCAGTGGCTGGGTCTTCATTAGGCGATATCCATCAATGTCAAAGCGTGAGTGACCATGGCCATGGCGTCAACGCACGGCCATGATCAAGAAGATCACCAGCAGCACGACCGCCCCAAGCGCCAGTAGCGCCGCCTGCCAGTCGCCCGGTTGCGCTTTGGGGCTATGCGTCTGCCAGTGTTTGTAGACCGGCCAGAGCGAGAACAGCATCAGCGCCAGCAGCGCCGCCGCCATGATTTTCAGGAATAGATCCATGCTGTCGTCCAGTCAGAATGAAAAACCCGGCACGAGGCCGGGACGTGACAGTATGCGGCGCGCCATGCCGTTGCGTCATTTTCCGAGACAGACGATCACTCAGTCGTCGCTACCCATGATTCCAAGGATCTGCAACAGACTGATGAACACATTGAAGAGGCTGAGATAGATGCTATAGGTCGCCAAGATATAGTTGGTTTCCTCGCCACGAGCGATGCGTCCGGTGTCGAACAGAATAAAACCGCTCATCAGCAGAATGATCGCCGAGGAGATCGCCAGCGACAGCGCGGGCATTTGCAGGAAGATATTGGCGATTACGGCAATCATGACCACCATCATGCCCGCGAAGATAAAGCCGCCCATGAAACTGAAATCACGCTTGCTGCTCAGGGCATAAGCCGACAGACCCAGAAAGATCGTCGCCGTGCCACCGAAAGCCAGACCGATGATCTGTGGACCATTCGGTAGCGCCAAATACTGGGTCAGGATCGCGCCCAGCCCAAAACCAAGCAGCCCCGTGACCACAAAGATCACGCCGACGCCAGACGCCGAGTTGGCAGTTCTGGGTAGCACGAACATTCCCAGCAGCATTGACACGATCACGGATGCCATGTACGTCCAGGCAGGCATCGCCAGCACGATAGAGAGCATCGCGGTCAAAGCGCTGAAGCCGAGCGTTGCAGCCAGCAACATGTAGGTGTTTTTCAGCACACGGTTCGTGGCAACGACCGACTGTGCGTTGCGGATAACAGAAAGATCAGGATTCGCCATGATTCACTCCTCAGAAAGGGTTAATGGTTTGCTGAAGGATACCTGACGACATCGTTTGTGCAAACCGGCTTGGGTTTCGGTACACTCTCGCCATGCGCGAGAATCACGGCTCATCAAATGAGGGCGATCCAGACGCAACCAAGTGGCTCATCTATCCTGGACGTGCGTTTTCTAGGCATGAAAGACATCTGGAGAGATGGCTGAGCGGTCGAAAGCGGCGGTCTTGAAAACCGTTGACTCGCAAGGGTCCGGGGGTTCGAATCCCTCTCTCTCCGCCAAAAACAAAAAAGCCATTATTTAATAGGCTCTTTCTGCGTTTCAGACAGGTTCCGTAACTGGGCGGGCGGTGAGCAGCGGAAACCAGTAGATCGCGTATGACGCTGGCGAGACGGCTAGAATTCCGGCCCTTTCGAAGCTGCCGGTCTGCCGCCTCATGTTGAACAT
>CAIUAY010000265.1 GCA_903897335.1 uncultured Chromatium sp. | reverse complement strand
CCGGCAACCGCTCCGGCAGCCGCTCCACGCGATCCACAATTGAATAACCGTTGTCGCCAAAGATGCGGGCGACATAACGGTCGGCCTGGGGGTCGAGCGTCAGGCAGTAACAGTGAATGCCCTGCATCCGCAGATCCTCGACGGCTTTTTTGGCATCGTGACGCAGATATTGCGGGTCGCGCTCGTCGATGTCAGCCGGTTCGCCGTCGGTGATGAGCAGCCGCGTAGATTGGGTTGATGCAATCAACCCAACATCGTCACTGAAAGTTGGGTTGCCAACTGCGGCAGCCCAACCTCGCTTGCCAATCAAAACCGCCGTTATTCGGCTCCACGCGCCGCGATATAGGCCAGCGCCTTGTCGATCCGGCGCAGGGTGGCATCCTTGCCGACCAGCATTAAGGTCTCATCAATGCCCGGTGAAGCGGCGCGTCCAACGATGGCGACCCGCAGCGGCTGGGCAACCTTGCCCATGTTGACCTCCAGTTCCTCGGCGATGCGCTCGATGACCCGTTTCAGACCTTCGGGTGTCCAGTCTTCATAGGCCATCAGCTCAAAGGCGGCGCGTAGTCGCTCCAGTGGCTCGCGGGCGACCAGACGCAGATGCTTTTTCGCGGATCCTTCGTCGAAAGCATCGAAATCCCGATAGCAGAAGGCGCTGATGTCGGCCAGTTCAGTCAGTGTTTTGGCGCGGGCGGCCTGCGCCTTGATGACATCGTTCAGATGCGGGCCGATGCTTGGGTCAATCCCAAGCTGTCCCATGTGCGGACTCAGCAGACGGGCAATGCGGGCGGGATCGGCGTGTTGCAGATATTGCTGATTGAGCCAGCCGAGCTTGTCGGTGTTGAAGGCAGACGGCGCCTTGTTCACGTCGCTGATGTCGAAGAGTTCAATCATCTCCTCGATTGAAAAAATCTCCTGATCGCCGTGCGACCAGCCCAGTCGCACCAGATAATTCAGCAGTGCTTCGGGGAGATAGCCTTGGTCTCGATACGAGATGGCGCTGACTGCACCGTGACGTTTGGACAGCCGCGCCCCGTCATCGCCAAGGATCATCGGAACGTGCGCATAGTGCGGCGGTTCGTGTCCAAGCGCGCGCAGGATGTTGATCTGGCGCGGCGTGTTGGTGAGATGGTCGTCGCCACGAATGACGTGAGTAATCCGCATGTCGGCATCATCGACAACCACGCTCAGGTTATAGGTCGGCGCGCCATCGGTGCGCCGGATGATGAGATCATCGAGTTCCTCGTTGGCAAAAGGCACCCGGCCACGGATCAGGTCATCGACGATGACGACGCCATCGGCAGGATTCTTGAAGCGAATCACATGCGGCACGTTGGGGTCGATCTGGCGCTGGCGACAGTGACCGTCATAACGCGGCTTCTGTTTGTGCGCCATCTGATCGATCCTGAGCTTTTCCAGACGCTCTTTCGGACAGTCACAGCGGTACGCCAGACCCTTTTCCAGGAGTTCATCGATCACGGCGTTGTAACGATCGAAACGCTGGGTCTGATAGAACGGGCCTTCGTCATAGTCCAGCCCCAGCCAGGTCATGCCTTCCAAAATCGCATTCACCGACTCCGCCGTGGATCGCTCCAGATCGGTATCCTCGATGCGCAGCACAAACTGGCCGCCGTGCTTGCGGGCATAGAGATAGCTAAAGAGCGCGGTGCGGGCACCGCCCACATGCAGATAACCGGTTGGAGACGGAGCAAAGCGGGTACGGACAGTCATGAGATTCTGGCTTGGTTGAATGGATTGGAGTCGTTAAATTCTACGACATTGCGCCCAGTCCCTGCCTGCTTGTTCGCACTGCGGGCATGGGTTAATGTTCAACGCATGAGATTTTCCGAAGCAAACCAGACAGACGGCAACCTGATCGATGCCTATGGCCGCGATGGCATCGTGATCGGCGGGCGACAGTATCGGCAGGGTGTGATCGTGACGCCCGCGCAGATCATCAACCCCTGGGGGCCGAACCAGCCTGTCGAGTTGACCGCCGAACATCTGGATGCACTGCTGGCGCTCATGCCACAGATCATCGTGCTAGGCACCGGCAGCTCCCAGGTCTTCCCCGACCCGCTGCTCTATTTTAAGGTTATGAAAGAACGGATCGGTCTTGAAATCATGGACACCGGCGCGGCCTGCCGCACCTATAACATCCTGATGTCTGAAGGCCGCCGCGTGGTCGCCGGACTGCTACCCGGCTGAAAGACCAGCCGCACTCACTGTCAACCCCAGAAACCTCCAACTCAGGAGTTGCGATGTCCCCCACGCTTGAGCTTGCCTGCGACCTGATCAGTCGCCCCTCCGTGACCCCAGATGATCAAGGTTGTCAGGAGGTCATGGCCGTGCGTTTGGCCGCTATTGGTTTTCGCATCGAATCCATGCCATTTGGCGAGGTGACGAATCTGTGGGCACGGCGCGGCGACAGCGAGCCGGTGTTCTGTTTTGCCGGACATACCGACGTGGTGCCGACCGGCCCGCTCGATCAGTGGACATCCGATCCGTTCCTGCCAACCATTCGTGACGGACGGCTCTATGGACGTGGCGCGGCTGACATGAAAGGTTCACTGGCGGCGATGGTGACGGCGGTTGAGTCGTTCGTCGCCGAACATCCCGATCATCCAGGTTCGATTGCCTTTCTCATCACCAGCGATGAGGAAGGCCCGTCCATCAACGGGACGGTCAAAGTCGTTGACCATCTGGAGCAGCGTGGTGAAAAGATTGACTATGCGCTGATCGGCGAGCCGTCCTGCCGCGAGCGTCTGGGCGATACCATCAAGAACGGTCGGCGCGGGAGCCTGACCGGGCAGCTTCGGGTGCATGGCAAACAGGGTCATGTTGCCTATCCGCAGCTTGCACTGAATCCATTTCATGCCAGCGCCCCAGCGCTGGCGGCGCTCTGCGCTGAAGTCTGGGATCAGGGCAATGCCCATTTTCCGCCAACCAGTTTTCAGATCGCCAATCTGAACATGGGCACCGGCGCGGACAACGTGATTCCAGGTCATCTGGATGTCCAGTTCAATCTGCGTTTCTCGACCGAACTGACACCCGATGTCATCAGGACGCGGGTGCGGCAGATTCTCGATGCCAGTGGTATTGACTATGACCTGAGCTGGCGTCTGTCAGGCCATCCCTTTCTGACGGCGGCAGGTCGGCTGGTCGCGGCGACCCGCGAAGCGATCCGCGAGATCACCGGGATTGAAACCCAACTTTCAACCAGCGGTGGAACGTCAGATGGCCGCTTTATCGCGCCGACTGGCGCTGAGGTGGTGGAGCTGGGGCCGCTCAATGCCAGCATCCATCAAATTGACGAGTACGTCGGGGTTGACGAACTCGATCAACTTGCTGCCATGTATCGGTTGCTGTTAGAGCGTCTGTTCTTAAACCGGGATTGACGCTCACGTCGCTGACCCGTCTCGCGGCATCCGCTGAAGCCGGATCGCCAACGGCTCACGCGCTGAGAGATGAACCTCGCGCTGCGGATAGGCCATCATCAGGCCGTGTGCAGCGAAGACGTCATAAATTGCCTGATGCAGCTCGGTGACGACAGCAATACGTCCATCAATGCTGTCCAGATAGCAACGCAGGATCATGGTCAGCGCGTTATCGCCGAATCCCTCGAAGCTGGCTAGCGGCGCCGGATCATCCAGCACCCGTTCATGCTGCTCGGCGATCTGCGTCAGCAGCGCCAGCGCCTGTCTGGTGTCGCTGCCATATTCGATGCTGATCGGGATGCTGATGCGGTTCTGCTGATCGGTCAGCGTCCAGTTGAGCAGGCGCTCGGTGATGAATTCTTTGTTGGGCACCAGCAGTTCCTGCTTGTCCCAGTTGCGGATAGTGGTGGCGCGGATCTGGATGTTCGTCACCACGCCCGAGGTCTCGCCAATGGTCACGATGTCGCCGACCCGCACCGGACGCTCGAACAGGATAATCAGACCGCTGATGAAATTGGCGACGATTTCCTGAAGACCGAAACCGATGCCGACGCTCAACGCAGCGACCAGCCACTGCACCTGCGACCAACTGAACCCCATGGTGCTGAAGGCCAACAGGATGGCGACCGCGACGATGAAATAACTGGCCAGAGTCTTGATCGCATAGCGTCCACCCGCTGAAACCGAGGCGCTTTGCAGCAGCACGATCTCCAGCAGCGCCGGCAGGTTCTTCGCGGCGACGGTGGCGATGAACACGATCAGCAGCACCAGCCCGACATCAGCCGCTGTCACCGGAATGAGTTGCTGGGTGCCATCGACCATCCCGGTGTAATGCCAGAGTGCATACTTCTCGAAGATCGTCAAGGCCGGTAGGACATCCGACCAGGTGAGCCAGAGTCCCATGATGGCGCTGAAAAAGATCGAGGCATTGATCAGACGGCGGGTCTGCTCGTCAAGCGCAGCGAGATCGGGTTCCGGCTCGTCTGATGGCAACCCGTCTGAGTCGCTGTGATCGGCATCCGGGTCAGCCTGGGCGCGGCGTAGCGCCTGACGGTCGAGCGCGGCTTGTAAGGCCAGCCGCCGTCGGGTCACGATCAGCCAGCGCACGATGGTCTGATGCACGACGATGAGCGCCAGCGCAATCCAGGTCTGATAGGCCAGTGACTGGAACAGGACGCTCGCCGTATAGACATAACCGAATAGCGCCAGTACGGCCAGCGCGAACGGCAAGCCGACAATGCCGGGAAACCAGAGATGGCTCAGACGACTGAGCCAACCATTCGGATTGGCTGTGATCATCCGCTTGAGAACGCCCTGACCGGGATTCAGCAGACGGGCGAAAAAGACCATAAAGCCGATCATGCATGCAATGAGCGTCAGACGCCCCAGACTGCTGGTATAAGCCGGATCGTGATGGGTATAGATAGCGATGCTGAACAGCGCCATCGGGATGAGATACAGGATAAACCAGTCAAAATCAGCGCGAATCCGCCGGATGGTCTCGCTACGCCAACGAAAATGGCGGTCAGCCACGCCGCCAGTGATGCACAGCATCCGAAAGGCGCGCAGGTAATACAGCACGAAGGAGACGCCCACCAGCGCTGTGCCGAAAGCACGGGTGAAGAGTGTCGCATCCAGCGCCAGCAGCAGTTGCTGACCCAACAGCCACAGCAGCAGCGGGAGGGGTAGGGCGGCAATCAGCGTTAGACCGATGGCCTGGAGGGTAAAGCGCACATGATCGGTGCGCACCCGCCGCAGTGGCTCAGCCGTGGCACGGATCGCCCGTTTTAGCGCGGTGATTTTCCAGTAGAGCAGCGCCACGCCGACCAGCCCCAGCCAGAACAGCACTGAATGCCGGATGCGTTCAGCCAGCGCCTGGATAATGTCCAGCCAGCCTTCCGGTGACACCAGCCAGGCCAGTGCAGCGGGTAGCGCGGTGAGCGTGTCCAGATCGACGGCTGGCGAGCTGCGGACCCAAAGCAGCCGTTCAACCAGAAAGTCATCGTATCGTCCGGCAACCTGGATCACCAGTTCAGAGGCGTAATTCAGTTCGCTGAGCTGGCGGATGTAATCGTCCTCGACTTTCAGCGCCTGCGCGAGAAGCGGCTTGCGTTGTCCAAGTGCTTCGGTGAGCTGTTCGCGGATCTCCTGATTCTGTGCGCTGGGATCGGTGGCGGTCAGTTCGCTCAGATAACGAACAGGATCACGCAATCGGCGTTCCAGCTCGCGGTAATGGATTTGTTGCAGCGTGGCCTCGGCAATCTCATTCTCCCGCTCATCGATCATCCGGCGATACTGGCGCATGTCGGGAAGCTGACGGCGCCGGTCGAGCAGCACCTGCCCCAACGCCTTGCTTAGACCAACGCCCTCCAGACGCTGTCTGGCACTGCGAAAATCTTCATCGATGCGCTTGCGTTCATCCTCGATGCGGGTCAATTCACCGTGCAATCCGTCGAGCTTGTGCGCCAGTTGACCAACCAAATCACTGATTTCGGCGTTTTCCTGGGTCAGTTTGCGCACCAGCGAATGCTTGTTTTCGGCCTCGTGCTGCGCCTGTTCCGATGCCCGCTGCGCGGCCTCGGCCTCGGCAGTGCGCAGTCGGCTTTGCTGCGCTTCCAGAAGCTGCTGGCGCGCCTTCAGATCTTGCAGCGACTGCGCCGCCTGATCGCGCTGCGCCTTGTAAAGCGCCTCGCGCACCGCCTGACTCAGCAGTTCCTGCTCGATCATGCGACCCTCAGACCAGAGTGCCGCCCGTTGAGTTTCCAGCGCCCAGCGGCGAGCCTGCGCCAGATCGGGCGTTTCGCCTGCGGGCTGCTGGGGTTGACGCAGATCGGCATCGAGCTGATCAAGCTGCTGTTTCAGCTCAGTCATGCGGGTGCGAGCGGCTGTCGGGCGATCCGCGCCGACATCAATGAGCTTCTCCAGTTCGCTGACGCGGGTTTCTGCAATCGCTGCATCCGCTAGCACCTTGCTCAGACGCTGGTTGATCTCTGTCGCCGACAGGTTGTCAGGCAGCGTCGCCGTGGTTCCAGATCGGTCGGTGTCCAGTTGTTTCTGGATGGTCTCGGTCAGCTTCGGCGCGGTCTTGAGCGATTGCGTGAAATCATCGGCCTTGGCGTCGAAGTTGCTGATGCTTTCAAGATTTGCCTGGGCACGGCGATAGTGTTCGGTCAAAGCCGCCTTGCCTGCATCGTCCAGACCAGTGGTGGCATCGACCTCGGCGATTTTGCTGGCAAGCTGGCTGGCACTGGGCAGGGTCGCGGAACCGACAGCGACATGACCCGGATTGGGGCTGGCAGACTGTGCGACGGCGGCGTTGACCATCAGCAGGGTCAGGAGACAGACAAACAGTGCGGCGCCAGCGGTGTTGCGAAAACGGATGAATAGGTGCACGGGAATAATCGACACGGTTTTGCCAACGTATTACTGTCAAAGTGACTTGATGAAGACTTTGGAATTGCGCTGAAAATTATAGAGCGCCTGTTTTTCCATCGGCAGCGCCGTGAGTCCTGCGGGCTCGAAACCGCGCTCTTGGAACCAGTGCGCGGTCTGGGTCGTCAGCACGAACAGCCGTCTGATCTCGCGGGCGCGGGCGAGTCCTTCCATGTGCTCAAGCAGGCGGTCGCCGCGCCGCGCACCCCGATAGTGTGGATGCACCACAAAACAGGCCAGCTCTGCCATGCCGTCGTTTGGATAGGCATACATCGCGGCACAGGCCGTCACCAGGCCATCACGCTCGGCCAGCACGAAGCGGTTAATCTCGGTCTCCAGCCGTTCACGCGAACGACGCACCAGCACCCCGTGCTCCTCCATTGGACGCAGCAGTTCCAGAATGCCGGTCACGTCATCAATCCGCGCCGGACGCAGATCCTCGTAAGGCTCGGCTGAGATCAGCGTGCCACTGCCATCGCGGGTAAAGAGTTCGCGCAGGAGCGCGCCATCCTGCCGTCGTGCCACCAGATGCACCCGCCGGATGCCGCTACGACAGGCATCGGCGCCAGCACGTAGGCAGGCCAGAATCTCTTCTGGGAGGTCAGATGGCGTCGTCAGCAGGGCATCGACATCACGCGCCAGCAGATTGGGGACAAGCCGCTCGATTCCGTTAGCGGTGGCATGTTCGACCAGAAAAATCAGCTTGTCAGCGCCCAGTGCCACGGCAGTGCTACGCGCCACGTCAGTGGCGCTCAGATTGAAAACCTCGCCGGTTGGCGAATAGCCTAGTGGCGGCATCAGCGCCACCGCGCCCTGTTCGAGCAGTGTCCGTAGCAGATGCTGATCGACCCGGCGCACGGCGCCCGTGTGTCCATAATCAACTCCCGCGATCACGCCGAGCGGACGAGCCGTGACAAAATTACCGGAGATGACTGGAATGTGCACGCCAGCCATCGGCGAATTGGCCAGACCCAGCGACAGCAGCGCCTCGATCTCGACCCGCACCACTCCGGCGGCCTCTTTGACGCAGGCCAGCGCCGTGGCATCAGTGATCCGCAGACCGTTGACATAGCGCAGCGCGGCGCCCTGTCTGGCCAGACGCGCCTCGATCTGCGGCCGTGCGCCATGCACCAGCACCAGCCGGATACCGAACCCATGGAGCAGGGCGATGTCATGCACCAGATTCGGAAAGCGTGAGTCCGCGACCGCCTCGCCACCAAAAGCGATGACAAAGGTGCGACCGCGATGGGCGTGAAGATAGGGCGTGGCCTGGCGCATCCAGTCCACGAACAGATCGCAGTCTGAGTCAGTCGCCATCGTGGCCGGAGAATCATGCGGCACGTCGGGATGCCTCGTCAGGCGCGCGGACGCGGCGAGTCCAGCTTCAGTTTTGCCAGACGATAGCGCAGTGACCGCTGCGTCATGCCGAGTTTCTGCTCCGTGATCAAGCGGTTTAATCCGGCCTCGTCATCCAGATTGATGGTGAATCGCGATCCGGCAAGCGTTCGGGGCACGATGCCCACGTCAGGAGGTGTGAGATAGAGATCGGGCACATCGAGCTGCTGACTGTCGCAGAGCGCCACAGCGCGCTCCAGGATATTTTCCAGTTCGCGGACATTACCCGGAAAGGGATAGCGTTGCAGCGCCGCCATGGCCTGAGCCGACAGTTGCCAGGTCGGCGGATGTTCTGGCCAGTTTTGCTGCTGTCCGATCCGCTGGAGCAGATGCTCAACCAGCGGCGGGATATCCTGCGGGCGCTCGCGCAGTGCCGGCATTCGCAGCTCGATGACATTGATGCGATAAAAGAGATCCTGCCGAAACCGTCCCTGCGCCACTTCCAAACCGAGATCACGATGGCTGGCGCTGATGATCCGCACATCGACCGGCACTTCCTGCTGGGTACCGATGGGGCGCACGCGCTTTTCTTGGATCGCCCGCAACAGCTTGACCTGCGTGGATAACGGCAGATCGGCCACCTCGTCGAGAAAGAGCGTACCGCCTTCAGCGGTCTGGAAAATGCCTTCTTTATCGCAGATAGCTCCCGTAAAGCTCCCTTTTTTATGCCCGAACAGTTCGCTTTCGACCAGATCCTGCGGGATGGCACCGCAGTTGATGGGAACGAAGCGCCCCTCGCTGCGTGGTCCCTGCGCATGGATCAGACGCGCCGCCAGTTCCTTGCCGGTTCCGCTCTCGCCGGTGATGAAAACCGGCGCCTGATTACGCGCCAGCTTGATGATCAGTCGCCGAATGTGTTCGATCGCAGGCGAATCGCCCAGCAGACGCACGTCGGCCTGTTCAGTGTTCGCGGCAGCTTGTCCACGCAGCCTCAGCGCCGAGCCAACGAGCCGACGCAGCAACTGGAGATCAACCGGCTTGGCCACAAAATCAAACGCGCCGGCTTTCATGGCCATGACCGCCGATTCCATGTTGCCGTGCGCGGTGATCATGGCGACCGGGATTTCGGGATAGTGCTCGTTGATATGACGGATCAGATCGAGTCCCGATCCATCCGCGAGGTTCATGTCGGTCAGACAGAGATCAAAACGGTTGTGTTCCAGAAGCTGTCGCGCTTCAGCGAGTGTCAGCGCCGTCAAGGCATGGACAGTCATGCGCCCAAGCGTGATCTTCAGCAGATCGAGAATGTCTGCCTCATCATCGACCACCAGCGCCTGAGCCTTTTTCATCAGTCTTGCACGAGAAACCCCGTCCGAAAGGCGCGGGGAGGCAGAGCGCCCGTGCGCAGCACGGTCAGGCCGCCGATCTCGCATCCTCCGTCTCAGTTTGGTTGATGACGTGTGACCGCTACCAGGCAGCCACCGTGAATGGGTGCAGGCTTTCCACCTGCCGGGTCGTGAGACGCTGCCCGTAAGGGCCTGGTGACGGTGCAACGTCTCACGACCGTATTATCCGTGGGTTTTCGCACCCTTTCGAGTCCATCCCTGGACGTGGCACTGGCGTCGTACCCCGTCTGCCTGTTTAACCACCTGCCGCAGAGTTCGGAACTGAGGACGCATTCCGACGTGCCGATCACACCGGCTGACGCCGGATTCCACAGTAACATAGCCCCTTGCGGGGGCTTGATCTGGTCAACTTCGGAGCTTGCTTTTCAACACGCTCCCGCCTTCAGGCGGGGGTAGTTGACCCTGAAAAAGTCAATGCACGGATTGGCGAAACAGCATTGGGCTACTCCTCTTTCAGCGACAGCGATACCCGATCCACGATGGGTTTAATCAGATACTCAAAAAACGTCCGTTCACCCGTCTTGATCATCACATCCGCCGGCATCCCAGGCACCAGGGTCAAGCCGCGTAGCCGTTCCATCCCCTCCGGTTTCACCTGAATCCGCGCCAGATAATAGGGTGCGCCCGTCTTCTGGTCGGTCAGCCGATCTCCAGAAATCGTCAGCACCGTCCCGAAGACGGTCGGCGTGGTGCGTGAATTAAATGCTGTAAAACGAATCTCCGCATCCAGCCCCGGCTCCACTTGATCGACATTGCCCGGCTGCACCTGTGCCTCCACGATCAACGGCTCGCCTTCCGGGATGATGTCCATAATCGGATCGCCAGGACGCAGCACCCCGCCAACCGTATGAACCTTCATCCCCACGACTGAGCCACTCACCGGCGCCTGCACCACGGTACGTTCCAGCGTATTCTCCAGTGCCCGTATCCGCTCGCGCAGATCGGACATATCGGTCTGCACCTTGCGCAACTGCTCCACCACATCGCTCGTGAATTTCTGTCGCACCTGCGCGATTTGCAGTTGCGTCTCGCCGATCTGCACCCGCGCCGAGGCCATCGACGACAGATGATCTGCCCGCTCGCCCTCCAATTCAGCCACCGAGCGTTCCCACTCACGCAGACGGCTTTTATCGCCCAATCCCTTGTCGAACAGTTTGTGCAGACCAGTCAGCTCCTCCTGATACAGGTCGATGCGTTTCGCCTTGCTTGCCGCCAAACCTTCAAGCCCACGAATTTGCTGCTCCAGTTGCCCCACCCGCTGTTCCAGAACATTGACCTCGCCGTTCATCGCCTGACGTCGCGCCTGAAACACCCGTTCCTGTCCGGTCATCGCTTCCGCGACCCGTGGATCATCCTTGACCGCCAGCAGATCATCAGGGAAGACAACCTCTTTTGCCCGGTCGCGCTCCGCGATCAGCCGCGCCTCTTCCGCCCGCTGGGCAAAAAAGTTACCCCGCGCAATCTCCAGTTGTGCTCGTGATGCCGTATCATCGATGCGCAGTAGCACGTCTCCCTGCTTCACCATGTCACCCTCGCGCACCAGGATTTCGCTCACCACCCCGCCTTCCAGATGCTGAATGGTCTTGCGTGACGACTCCACCGTTACCACGCCCTGCGCCACCACCGCGCTGTCGATCGGCGCAAAGGCTGCCCACAGTCCAAAGCCTCCCAGCCCGGTGAGCAGAATCAGCAGTCCCAGCATCCGCTCTGGCCTGTCACTGGTACGCAGACCTGCCGTATCCGGGACAGGCTCAACTAATTTTGGAACAACACTGATATCCAAGGCGATCCGCCTCCTGAAAAATAAGTCATCCAGCGTTACGAAGGTCGTCCTTCATGGACGCTCCCGCGTCACGCCACCGCCGTCATTCCCGTGCTGGGCACGGCTGTGGGTCGCGCAAACTGGGGCAGCACCTGCTCGCGTGGTGCAAACAGATGCACCATCCCCTCGCGCAGTACCAGCACCTTATCGACCCCGCCCAGCACATTCGGGCGATGCGTGATGAGAAATACCGTCGACCCCTCCGACTTCAGTTGCGCAATCGCCCGCACCAGCGCGGCCTCGCCCTGCTCATCAAGATTCGAGTTTGGCTCATCCAGTACCACCAGCACCGGATGCCCGTACATCGCCCGCGCTAGACCGATGCGCTGACGCTGACCGCCAGACAGCACCGCGCCACCAACGCCCACCGGCGTATCGTAGCCCTTCGGCAGACCCAGGATCATTTCATGCACCCCGGCGCGCTGTGCCGCCGCCACCACCTGTTCTGCGTTCACCGTTCCGAAGCGGGCGATATTCTCGCTCACCGTGCCATCAAACAGCTCGATGTCCTGCGGCAGATAACCGATATGCGGCCCCAGTTCTTCGCGGTTCCAGCGTCCAATCTCCGCTCCGTCCAGACGCACCGCGCCCGAAGCCGTCGGCCACACCCCAAGCATGACCCGCGCCAGTGTCGATTTACCCGCAGCACTTGGCCCGATGATCCCGACCACTTCACCGGGCGCCACCTCAAAACTGATCCGTTTCAGCACTGGCAACGTCGAACCCGGCGGTGCCGCCACCACCTCCTGAAAACTGATCTGCCCGATCGGGTCGGGAAGCCGCATGTTGACCGCCCGTGCCGGCACCGACTGCAACAGTGACTGCAACCGGCCATAGGCCGTGCGCGCCGACAGGAATCCCTTCCAGGAACCGATCAGCAGGTCAATTGGCGCCAGCGCCCGACCCATCAGAATCGAGCCAGCGATCATCACGCCTGGCGTCAAGACTTGTTGGATCACCAGATAGGCACCCACGCCCAGAATCAGCGACTGCAGCGTAATCCGTGTCGTCTTGCTGGCATTGATCAACAATCCCGCCCGGTCACTCGCCAGCGACTGCAGCTTCAGCATCTCCACATGTCGCGTCAGCCAGCGCTGATGCACATTCTCCAGCATCCCCATCGAGTCCAGCGCCTCGGCATTGCGCAGATTGCCCTGCAAATAATTGTTGCTCGCTGCCGCTTGACTGTTTGCCATGGCCAGCGGCTTGCTCGTCGTCAGTTCATTGGCAATCGCCAGCGCGATCAGGATGAGCGCCCCGCCTACTGCCGTCCAGCCCATTAGCGGATGCATCAGAAACAGCACCGCCAGATAGAACGGGATCCAGGGCGCATCGAAAAACCCGAACAACCCGTTGCCGGTCAGAAACTGGCGCAGCGTCGTCAGATCCTGGATCGGCAGGGTTCCGGTGCGACCGCCCCCGCGCAGATTGGCATCGAACATGGCCGTGAACAGTCGTCCGTTCATCGCCATGTCCAGTCGTGCGCTCACCCGCACCAGAATCCGCGAACGCACTAGCTCCAGTGCGCCCATAATCGCGTACAGTCCCAGCACCAGCAGCGTCAGCACCAGCAGCGTGATCTCGCTACGGCTCATCAGCACCCGGTCATAGACCTGGAGCATGTAGAGCGACGGCGTCAGCAGCAACAGATTGATGAAGGCGCTAAAAAAACCGGTATATAAAAAGGAATTGCGACTGGCCTGCAGCACAGCGCGCAGCTCATCGACAGGACGGGAATGCTTGTTCACGGAAAGTTACCAAGAGTTGAGATCAAGCGGAGGGGCAGGCATGGACGGCCGTCCATCGTAACGGCATCAGAAACGACAGTCTATCAAGGCCGACGCACCATCGCAAAAAAGTTAATGCATTAAGTTGTTTTAATGCAACAAAAGGCGATCAAGAACGACAGACTCACGATCTGGTAACATCCTGTCTTGATGCTGGCGCCAGACAGCAACCATTCGCCTGATAAACCGTGATCAACGCTTGAAGCCAGCTATCTCAAAAGCGCCGCAAACCGTCTAAAATCCTCACGATAACCTATAGTTTTAACCTGCTGTATCACGTTATAATCATCAGCAACACGCAATGCGCCCCAGCCGCCCGTCCTGGATTCGCCGCTACGCTGAACAGACATGAAGATCAATACAACAATAATGTCATTATTCACCACACGACACTTGCATTCTGGCAACACATAGGTAAAATATTACTCAGGCACTCGTCGGCTTGTATCTGATTTACAACAAGTCGGCCGCGCAGGCGTCTGCCAGTGGTATAGCCTATTCAGATAGTCGCTGACACATCGAGGCACTCCAACCCCCACAATGCTTGCACCTGAGTGTTTTCCCTATGTTCATGCTTGTGCAAAAACCCGGTTGCTGATAGCGTTCAATCACGCCGACCGATTCGGCTCCCAAGTCTCCTTGTCACTCGTCCTCTAAAGGAATCTAAACCATGGCACTTCAGACCTTCCAAGAAGATTATTACCTTTCCCAGAATCCTGATGTTATGCAGGCCGTGCGCGCCGGTCTCATGACCGCTGAACAGCACTACATCCTGTATGGCGAACTCGAAGGCCGCCAGCCGAACCCTTATTTCAATCCACTCGGCTACATGACCGCCAACCCTGACGTGGTTCCAGCCATTGTTAACCATACCTTCAGCAGCTATCTCCAGCACTTCGAGAAGTATGGTGTTCACGAAGGCCGCGCTCCGGGCGCTGACACCTTTAATGAAGCCACTTATCTGGCTGATAACCCGGATGTCGCCGCCGCCGTGGCTGCTGGCGACTTCACCAGCGGTTACCAGCATTTCGTTCTGTATGGCTCAGCCGAAGGGCGTCCGTCTGGTGGTTCGGTAGATCCGGGCAACCCCGACCAGACCTTCACGCTCACTTACGACACCGACATTCACACTGCCAATGTCTTCGAGGCGCCGCTGGTCTATACCCCAGGTGGCAATAACCGCATCAACTCGCTGCAAGACGAAGACCAGTTGACCGGCACGGGGACTAACCCAACCCTGAACGCCACGCTTGGCAATGCCAACGACAACGGCGCAACCATCATTACCCCGAAGCTGACTGGCATCGAAACGCTCAATGCCGCCTTCACCGGTTCCGGCGCTGCCGTCACGGCACTCGACCTGCAGGATGCGACCGGGCTGGTTAACGCCAACATCACCCGCATCTCGCAGGCGGCCAACCAGGCTGAACTGGGCAACATCGTCAACCCGCTGACAGAGATGTCGATCACCAACAGCAATGCCAACCAGGCTGGCTTTGCCGAATTCTCCTATAATGCCGGTGCACTGGCCGGACTGAATGCCAGCACACTCAATCTGGACAATGTCAATCTTGCCGCCGTCAATATTGGCCAGAACACCAGTAGGATTGTGCTCCCAGGCGTCAGTCTCCAAGGCTACGAAGATCTGACGGTCAACAGCACGGGTTCTGCCAACACCATTGGCAACCTGAATCTACCGATGGATACCGGCACGGATGGCAAAGTGACCATCACCGGCGACCAGGATCTGACCCTGGCAACCGTGGCCTCAGTGACCCATCCCACCAATACAAACCTCGTTGAATCCGTCACTTATGCGGGTGGCGTCAACCAGGCTCAGGGGCGTCTTGCCGCCATCGACGCTTCTGCGTTCACCGGCAACCTGACCCTCGACATCGGGCCGGGCACCTATACCACTGGCAAGGCCGACACCTCCGGCGTGGTTCAGAATGTCGCCATTACCGGCGGTGCTGGCGATGATCTCTTTATCCTGCGCGACCAGATCCAGGCTGGCGACAGCCTGAGTGGTGGCGATGGCACGGACAAGCTCATCGTGAATGACGGTGGCGTCATCAACTCTGCATCGTCGGTGATTACTGGCATCGAAAGCGTCGAAGCGCGTCTTGACTCGCAGGGCGTCGACCAGGATCCGCTGCTTCCTGGAGTGAATGCCAGTGCCACGATTGACTTCGACAAGCTCCCCGACGTGACCGGCGTGCTGGTGCGCAATGAAGGTTCTGATGGTGTCCTGAATGTTTCCCAGGCTCAGACCGCCACCTTTACCCTCAACAACCTGACTGCTGAACAGGCCGCAGCGATCACCATTGAACACAGCAACACCTTCAGTAATGGCATTACCCAAAACATTCTGAATGACAACCTGAAGTCCACTGGTGGCACGGCTGATCTGACCAATGTCACCATCATTGATGGTTACAATGTTGATCCACGTTTCAATTTCACCCTTAACGCCGCAAACGTTGAGAACGTCACGCTCACCGATTCAGACACCGAGTCCAACACCGTGGCGTTGGGTAAATTTGCCCAGCATACCGGCACCGTCATGCTGACCGGTGGCGAAGCGGGTGATTTCCTGAATCTGGATACCACCACAGTTGGCACCAACGGCGGCATCTATAAGCACGACACCACCGGTGCTGCAGATACCAATGCTTCGTTGAACGGCGTTGGTCGGATCGCCGATCTGTCCAACACCCTCAACCAAGTCAAGCTGGATGCCGCAGTCATCGATGCGTCTCATGAAGTGAGCGATGTCATCGTTCGCGTCAGCACCAATACCGCGTCAACGGTTGGCGCGCAGAGCATCACCATGGGTTCCGGCAACGACACGGTCATCTTTGACAACGTGCCCACGGTCGGTGGCGATGATACCCGTGCCGGGCTGTCTATCTCCGACACGGTCGTGGGCGGTGCAGGCAATGACACGCTGGTCATCGATGGCAATGTGACTGGCGCGAACAACATCAATCTCGCGGCATCGGAATGGACGAACGTCTCCGGGTTTGAAACCATTCGCACGGTTGGCGCCGGGACAGGCAGTTACAATCTGACCCTGACCAATAGCCTGATCGCTGCCAACCATGATGCCGATGGCTATCTGCACATCGTCAATGACAACGATGCCTTCAATGACACCGGTCGCACCTTTGCGATTGCGACCGACGCGCTCGGCGTGGTCGTGACCAATGCGGATGGTTCGATTGGTCGCATGACCAACGACGAAGCCCAGAATGGCGGACTATCCGTGGGTGCTGCCGCCGAGTCTGCGATCACACTTGATGCGCGCAGTCTCTCCGACACCACCAAGTTCACCTATGACGGCGAGGAGTATTTCACCCGCACGGCTGACCGCATCATCATGTCAGATGCCAACATCAATGGCAGCGACATCATCGATGGCGGCGCAGTTGACAACATCACCAACAACAGCGGTATTGCCTCGCTGGATGGAACGACGGTTGTCGGCGATGGCCTTGTGTCTCACAAGGGTAATGCAGACGTCATCGAAATTCGCGATAAGGCGGTTGTGTCGCAGGGCGACCTTGCCAACATTAAGAACATCGGCACGTTGTCCTTTACTAACGATCTGGCCGCCACTCAGGTCAGCACCCTGCAGCTCAACGACAGCATCGTCGATAACCTGGTTGACAGCTATCAGACGTCGGTTGCACGTTCCGCCGTTGCGACCCAGACCACCGGTGGCGCCAACGTTGAAGTCCTGCAGGTCAACGCCATGGACAACATCAACGACGTAACCGGTTTGATCGCGTCCACCACCGGCATGACCATCGAGGCTGGCAACCTCACCGGTCGTTCCGATCTCGACATCACCTTAGGCCGTGGCGCCAACAACGTCGTCACCGGTGGCGGTGCGGATCGCGTGGTGCTTCTGGGTGACTACCATCCTGGTGTCTACGCCAGTGTTGAGAATGGCGTCAACATCAATGATCAGGCTAGCGCTCCGGTCGCGACACCAATCGTTGCACGGGTCGTGACTGACACCATTAATCTTGGCGCAGGAACGGACGAGCTGGTCACCTACGGCGCTATCGACCTGACCGGCGCGACCCTGACAGGTATCGAGCTGCTGACCCCCAACTCCGATGTCATCCTGACGACGGCGCAATTCTCCGCGCTGCAGAACGTGACCATCGGTGAAGGTGGCGTCACCAACCACACCTTGACGATCCACACTGCCGGTGGCGTCAATACCGTTGATCTGAATAAAATCGCGCTGACGGATACCGTTACGGACACATTGACTGTGACGGTGGATGCGGGCACGACCGTGATCCATGATCCGGCAACTGGCTGGGTTCAGAATGGCAACACTTGGACGCTCGCCGGAACAGGCCCTGTGATCAACCATCCGCCAGTGGTCACGGATGCTCACTTCACGGTTGACACCACGGCGGTGAATGGCGATCACGTGGGTCAGGTTGTCGCCACTGACCAGGATGGAACGGTCAACGCATATGCGATCACTGCCCCGGCCGATCTGGATGTTAACAACAATGGCGTGAATGCCTTTGCAATCAGTAATACAGGTCTGATCACTGTGCTGGATGCGGGGGATCTCACTGATGCAAACACGCCAGCCGCCTTCAATCTAACCGTTCAGGCGACCGACAATCTGGGTGCGCATGGTACCGGCAGTGTTGACATCGCCGTCACCACGCCAGGCCAGTTCACCGATCAGGTGGTCGATGGTCTTGATGTCACGGTCAATCCAGTCACGGGTACCCTGAATGCGGCAACGGCTGCCTTCAACTATCAGGATAACCTGACTGTTGCCAACGACGTCGTGATCAACGGCTATGGTGCAAATGACCAGATCACCATCTCTGGCTCGACAGATCACGCTGACTTTTCGGCCAATGCCTTCAGCTCGAATGCGGCTGGCGATGTCACGATCGACTATGCCCAGGGTGGCATCGCCAGCACCATCACGCTGACGGGTGTCGCCGTTGGTGTAGCGGTGTTCGATCTGGCCTCGTTCAACGCCCTGCCTATCGGTGACCTGATCTTTGGATGATGATTGTCTTCAGGTTTTGACCTGACATGATGTTTGTCAGCCCCCATGACGGGGGCTGACAGATTGCAGATCACAATCCACGCTTCAACTAACCGCTACGATAAGCCCCGCCTTTTTAGGGCGGGGATCTTTGGTGTGCACGTCAGTCTGTTTTCTGTTATAGATCTCGTATTAATCATCCAGGTCTCTGCGTATCTTCAATGCGTGCTGGTGCAGGCCAACGACGTACCTAATGGTTGAATGTCATTCCATCTCGACAGCATCAAGTTCGTCTCATCTGCGGATCACGATTCCGACATCGTTTGCCAAACAATAACCATTACGTCACAGTTTCTAACGCCGTCTATTCATACAATGTGCCGACAGACACGGCATGATCGACTACAATGATGCAGACTGACGTGATGTCGTGTTTCATCAAAAAATAGCCGCAGCCTGGTCGATACAACACTCGTGTAACATGTGAATCGAGGAGATAAAAAATGGCAAAATTGATTTGGTCAGAAACAGATGCGCCTTTTCCCGCCCAGATCTATGGCGGCCCTAACTGGACAGTCACCGGAAGCAAAGAAATCGAACACTATGCTGTTGAGTCTGGAGCGCAGGCATCCATCAATACCGGGGGTGGCGTTGACGCGATCGTGTTTGACGGTTTGGCGTCCGACTATACCGTCAGGCTGGATGGAACCAATGCCGTCTTTACGCATACAGCGACAAACCACTCGGTTTCACTGAAGATGGGTCTTGAAGGTGACCACGTCTCCTTTTTGCATGGCGACCCGATGCTGCTTCAAATTGTGCGGAATCCAGACCAAACAATTTCACTGAAATTAGGCACGCAGGAACTTACGTCAACAGACAGCGAGATTACTGATGGTGCTCCCGCCCTGACGGATCAATCGGTCGATGGTCTTGATGTCAATGTGAATCCGGCAGCCGCCACTTTTGATGTGTGGACAGATTCATACAACTTTCAGGACAGCATGACTATCGCCAACCATGTTGTGATCAACGGCTATGGTGCAGATGACCAGATCACCATCTCCGGTGCGACGGATCAGGCTGACTTCGCGGCCAATGCCTTTAGCTCGAATGCGGCTGGTGATGTCACGATCGACTATGCCCAGGGTGGCATCGCCAGCACCATTATGTTGACGGGTGTCGCCGTTGGTGAAAGCGTGTTTGATCTAGCCTCGTTCAACGCCCTGCCTGTTGGCGACTTGGTCTTTGCCTGATCCTCATCCTCAGTATGCGTCTTGCGTCAGCGCCTTCTCCTGTCTGACTGGAGGGGTTCTGGCGTGAGCCGGTTTCTGCTTTTGGTCATTCGATAGTGTGAAAATCTTTCCGTCTCCCGCTTTTAGGGGTGATGCATTTCGCATTCAAAAACTGCTATATTCAGCAGCGAAACTAGGAAACGCTCGGCTCAGGCTTAACCTGACAACCTTGATCTGTTGAAAAACCTCACCATCTCACGCAAGACTGCCAAACCCAACCTGTTTTAATCAACCGGAGAAACACGATGGCAAGAACAATTCTTGGCGCTACTGATACAGCCTGGACGATTTACCCGCAGCAGAACAGCCAGAGTGTGATCGGTAACTCGAACATCGAGACCTACACGATCTCTGAAAATGTCCAGGCTGACCTCAACACCGGCGGCGGTATCGACATCATTCAGTTTTCTGGCAATTCAACAGGCTACACCGTCAAGTTGGACGGAACGAAAGTCGTCTTCACTGAAGTGGCCACCGGCAAGACCGTCACCATCCCGATGAGCACGGAAGGTGACACGGTGCATTTCGATAACGGCACCTCCCTCTCGCTTAAAATTGATACATCAACCGGCACCCCTGTTTTCAAGTTGGGCGATCAGGCGCTGACGTCAGACAGCGCCGCAATCGGCGATAGCCCCGTAGTTAATCCGGGTCATCTTTTTACTCTCCAGGAAACGACCAAGACCGTCGATTCAACAGAGATCACTTGGGAAGGCGTCAGCTACAGCTCAATTCTCGACTTCATCACCCAGGTGGTTGGCGTCAACTTCGACGCACTCGGCGTGCATGTCGAAAATATCGTCAACATCAATGGCATGGATTGGTGCCCCGTCACAGCACTGGACGGTAACAACGATGGTTCGGGCGAGACTCCTCCTCCTCCTCCGGGTGATGGCACCGTCACCATCAACTTCCAGACCGATGTTGGCGGCCCCATCACGGTCACGGCTGACATGTCAGCCGCCTATTTTAACTTCCTCCATGACCTGATTTTCGATGCGAATGGCAACTCGCGCCTGGTCGAAACGCCCACCACCTCCCAGGAGCCGACAGGCATCATCCTGACCACCACCCAAAACAACGGTGGCACCTTCGAGCCAGGCTTTACCACCAGTGCCGATGACACCATCTTTGCCGGTCGTCCCGAATTGTTGCACGGTGCCTACATCGACGCGGGTGCCGGTTACGACACGCTCGAAGTTGACATGAAAGGCGTCTTTGCCCAGCCGCTGCAACTGCTCAATCTCGAACAGATCAACGTCCAGAATCTGCCAAATCTCTATAGCGACCTGGAAACCGTCCTGCCGGATAACTCTGGCCAGAGTGCGCTTGACCTGAGTCATGCTGCGTCACTGCAAAAGCTCGTCATCACCGAAGGCGGCGATATCAATGGTACCGAACTCGGGGATCTGACCATCGTCGGCATCCGCAACAATGCCACCGTGCGTCTTGAAGGTGGTTTCACCCAGGATGTCACGGTTCACTATGGTCAGGGCGTCGGTGCTGCCGTCAACATCGAGCTACAGCTTGGCACTGTTGACGACAACTTCCACTTCAATGTCGCTCAGAACGCCAGCGTTCTGAATCTGCTCTCCGATGGTTATGAAAACTGGCTCCCCTACGCCAATCTCGGTGGCGAGTTGTCGCGCCTCAATATCACCGGCGATGCGGCGCTGACGATCGAACACTCGATCTCAGGCAGCTTCCATTCCAATCGTCCGGCGATCATCGACGCCCATGCCAACACTGGCGGCGTCCAGTTGACCCTGGAAGATCAGCCCAGCGTCAGCTTCATCGGCTCGGTTGGCAACGACGTCTTCACCGCCACCGGCAGTGACACCGTTACCATCCAGGGCGGCAATGGCGACGGCCAATATCTTGTCAGCGCCAAGACGATCAGCATCACCACCGGCGAGGGTAATGATCACATCACCGTTGCAGGCGAGGCGGATGTCGCCGGCTCTGATGCCACCGACGGCGCCCTGCTGACCATCAACACCGGCGCAGGCACCGACACTCTGGTGCTTGGACGCGATGTCACCGTCCATGAGATCACTACGCCAGATAACCCGGCGACACCTGGTGACGAGACAGTGTGGGGGGATGTTGTCCATCAGATTGGCCTCATCGCCCTCCCAGGTTCTAGCATCACCGGCGAGCACATCAAGGTCTTCGTCGAGAATAGTAGCGATCTGAGCGAGGCCACGCTGAGCGGCGTCACGTCTGTCCAGATCAAAAACGCCCAGACGCTCACCCTGACCGACAACCAGGTCGAGCAGCTCGGCGCAGGAGTCTTCAGCGTCCAGAACGCTAACTTTGGCGCCACCGGCATTGTCCACATCCTGGTCACTGCCGACACGACTCTGAGCGACCTCATCGACCCCAGCGCACTCGGCAAGAACGTCAAGCTGTCCTTCACCATCGCCAACGACGCCACCCTCACCCTCACTGCCGAGCAGTTGCACAAATACGTCACGGATGATGGCATCGACGTGTCCCAAGGCACGCTTACCCTGGCGGATGGTTCCGTGGTGCCCAACGGCGGCAAGGTTGTCATCACCGACGCCGGCCTCACTTTCGACGCGTTCAAGGATGGTCAGGGTGGTGGTTCGCTGCATGGCGGGTCGAGTTCGGCGGATACGGACAATGCTCACGACACCGCTGCTTACAGCGACGACCTCACCATCATCCGCGTTCCCGGCGGCTATCAGCGTCCTGGCTCGGTCAATCCCACCGACACCCTGACCATCAATGCCAACGACACCCCGCTGGTTGATGGTGCCATCGAGACCGACGCCACCACGCTCAAAATCATCGGCGATCACGACATCGTTTTCCAGCAGCCCGTTAATCTGGGTCAGCACTTCACCGTCGACTTCTCCGGCCTCACCGGCACCGTTACCGGCCTGACGATCGAAGACTTCCAGGATGTCAAAGAGGTCATCGGCAACCACACCGGCACCCGCATCGATGTCGAACTCAACGGCACGGTCGGCGCGCCCGGCAATGACAACGGACTCCAGTCCACGGGCGTTGCGACCTATGTCGTCACCGCCATCGGCGACATCGGCGACACCGCTGATGTTGACGGCGATTCGGATACGACTGAAGGCGCGCATGATGGCATCGCCAACGACTCCGCCACCTTCTACCTCTGCGACAACACCCAGGATGTCACCACGCTAGGTCTGCAAGGCAATGCTGGCAACACCATCGTCTTTGCCCAGGTACCTTGGGGTTCGGTACACCCGACATTCCTGCTCGAAGGCGACGGCCACGCCAACTGGGATCAGGTGCCCAAGGCGGACGGCAGCCCCGACCAGTCCAACGTCGGCACGCTGATTGCCGAGTTCTTCGCCCCCGGTGCCTTGGCCGTCGTCAACATCGACAACCAGGGTGTCGCCCCCGGCGAGACCTCCACCGGCACGCCTCGTCCGATCGTGGTCGACGGCATCGTGCTCGACAACGCCGCTTCGCTGGAAGTGAACGTCACCGACGGCAACGCCATCATCCACGAGCTGAAGACCACCGACCTCGGTGGCGAGGGCGATGTCCTTGCCACGCTGGATCTGAACGCGGTCGGCTCCCTGGAAATCGACGGAACCCTGCCGACCTCGCTTGCCACTATCGACGCCACTGGCGTGACAGGTGAATTCACCGCCACGCTGGATGACATGGACGGCGCGTTCAGTTTCCTCGGCGGTGCTGGCGGCGCGATGCTGACCCTGGATGATGTCACGGTTGACGCGAACACCGTCATCGACGGTGGCACGGGCGGCGCCGCGCTGACCATCGTGGATGACGTTGAGCTGAATCAGGCGACCCTGTCGAATATCGGCAGCGTGGTCATGGACGACGCGTCCAGCCTGCAACTGACCATTCCGCAGCTCGAAGCGATCGGCGTGACCCACATTTCCGTCGCGGAGACGGGCGACACCGCCACCCTCAAGCTGTTCGGTCTGGGCGAAGACCCCTTCATCGCCGCCGACTTCAATGACGGCATCAATCTAGGCGACATCACCATCGTCGATCAGGCCGTGGTCACGCTCGATCCGGGCACCGACCTCACCGGCGTTGACAGCCTGGTCGTCCCGGAGGGCACCACGCTCAACCTCACTGCCGCGCAATTCCAGGAGCTGGATGGCGCGGGCACCATCACCGGCGATGGCACGGTCAACATCACTGACCTGACCCAGGCCGACGTGGACAATGGTTTCGATCTGTCCGGCATCGCCACCACGGCGGGCACCATCACGCTGGCCGAAAGCGTCGTGCTGGCGGCAGACGATGATCTGGGCGCGTTCCAAACCATCGTTCTCGGCGACGACATGACGCTGACCCTGGCTGACATTCAGGATGCCAACGGTCTGACGATTACCGGTGGCACGAACAGCGCACTGTGCTTCACCGATAACACGGCAGGTGCCTTTGAATCCATCGATGCCTCCGGCTTCGATGTCACCACGCTCAAGGTGCTGAACGTGCTGGTCGATGGTCGTAATATCGAAAAGATGTTCGATCACCTGAGTGGCGATGTGCAGATCGAGATCTACAACGATCTCGGTTTTGTGGAGTCCATTGATCGCCGCGTGCTGGTCGACGCCGGCACCACCGTGCCAGATTTCCTGGTCTTCAATCCCTACACCGACGACACCGAGGTTCGGACACTGACCCTCACCCTGGCCGGTGGCACCGAGATCAGCGGCAATCTGCGTCTGTCAACCACCGACAAGGCGCCAGAGCTGATCCCGACGCACTTTGATACCCTGACCATTCATTCGGAAGGGACGGCGGCTAACCTGTTAAGTGGCGAGACCGCCAACGTCATCACCGGCGATATCACCCCGATGGACGGTCCGGTGACGGGTTCACTGGAAAACAACCTGAAGCATGTCGTCATCCACGCGGATCAGGCACTGATCGTCGAGGGCGACGTCATCTTCAATTCAGTCACCGGGGACGACAACATCCTCGCCAATGACGACACGGCGGCGGTGGCCACACTGACTGTCGATGGCGCCGCCAATGTGACCTTGGGCGGGGTTGACACCAGCGACGTGGATGTCGTCGCGCTCAACGTCGTCAACAGCGGCACCGGCACACTGAGTCTGACCCTGGATTCACACGCGCTCGACGCCACTGATGCACTCAGCTTCACCGGCGGCCATATTGACCTGACGATTGCCGATGGCAGCACCATCGATCTGTCCAACGACACCCTTACCGGTGTGGCGCAGATCACCATCGATCCTGTTTTGACTGGAGCGACCCTGACCCTGACCCAGGCGCAATTCAACGCATTGGGCGTGGCCAACATCGATACCAACGCTACTACGGATGGCCTGGCGCACCTGAAGCTCGTGGCGTTCGGCACGGCGCCTTTTGACGCGACCGCCCTGGCGGATCACATCACGCTGGACAGCATCACGCTGGTTGCCGGCAACACCGTTCTGGATGCGGGCACCAATCTAACCGGCGTGGGTGAAATCATCGTGCCGGAAGGCAGCACCTTGACCCTCACCGCCGCGCAGTTCCAACAACTGGAAGGCGCGGGCACCATCGTGGGCATGGACGCAGACGGTAACCCGACTGCGGATTACACCGTCAACATCACCGACCTCACTCAGGCCGACATCGCCAACGATCTCAACGGTGATGGTGATAGCCTCGACCCCGGTGAGTCGCTGGTGCTGACTGGCATCTCAGCCGCCACCAAGACCGTCGCGTTGGCCGAAAACGTCAATCTGGCGACCGATACGGATCTGGCTGGCGCGCACGTCATCCTGGCCAACAACCAAACGCTGGGTCTGGCCACCTCCACCCAGGCAGATCATCTGGTGGTCACGGGCGCCGCCAACTCCACGCTGGTCTTCCAGTTCGACGTGATGTATGGCGCCGACACCCAGATCGACGCCTCCGGCTACGATGTCACCACGCTGAAGGCACTGGAGACCTTCGTCGGTGGCGAGAACGTCGAGGCGCTGCTGCTCAACGTTCCGAGCAGCGTGGAAGAGCGTTACTACCACGATCCAGCCGATCTCGGCTTTGTCGCCGGCACGGATCGCGTGGTCGTGGTCGAGGCGGGCGTCACCGTTCCTGACTACCTGATGTACAACGATCTGCAGGCGACCCAGGAGGTTCGCACCCTGCATCTGACTCTGGATGGTGGGAGCGAAATCAACGGCGACGTGGGTCTGTCCACCATCGCCAAGGATCCCAACCTGGTCACGCGCTACTTTGACACCTTGACCATCGTTTCGGAAGGCACGGCGGCTAACCTGTTAAGTGGCGAGACCGCCAACGTCATCGATGGCAACATCACTGCCGCAGATAGCGATGGTGCAGGACCGATCGAGGAAAACAACCTCCTCAACGTCATCATCGACGCCACGCAGGACTTGCAGGTCACGGGTGAGCTGATCTTCAGCTCAGTGGATGGCGACGTTTACCCTGACGCCACCCTGACCGTCGCCGGCACGGCGGATGTCAGCATTGAGTCGCTCGACGTCACCGATACGGACATCGCCTCGCTGACCGTCGCCAATACCGGCACCGGCACCCTGACCATCACGGATGCCGCGAATGCGGCCCTGAATCTTGGGAATCACGTCGAAGACGTGACTTTCTCCGGGACGGGTGACATCGTTCTGGGCACTGGGGCGGCACATCTGGGCGTTGACGGTGACGGTGTCCTGTCCATCATCAACGCGGCAGCGCTCTCCGGCGATCTGGATCTGGCAAAAGTGACCGACATCGACTCGGAAAACTTCGCCTTTACCTCCGGCACTGGCGTCACCCATCTGATCCTGGATGGCGCGACGCTGGACATCGATCCCACCAATGATGCCACGGACAATCCGGGCGGCGTCGCCGACACCGGCTGGACGTTCGACCTCTCGCATGCCGCCGCAGGCAGCGTCTTCGAAATAACCAGCAACAATACCTTCACTGAGGGCAAGCTGACTATCAACCTGGGTGCTCACACCACACTGTTGATTGCAGACGACACCGATCTGACCGGCGTCGATCTGACGCTGACCCAGACTCAGGACATCGTGTTGGCGGCTGGCGTGACGCTCACCCTGACCGCTGCCGAAGCCAATGGTCTGCACATCATCCCGGCAGCCGACATCATTCTCGATCCACTCGACCCGGACTATGACCCGGCGTTGGTTCCAGTGGTCAACATCACTGACCTTGGCACGGCAGCCGTTAATCTCAGCGGGATTGATGCGGACATCGCTGGCACCGTGACCCTGGCCGATGACGATGTCACCCTGGCTGCGACCACGAACCTGGGTGACTTCACGGTCGAACTGATCGCTCGCAGTCTGGCTGATGAGAACCTCACGGGTCAAACCGTGCGCTTCACCACGGCCGCGCAGGCCGACAACGCCGTGTCCGTCGTCGGTGATGGCACGGTCATCACGGACAGCGACTTGGCCGCTGACACCGGCGCCAACAGCTCTAACGTCGTCTGGCTCTTCGACCACATCACCACGCCGGTCGACACCAGCGGTTATGACCCTGAGCTGGGTCGTCTGTGGTATTCGGCGGATCTCGTCACCAACCAAGGCGGTCTGGTCGAGAATCTTTTCACGACGCTGCCCAGCACCATCCTGCGGGTTGATTTCGCGACCGTCACGGTGCTGAACAATCTCCTGCTGAACTCCAATGGCGTGGATCGCACGATGGAGGTGACCAGCTTCAACGATCTGGGCAACCTGACCTTCAGCGATACGGGCGCGACGCCAGAAGAGCACATCCAGCACCTGACCCTCAATCTGGGTGGCGAGGTCACCATCGGCAATATCCTGGTCGATGATGTCATCGCCTCGCCGACGACCAATCCGGCATCCGTGGCGTTCCACGGCCTGGTCATCAACTCCAGCCGTGCGCTGAGCGATGCGCACTACCTGGCCACCGAGGATTATGTCAATAACAACAACGGCCAGGATGAGACCGGCGAAACCGCCCAGCCCATTGATCTCAACACCGTCGGCAACCTTGGCGTCGGCGCGGTGCATAGCGTCGATCTGCTGGATGTCACCCTGAATACCGGCGCGGTGTCAGTGGTTGGGAATGGCTCGGCAGGGGCGGGTGCGAAACTGAATGTTGGCACCATCACCTACGAAACCGGCACCGCCGGCAGCACCGCGCATCTGACGGTATTAGGTGACAACGACATCAACATCACCTCGGTCAATACCGCCGATGTCGATATCACGGCGCTGGTTCTCGATGCCACCGGCTTCACCGCCACCCTGACGGCACCGGGCGCCAGTCCGGCACTGCTGTTGAACGGCACCGAAGAGCTGGACATTAAAAATGGCGACGTGACAAACGGCACGATCACGCTCGGTCGTGATGCCAGCGGCGCGCTCGCTGCCAATGCCGGAATCGCCGGTGATACCCTGTCGGTGATCGATGCCTCCCATTATGACGGGACGCTCAATCTGGGCACCATCGCCATGATTGATGGCACCAATGACGACAGCACTCCGCTGACTCCGGCCAACGACGGCCTGTTGCCGGCCTTCACCTTCACCAGCGGCAGCGGTGTCACCACCGCGACCCTGGGCGCGGCCAATGGTCTCGCTCCGACGCTGGCGGCAGACAGCCAATGGATCTTTGACTTCTCCCACGCAGCCGCAGGCAGTGTGCTGACGATCACGGATGACGTGACCTTCCATGCCGGCACCCTGACGCTGGACATGGGCGCTGCCGATCTGGTCTTTGCTGGCGATGTCGATCTGTCCGAAGTCACCGTCGATTATTCTGGCGCCGGTGCCATGGAAATCACCGCCGGTCATACCCTGACCCTGACCTCCGAGCAGGCCGATGGTCTGACCATCAGCGGCGAAGGCGCGTTGAATATCGTGGGAACGCACGATGTGACCCATGACTTCAGCCATCTGGCCGTACAGGATATCGATCTGTCCGGCATCGACGCGCTGGCCGCCGGCACGACGAGCGTCGTGCTGGATGTCAGCGGTGCCGCTCAGCTCATCGATCCACTCGCTGCCGATCCGAGCTTTACCATCACCGGATCGGACTTCGCCGATGTGATCATCACCGGCGATGCCGACGATGTCATCAATGGCGGCGCGGGTGCTGACACGCTGTTCGGCGGCCTCGGCGCGGATCACCTTAACGGTGGGGCTGGAGCAGACACCTTTGTGTTTGGTCCGTTGGACTCGCCCGTCGCGACACCGGATACCATTGTCGGCTTCGAAAGCGGCTCGGATATCATCGACTACGCGGTGAGCATGGTCGTGGTGCCGGTAGCGGCAGCGGCTGTTGCCGGGACGGCGCAGATCGATGCGGCGGGCAAGGCGGCCTTCGCGGCGGCGGACACGACCTTGACTCAGCGGGTCGCGGCGGTCGCAGCGGCACTAGACGGTGCCGGTGCCCTTGACGGCACGGTCGCCTTCTTTGAACAGGGCAGCAATACCTATGTGTTCATCAGCGATGGCAATGCGGCGAATACGACCGGGGATACCCTGATCAATCTGGCGAGCGTCACCGGCCTGAGCTCCATTGTGGTGAATGGCCTTGGCAACATCACCTTGACCAATACGCCAACCTTCACGGTGGCTAACACCTTAGGTGTTCTGAGCTACGGCGGCACTGCGACCGGGGATGTGACGGTCACGATGGACGGAGGTGGTAATATCTCCTTCGTGCGTCAGGGCGTTGCCTCAGTGCCCCCCATCATTGCGATTGCCACCGTGAATGCGGGAGGGCTGACCGGCCCAACGGTGATGACGGTCGTCACGCACGAGCAATCGTTTGGCGGGTTTAATCTAAAGGATACGCTCGCTGGCACGGTCACCCTGACGGATGCCGGCACAGTGGTTGGCGGCGCGAACGTGGATACCTATGTCCTGGCGAGCTTCCCTGGCAACGTCTTCACGCTGGGTGCTGCGGCCCAGAACGTGACGGGTGGAACCCAGAATGACACGGTGATCACCGGTGCCTTCAATCCGACCGGCACCCTGGCGCTGGCGGCTGGCGCGAACGTGATCAACATCGGCAATGGCCAGAGCATCGCTAATGCCACCATCACGACGTTGGGTGGAGGATCCTACAGCCTGACGGTGAACGGAACCGCGACGATGACGGCGTCACAGCACCAAACCGCGACCAGTCTCACGGCAGCGGGTGGCGCAGACGATGTGATCATCGTGACCGGTGGCGCGGTGACAGCAGCAGTCGGCGTTGAGACGTACAGCGTGTCGTCGATTGCCTCCAACAACGTGACGGTCAATGCATTAGAACTGGGCGTGAACATCACCGGTAGCGTCAACGCTCCCACGACCGTGACGGTTGGTGGCAACACCGTGACCGGCACGTATGCGTTGGCCAATGCGGCGGATGTGATCGTGGCGACCACTGGCGCCAACATCGCGGGAGTGAACGCAGGTGGCGTGACCACGGCGGAGAACCTGACGCTGACCGGATCCATCACCATGACCGAGGCACAGCACGAAGCCTTGGCCATCACGGCAGCGGGCGGTGCGGACAGCGTGAGCATCGTGACCGGTGGCGTGGTGACGGCAGCGGCGGCAGTCGAGACCTACAGCGTGTCGTCGATTGCCTCCAACGACATAACCGTCAATGCGGCCAAGCTGGGCGTGAACATCACCGGTGAT
>CAIUAY010000264.1 GCA_903897335.1 uncultured Chromatium sp. | reverse complement strand
CGTTCAGTGTCTGCGCTGGCGTGAGAGGTGAGACGGCGGGCTTCATCTACGCCACAAGGTCAAAGCCTTCAGGGTGGGGTCAAGCTGCCGCCGTCTCGTGCGATGGGAGCTAACCATCACGAGGTTCAAGATACAAGGGTGAGTCTCTGCACGGTGCTTCGTCCGCAGGCGCCTCAATCCAGTAAACGCCAGGCGTTCAGTGTATGTTGAAACTCGATCTCACCAAGTGGAACCAAACCTCTGAGGATCTACGGGGTGAAGCGTTGACGGCGGCTCATGCGTGCACCCGTGAACGGTTCCTGGCGTTGTACGAGTTGACCCAACAGGGACATGGCGTCACAGCGATTGCACGGGGGACGACGCACCATGCGCAAACACTGATGCGTTGGGTGCATTGGTATAGATGATTCGAGTTATGGCACCGACAAGACTCAGAAGCGAGATAAGTTAGTCAATGAGGCTTGCCAGTCCGCTAGATTGCCATTGCTTCGAGTCGTTGCCGCGAGAGGCTATGTCGTTGCCGATTTACGGAATCAGTTTCTCCAGATGCTCAAGCCTGTAGCGACCTAGAATCTACCGCGAGAAGGCTCCGATTAACCAGCGCCAGAATCCACGTATCCATAACTTGACATAATATACATTATGCGCAATTCGACAGGCGGGCTGAATCGGCTCCTCAGCCCCGCATTGACGGCACGGACTGGACGGACGCCGAGTGTCTCGCCGAGGGCTTCGCGGCCAATCTGTCCACTTTTCGGGCGCTCATGCAGCGTGGTCGCTTTGACCTCCAGGCCACGGCGGAGGCCTGTTTGGTGTCGGTGCGTACCGTGTGGCGCTGGTTACATACCAACACGCCTGATCCGATGGCCGTCCGGCTGCTGGCGATCCTCGCGGGTTATGTCCCTTGGGTCGGCTGGGATCTAAAGCAGATTTTCAATCGCCTTGATGACCCTGGCGTTATCCGGTGATGTGGTGCTGATGAAATGATCGACAAAATTGCCGTTGCGGTCGATCAGATATTTGTAGAAATTCCATTTCGGATACGGTGCACCAACCGCCGCAAGTCGCTCAAAAAGCGGTGCAGCTTGCCCCTTTTTGACGCTAACCTTTTCAAACATTGGGAATTCAACCGAATACGTCAGGCGACAGAATGTCTGAATTTCCTCCTCTGATCCGGGCTCCTGGTTAGCAAAATCGTTCGAGGGGAAGCCCAGGACGACTAGCCCCCGGTCTTGATATTTGCGATACAGCGCTTCCAGACCCTCGTATTGCGGGGTAAATCCGCATTTGCTCGCAGTATTTGCGATCAGGATGACCTTGCCTTGATAGGCATCGCATAGATTGACCGTCTCATTTCCAGCAAGTCGGCGCACATCCAGATCAAGCAGCGTCGAGCAGTGCTGAGACTCTGCCGTCGCCGCGATGCTTGCCACCGCAAGACCTAGCGTTAATATCTTGTTTTTCATATATTTGCCTCTGCATGAATGATCATCTGGATGTGCTGGATGTTGTGTTTCCAGTCGAGGATTGCAATCGTCTGATCCGCACCGATCATGCCTGGACAGCAGCATAGTGATCTTGAATATGCGGAAAGCGGAGCTTCAAACATGAACGATTGGGTTAAAGCAAAGGTCGTCGGCAGGCGTCAGTGGACTGACGGTCTTTATAGTCTGCAACTGGATGGGTTGATAAACGATTTTCAGGCGGGTCAATTCATCAAAGTGGCGCTTGACATCGGTGGCGAGCGCGTGGGTCGTCCGTATTCACTCGTCAATCCACCTCATGAACGTCCGTTAGAGATCCATTTCAACGAAGTGGACAATGGTTCGCTGACATCCACGCTGTCATCCCTGAAGCCTGGTGATGACGTGTGGGTGACGACCAATGCGAACGGCATCTTTACTCTGGAAACGGTCGAGCCTGCCGAAACACTATGGTTGCTTGGAACCGGCACCGGGCTTGGCGTCTATCTGTCAATTCTGCGCACCGATGCCCCCTGGACGCGCTTTCCGCGGGTGATTCTGGTGCATGGCGTGCGTCAGGCCGCAGATCTGACGTATGGCGACATCATCGCCGACATCGGCAGACGCTACAGTGATCGCTTCAGTGTTGTGGCTGCGGTCAGCCGCGAGCGGCATCCAGGCGCCCTGCCCGGCCGCATCACGGATCTCCTGACTAGCGGTGAACTTGAATCGCGAGTGGGCGCGACCATTGACCCGGCGACCAGTCATGTGATGCTCTGCGGCAATTCAGCGATGATCAAGGACGTCAAAGCGATTCTGGAGGCGCGTGGACTGGCGCGTCACCGACGCAATGCACCGGGTCACTACACGACAGAACAGTATCATTGATGGCGTTTGCGTCACCCGATGCGGTCTCGTGCGACCGCATCAAGCCATTGCGTTGTGCATCAGCAGACTCAGTGGACACTTGGCGTGATGCACATCTAACTGCCGCAGACTCCCTCGACCGAGAGATTGCGTCGTGGAAGGAACCGCGACAAGTGCGGATATTGTTTAATCCTGGCAAGACACTGGCGCTGATTTTCATCAAGGCTGGGTATAATGATATTAAATTTGTTATCTTAGAATCTCCGGGATTGGCCTAAGGTCACTCACACTGCGATACGTCCCAGCGAGATAGCTATGTTTGGCTTCAGCCGCAAAAATAACGCCATCCTTGGAATCGACATCAGTTCGACCGCGATCAAATTGATCGAACTGTCACATACGCCAGGTTCTGCGAAGACGCCCTATCGCGTCGAATATTTTGCCATCGAGCCACTCCCGCCAAATGCCGTGGTCGAAAAAAAGATCGCGGATTCGGATGCCGTCGGACAATGTCTTCTCAAAACCATTACCAAGGCGCGCACGAAGACCAAGCGTGCCGCGATTGCTGTCGCGGGTTCGGCGGTCATCACCAAGACCATTCCGATGCTGGCGTCCCTGAGTGATGCCGAGATGGAAAGCCAGATCCAGATTGAAGCGGATCAATACATCCCCTATCCGCTTGAAGAAGTGATGCTCGATTTCAGCATCATTGGTTCATCCGCCAATAATCCGGGAATGGTCGATGTTCTGCTGGCGGCATCGCGTCGTGAAAATGTTGATGATCGCATCGCTGCGCTGGACATCGCTGGATTGACGGCAGTGGTGGTCGATGTCGAAGCCTATGCGATGGAAAATGCATGCAGTCTGTTACTCGGAACGAATCATCCGGCAGCGGGAGCCCAGACTGTTGCCGTGGTCGATATTGGTGCCGCGACCACGACGCTGCATATCCTGAATCACGGTCAGATCATCTATACCCGTGAGCAGAATTTCGGTGGTCAACAACTCAAGGATGAAGTGCAGCGACGCTACGGACTGTCCCGCGAAGAGGCCACCCAGAAAATTCTGGAAGGCAAGGTCGCCGAGACCTACGAGTTAGACGTTCTCAATCCGTTCAAGGAAGCCCTGTCACAACAGATCGGACGTGCGCTTCAGTTTTTTTATTCGGGATCAACCTTCAACCACGTCGACCAGATACTGCTTGCTGGCGGCCCTGCCAATCTTGATAGGCTCAATGTTCTGGTTGAAGAGCGGCTCAAGCTGCCGACCACGGTTGCCAATCCATTCAGCCAGATGTCACTTGCACCCAGAATCAGCGATCAGGAACTCATGCGGGACGCTCCCAGCATGATGATTGCCGTCGGTCTTGCCTTGCGTGGATTCGATGAGCAGCGAGGATCAAATTAAGTGGCGCGCATCAATCTACTCCCCTGGCGCGATGCCGCCCGTCGGCAGCGACAGCAGGACTTTCTGACGGCTGGTGGCATTGCTCTTGGCGTCACGCTCGTCATCGCTGTGCTCGTGCATCTTCATATTGAGGGTCGGATCAGCAACCAGGACGCACTGAATCAGTTCCTCAACAGCGAGATCGCAAAACTCAACACCCAGATCAAGGAAATCGATAATCTGGAAAAAGAAAAGGCGGATCTCCTGTCGCGCATGAATGTCATCCAGCAGCTTCAGAAGAGTCGCCCCGAGATCGTGCGGCTATTTGATCAATTAGTCACGGCTCTGCCAGATGGCGTCTATCTCACCAAGCTTGACCAAACGGGTCGTGGCGTGGCGGTCGAGGGTCGCGCCCAATCCAATGCACGGGTATCGACGTTTATGCGCCAGATCGAAGCCGCCCAGTCGATTGGCCAGCCGCGTCTCGAATTCATTGAAAACAAGGACAAGACCAATACCGGCTTAAGCCATTTTCGGCTGTCCTTTGCACAGATCAATGCCGAACCAGAACCGGCTGCCGCGAAAAAGCCAGCGTCTAAAGGCGGCAAGTAGTCTAGCCATATCCAGGAAACCCGGTCATGGATTTGAATGAACTCAACCAGCTTGACCTGAATGGTTACGGCGAATGGCCGACGCCGGTCAAGGCCGTCGCGATCCTGATCGCCTGTCTCGCGCTTGGTGGTCTTGTTTATTATCTCGACACCCAGGAACAGCTTGCGCGTCTCCAGCAGGTTCAGGCCAAAGAGCAGGAATTACGTAATAATTTCGAGATGAAACAGCATAAGGCGGCCAACCTCGATGCTTATCGTCAGCAGCTTGCCGAGATGAAAGAGTCTTTCGGAGCCATGCTGCGTCAGCTTCCCAATAAAACCGAAGTCGCCTCACTGCTGGTCGATGTCTCCCAGACTGGATTGGCCAGCGGACTTGAATTTGAACTGTTCCAGCCAGACAACGAGCTCGCCAAAGATTTCTATGCCGAGCTGCCAATCCGCATTCGCGTGACCGGCAGTTATCATAACTTCGGAAATTTCATCAGCGGCCTTGCGGCTCTGCCGCGCATCGTGACCGTGCACGACACCAAAATTACCGGAACTGACGCGAAACCATCGGCATTAAACACCGTCAGCAAGCTGATCCTCCAGGCAACCGTCAAGACCTATCGCTATTTGGATGAGGATGCCAAAAAATGACGCGACACCTGAGCCTGTTCGTGCTGCTGCCCTCTTTGCTGCTCGGCGGTTGCGGTGATGACGAGATGAGCAAACTTCAGGACTATGTGCGCGAGATCAAGGCGCGTCCGCCGAAGCCTGTCGATCCGTTGCCCGAAATTAAACCTGTTGAAACCTTTGTTTACGAACCCGGAGATCGCCGCGACCCCTTTGTCCCGGACGCACAGGCCATGCCGCCAGAACCCGTCGTCGAGGATAACGGTCTGGCACCAAATCCGAATCGACGCAAGGAAGATCTGGAGCAGTTTCCGCTGGACTCGCTGCGCATGGTTGGCACGCTTGATCAGGACAACATTCGCTGGGGTTTGATCCGCAACAACGAAGGCATCCTGTACCGCGTCAAAGCGGGTAACTACATGGGCACCAACAACGGTCAGATCACCAGTATCGACGAGACAACGATTCATGTGACTGAAATTGTCTCGGATGCGCCTGGCCGGTGGCGTGAGCGTCCGGCCTCGCTTGCGCTGACCCAATAATCCGAGGAGCTCAATGTGATGATCTGCCTGCTTCAACACCGCTACGGGGTCAGACTTCATCCACTGTTGTGGTCACCGCCGCTCACACTGCTATTGTTTTTGATGATGAGCGGTCAGGCGGCGGCAGTCGATCTGCTCAAGGTCGAACCATCCAGCTCCGCAGGTGGACAGGTGAGCATCCAGCTCACGCTTTCTGAGCCAGTGCCTGCGCCAGCGACCTTTTCGACTGAATCACCAGCACGGATCGCGCTGGATTTTCCCGGCGTCACCAGCAAGCTCGAAAACCGTTCAATTCCGATTGGCGTCGGGCCGGTGCATAGTCTGGTCGCGGTCGATGCCAGCAACCGTACCCGTGTGGTGTTGAACCTCACCGACTCGGTTCCCTACGCGGTCAAGACCGAAGGCAACCGCGTGATCATCACGGTTTCGCCACAGGGCACGGCAGCCAGTGCGCCAACGCAGACGATCACTGTGCCACCGGCCAGCGCCGCTGCTCCCTGGAAACCGGCAACCCGCGCCTCGCAGTCGGCTGCGGCTGGTGCGCCGGTGCGCGATATCGACTTCCGGCGTGGCACCAGTGGCGAGGGTCGCGTCGTCATCCGTTTACCGAATGCCAACACCAAGGTCGCCGTTCGTGCGCAGGGCAGCCGCGTCTTTGTTGATCTCACTGACACGTCACTCCCCCAGCGTCTGTTCCGCCGACTCGACGTGACCGATTTTGCCACGCCCGTGACAGCCATCGAATCGCGACCAAATGGCCGCAATGTCGAGATTGAGATCCAGATGGAAGGCGATTTTGACTACATGGCTTACCAGACCGACGAGGTCTTCACGCTCGACTTCCGCCCGCTGACGCCCGCCGAAAAGGAAGAGATCGCCCGCAATAAAGTGGTCTATGAAGGCGACCGGTTATCACTGAATTTTCAGGACATTGAAGTGCGCGCCGTGCTACAGGTGCTTGCCGATTTCACCAACATGAACCTCGTTGCCAGCGATAGCGTCCAAGGCAACATCACGCTGCGACTCAAGAACGTCCCCTGGGATCAGGCGCTCGACATCATCCTCAAAACCAAAGGGCTAGCCATGCGCCAGACCGGCAATATCATCATGGTCGCGCCAGCGGCAGAATTAGCGGCGCAGGAACAGTTGCAGATGGAATCAAACCAGAAGATCGAAGAGCTGGCGCCGCTGCGAACCGAGTACATCCAGATCAACTATGCCAAGGCATCGGAGATTGCCGCGTTTCTGAGCGGTGGTTCGATACGTCAGGCATCAACCTCCACGACCAGCCGATCCAATGCCCCCGCTGGCGCAGGAGGCGTCGGGGGTATCAGCAAAAATGTCTCTTCAAAAGAAGGCGACATCAATAAAGGCTCGATCCTGACGCCTGGTCGCGGCAGCGCCACCTTCGATGAACGCACCAACACATTGGTCGTCATGGACACCGTCGCCCGGATTGAGGACATCATTAAAATCGTCGCACGGCTGGATGTCCCGGTGCGTCAGGTCATGATCGAATCCCGGGTCGTGATCGCCAACAATAATTTTGCCCGCGACCTGGGCGTGCGCTTTGGCGTTTCTGGCTCAACGGGTTCGCAGGATGGCAACCAGTTATTGGTTGCTGGCAGTCAAAAAGGAACCATCCCGGCTGTCACCGAGAACAGCGGTCCATTCGGTCTCAATGCAGATACGGCAAATGCCATTTCGGGTCTGGTCGCCGTTGCGGATACAAGTAGCAGCCTGGTCAGTGGTGGAGCCGCACAATCTTTGATTACGAATCTGGGCGCTGCCAACCCATCCGGCTCCGTGAATTTTTTAATTGGCAAAATTGGTTCCTACCTGCTTCAACTGGAGCTGTCAGCCATGCAGCGCGAAGGTCGGGGTGAACTGATTTCCAGTCCACGGGTGATCACATCCGACCAGAGTCAGGCCATCATCAAGGTTGGACAACAGATCCCCTATCGTGAAGCGACCGGACAGGGCAATGCCACGACATCCTTTAAGGATGCCGTGTTGCAGCTCGATGTCACGCCTCATATCACCCCGGATGACCGGATTATTATGGATCTCAAGGTGAACAAGGATGCCCCTGGCACGCCTTACACAGCCGGCGATCCGCCACCAATCGACACGCGATCCATTGAAACTAAAGTTCTGGTCGAGAATGGCGAGACCGTCGTCCTTGGTGGCGTTTTCGAGCGACAGACCAGCTTTGACAAGGAGCAGGTGCCCTGGCTTGGCGATGTTCCGGTACTTGGACGCCTGTTCAAGAAAGAATCGCGGCAGGACAATAACTCTGAACTGCTGATCTTCGTGACGCCTAAAATTCTGAAAGGCAAAGAAATGGTCAGCCACTAAATCAACTCGAATCCTCCCATCATCGAGACAGCACGTCATGAACCAGACTATGCCCATTCCAGCCCACGACATCGACAACGCATTCACCGCCTGCGTTTACGAACGCGACGAACGCAAAGCCCCCGACGAACACCGCCGCAGCAAGTTTCTGGTGGGTTGGGAGGATGCGACGCAACGTCGCAAAGATTATGAGGCTGCCGCCTTGCAGCGGCTCACCTGGAAAAACCTGGGCTATCGTCTTGGTCACCGCTTCGGCGCACTGGAACAGGCGCAAATCGACGCCGTTTTTGCGTATCTGGCAGCAGGCTGGCAACCATCCACTGTTTAATGAGTCCTACGTTTTCTAAACGGTTGTCTTGATGCGGACTTGTCTGGTTGAATCGGTCTATCAGCCCCGGATATGTGGTAGCGCATTCATTCACAGTGCGCTGAATGTTTTATCCTGCCGACCAGAACGCTACTGAAAACTTTTTTCCACACACTCAAGCTCGTTTCGAGCCATTGCGACCCGCCGCTCGGAACGTTCTCACGGAAATCCATCTCGCGTTGTGTTCAGAATCATTGACCGCTATCTGTTCAGCGAGGTGTCCAAGGTCTTTGCCGCCATCGTCATCACGCTATTGCTGATCGTCAGCAGCCTGATGTTTCTGCGTACCCTGGAGGAGGTGAATGTCGGCGGGCTGGGCGTGGACGTGGTGTTCCGTTTTCTTTATTTACAGATCGTTCGTGATACCTCCAGCCTGCTGCCGCCGGCGTTTTTTCTGGCTATTCTGATCACGCTGGGACGGCTGTCACAGGACAGCGAGTTGATTGCGATGAATGCCTGCGGCATTGGCCTGCCCTGGTTCTATCGCACGCTGCTGGTGCTGGCCATTCCGGTGGTTGCGCTCACGGCCTGGTTTGCGCTGGTGCTTCAGCCCGACGCCGCAGCAGAGATTCAGGCAATCCGTCTTCAGCAACAGGAACAAGCGACCCAGATCGCCGGTTTGCAATCGGGTCGGTTCTATGTTGAGGAACAGGGTCAGGTGGTGGTCTATATCGGCGAGATCGACCGCCGTCACTTCCTGGGCGATGTCTTCATCCTTGATCGGCGTGGTGGAACAGCGCGTATCGTGGTAAGCGCAGAGGGGCACCATCGTCTTGATGCCGCAACCGGCGATCATCTCGTCACGCTGAATAATGGCCACCGTTTCGATGGCAATCCGGGATCGGGTCACTTTCTCATTGGCGACTTTGGGCAGTACCAGATTCGCATTGCCGGTTCCGGCGCTCCACAACACTTGCATTCCAAGCGCGCAACGATGCCGACGGCGGAGTTGCTGGACGCATTGAGTCTGGCGGATCGCGCTGAACTCGAACATCGTCTGGCGGCGCCGCTGGCGATTTTAACGCTCACCATTCTGGCGATCCCGTTGGTGGATATTTCACCCCGTCAAACCTCGACTGGGCGTCTGCTACTGGCGTTTCTGGCTTATTTCAGTTTCTTCAATCTCCAGCGTCTGGCCGAAAGCTGGCTGGAAACCGGAGTCACCCCGCCGTGGCTGGGCAGTCTCTGGTATCAGCTTGCGATTCTGGGCGTGATCTACGCGATTCTGTTGCCGGAAAGTTTCTGGATCAAACGGCTACGACAACGGCTGCGGAGAGATGCAGGGGCATAGCGTCAGTCGTTCGGGCTGCGGCGACACCATGCCCACTCTCTAAACGTTAAAACCGCTTTGGGAAAAACAACAGCAAAGATGAACACATCATGTATGAAGCGATCCTGGAGAACTGACTGGATCATCATCCTGTGGTGCGGCATGATGTCGATAACCGGACACGCGGCCACTCCCGATATCGATACTCAGCACGATGTCAGCGTCGGTTCCGCCGTGCTGCTCAATGCCTGCTGGACGCCGGATGAACGCCGTGATCAACCGCAGGAGCACCAGATCAAACGCCATCAGCCGGTTGATCACAGCCCGCCAGAACCCTTGCGTCCAGACCCGCCGCTTTCGCCAATCAATGCTGACGCGGCACGCTCGATCCGCTCCGTCACCCCGGTTAACGGTGAACAACTGGTCGCGCTCACCTTTGACCTGTGCGAACAGGCCAATGAAGTCAGCGGCTATGATGGCGCGATCGTCGATCTTCTTCGCGCTGAAAACGTCCATGCTACCTTTTATGCCGGTGGCAAATGGATGCGTTCTCATTCCGAACGCACCATGCAACTGATGGCCGATCCATTGTTTGAAATCGGCAATCACGCCTGGACACATGGCAATCTGCGGGTTCTGCGTGGGCAGGAGATAGATGAGCAGATTCAGTGGACACAGGCGCAATACGCATCGCTCAGAGCGCAACTCCTGAACCGCTCATGCGCGGCGGGTGCTCAGGGTGCCGCGATGATCCCGGCATTGCCCGCGACTTTCCGTTTTCCTTATGGCGCCTGTGATGCGGTCGCGCTGAAACGGGTAGCGCAAGCAGGTTTATGGCCAATCCAGTGGGATGTCGTCACCGGCGATCCTGCCAAGGAACAGTCGGCGGAACAGATCGTCAAGGTCGTGCTGAATCAGGTGCGCCCAGGCTCAATCGTGGTGGCACATGCCAATGGCCGTGGCTGGCACACCAGCGAGGCACTGAAAACGCTGATTCCCGCGTTAAGAAAACGGGGTTATCGCTTTGTCACAGTCAGCGAACTGCTGCGACGCGGCACTCCCGTCAGCGTCGAAAGCTGTTATGAACTGCGCCCAGGCGACAATCTGCGCTATGACAAACTCTTCGGACGTGGCACTCAATGAGTCAGGATCAGCCGTTTGCGCATGACCGATATCTTTTGAGCGCAGAGCTTGAACTGCGCTCGCTCCAGCCCGCTGACGCAGGCCTGTTGGCCAGCCGTCTGGCCAGCATGGAGCCGTGGCAGTCACTGGGTTTCACGGTGGCCAGTCTGGAACGCTATCTCACTCGCCACGACCCCGGTCTTTACCGCTATCGCATTCTCAGAACGGACGTGCTGGCGGGTGTCGTGGCCGTGCGTGAGCCCTGGCTGCGCGGCGCCTGTCTGGAACTTCTCGGTCTGTTTGCCGAATGTCAGGGCAAAGGACTTGGTCAACAGATCCTCGCCTGGCTCGTCGCTGAAGTATCCATCCGCACTCAGAATCTTTGGACGACAGTCTCAGAGACAAATCATCAGGCGCGTCGTTTTTATGCGAAACAGGGCTTTATTCCGATCGCTGACATTCCCGATCTGATCCAGCGCGGATCGAGCGAAACGCTGTTACGTCTGCCGTTGTCAGGCGTCAAGCCAGTCTCCTCCTGATATTTGAAATTGTTTTAGCACTCGACTTGACAGAGTGCTAATCTGGATCTACTTTACATAACGTCAGCAGTCGCCCATCGGGGACTGTGAACCGGCGGTTCTTCTGGAACGCCATTTCGCTGTTCATATTGCTCATTGGAGGATATGTCATGACCACACTCGACTTCTCGCCGCTGTTTCGTTCCATGATCGGTTTCGACCGTCTGGCGGCCTCGTTGGAAAACGCCTACCGCAGCGAACCCGGCGGCTATCCGCCCTATAACGTCGAGCTGAAGGATGAAAACCAGTACCGCATCAGCCTTGCGGTGGCTGGCTTTGCCGAGGATGAGATCACCATCGAGTCCAAGGATAATCTGCTGACCATTGCAGGTCAGCGCCAAAGCACGGAGGCCGAGGGTAACTTCCTCTATCGCGGGATTGCCAATCGCAGCTTTGAGCGCAAATTCCAGCTCGCCGACTATGTCAAAGTGGTCGATGCCTGCCTGGAGAACGGTCTGCTGCACATCGATCTGGTGCGTGAGGTGCCTGAAATGATGAAGCCACGTCGGATTGAAATCCGCAACGCCGACAGCCGTCAGGCCATCGAACACACTGTGCCAGTAGAGCAGGCGAAAGCGGCCTAATCATCCTCAGACGTGATGCATGGAACGGCCGGACAGTTGTCCGGCCTGTTTTTTTTTAAAAGCCTTGGCAAATTCATTGAAGCGGCAGATCACCATGCGGATACAACCTCGCCAGGGTGATTTCGATCTGGATGCGGCAACCTGGTTCGATGCCTGCGAGTAGACTGGAGCGGCGAGGAAACTGGGAATAGATGACTGGACCATCGTCGATGACCGCCTCGACCTTGACCCGATCACCCAGGGTCATGGTACGGATGACTCGCGCAATCCCTGCTTCCTCGCGCCAAAACTTCAGATCATAGAAACGCAGCACAGCACTTGCCGACGTCCCATCCGGCAGACCGCAAGCGGGAACATGCAGCTTGCCAACCGCAATCTGTCCGGCCTGTACGATGCCGTCATAGACATTGGCCTCGCCAATGAAACGGGCGACAAATTCGGTGGCAGGATGATCGAGAATCTCAGCCGGTGACGCCGCCTGCTCGACACGCCCCTGATTGATGACGATGACCTTGTCCGCGACCGAGAAGGCTTCCTCCTGATCGTGGGTGACGAAGATGGAAGTGATGTGGACATCGTCATGCAGTCGGCGCAGCCAGTGTCGCAATTCTTCGCGTACCCGTGCATCGACAGCGCCGAATGGTTCATCCAGTAGCAGTACCTGCGGTTCAGGTGCGAGCGCACGCGCCAGCGCCACGCGCTGACGCTGACCACCAGAGAGTTGATTGGGATAGCGTTGCCCTAGACCATGCAGTCCCATGAGATCAAGCAATTCGCCTACCCGGCGGTTTTGGGCTGAACGGCCTAAGCCACGGACACGCAATCCAAAAGCAATGTTGTTGGCGACAGTCATGTGCCGGAACAGCGCGTAGTGCTGGAACACGAAGCCAACGCCACGCGCACGGGCATGAAGATGATCGGCGGGCTGGTTAGCAAAAAACACTGAGCCCGAATCCGCCTGCTCCAGACCGGCGATGATCCGCAAGATCGTGCTCTTGCCGCTGCCCGATGGCCCGAGAAAGGCAACCAGTTCGCCACTGGCGACTTCCAGCGAGACATCATTGACCGCAATAAAATCACCGAATCGCTTGTTGAGATGACTGACCCGGATGCTCATGCCAGCCGCCCTTTTTTATGCTGGTGTTTCAACCATTCCAGCGCCAGCAGAAACAGGACGCTGATCACGGCCAAGAGCAGCGCCATACCATAGGCGGCAGACTCCTGACGTTCTTCCAGCGCGTTGTAGATAAAGGTGGTGGCGGTTTGGGTCTGGCCTGAAATGGCTCCGCCCATCACCAGCACCGCACCGAATTCGCCCAATGCGCGAGCGAGTGTGAGTACCAGCCCGTAGCCCAGCCCATAGCGGATATTCGGCAGTGTCACCAGCCAGAAGGTCTGCCAGGATGATGCGCCCAGTGTCACAGCGGCCTCTTCCTCATCAGTACCCAGTTCGATCAGCACATAGGCGACTTCACGCACCGTAAACGGAAAGGTGACAAAGAGCGTCGCCAGCACCAGTCCGGGGAAGGCAAAGCCGATTTTGATGCCGATGCTGTCCAGCCAGGAACCCAGCCAGCCGCCCTGACCAAAGACCAGAAGAAAAGCCAGGCCGGTCATCACCGGCGAAACCGCCAGCGGCAGATCAACCAGTGTATCGAGCAGGTGCTGCCCGTAAAAACGCTGTCGAGTCAGCACTAGCGCCGCGCCAATTCCGACCAGTCCATTGGCAACCAGTGCGATCCCGGCCAGAAGCAGAGTCAGAACCAGTCCTTCCTGTGCGGCTGGATCAGTCAGCGCCTCCAGCAGCAAGCCTGGCCCAGCATCCAGCGCCCGCACGGCGATGGCTCCCAGTGGCAGAATCAGAATCAAACCGAGATAGCCCAGCACCAGCGCGACCAGAACCATCTGACCCGACGTGAGCGATTTGTTAGACATGGCGCACCCCTGCCAGACGTTCCAGCATCCGCCCTGCGTAAGTCAAAACGATAGCCAACAGCAGTAACACCAGCGACACCGCCGCAGCGGACTGTGGCGCACCGGCCTCGATCTCGCCAAAGATGAAAACTGGCGCGGTCAGTGTTTTATAGGGGATGTTGCCGGACACCACGACGATTGAACCGAACTCGGCCAGCGCCCGCGCAAACGAGCGCACACTGCCGGACAGAATCGCCGGGAGCAGCGGCGGCAACAACACGGAACGGAAGATCGTGAAGGAACCAGCGCCCAGGGTGCGGGCGGCCTCTTCTTCGGCTGGATCCTGCTCCAGCAAGACCGGCTCAACCGCCCGCACCACGAACGGCAGGGTCACGAACAGCAGTGCCAGCAGGATGCCGGGCGGCGCGAAGGCGATCTTGATGCCAAGGTCATGAAACCAGGTGCCCATCAGTCCACGCGGGCCATAGAGAATGACCAGCATGACACCCGTGACCAGAGTCGGAATGGCAAAAGGCAGATCGACCAGGGTTGAAAGCATGGCGCGTCCAGAGAATCGGTAACGCACGAGAACCCAGGCGGTTGCTGTGCCCATCAGTGCATTGATCAGCGTCATCAGTCCGGCAGTCCAGAGTGTCAGCCAGAGCGCATGACGTGCGCCAGGTGCCTGAATACTCTCCCATAAAGCTGCCAGACCGCCCGCGAGTCCATGCTGGGTCAGCGCGGCCAGCGGCAGCAGCACCAGCCCCCCGATATAGGTTAGAACTGCGACCCGCACCAGTCGTCCGCCAGCGCCAGGGTCGAGTGCGACACCGAATCGGAACATGGTGTTAACGCGCCCCAGCCATCGCCCGCTCATAGACGCCGGACGGCGAGAACAGCGTTTTTTCCATCTGTTGCCAGCCACCCAGATCACGAATGCTGAACAGATCGGGGACATCCGGGAAGCGACTGGCGACTTCCTCAGCAACCCCGGCATCCACTGGACGCAGGCCATAATCGGCAAAAGCGCGCTGCGCCTCCGGCGAGGTCAGAAAGGCCACAAACGCCTCAGCCAGATCACGGTTACCGTGTTTATCCGCATAGGTCTCCACGACCGCTGCCGGGTTTTCGATCAGGATGGTCGAATGCGGCACGACATAGTCATAGTCCTGCCCGGACTGACGCCCAACCAGCACTTCGTTTTCATAGGTGATGGCCACGTCGCCGACGCCTTTCTCAAAGTTAATCATCGACTCGCGTGCACCCTTGTCCATGACTGTCACGCGGCGTAGCACGTCGCTCAGGAGTGTTTCTGCGGCTGTTGCATCTAACTTAGGGGCGCTGGCGCCGCCGCGTAGAGCGGCGCCATAGAGTGCGCAGACATTCCATTTGGCTCCACCACTGGTGCGCACGTTGGGCGTGAGGATGTCCAGACCCGGTTGGCGCAGATCATCCCAGTCGCGCACCTTTTTTGGGTTGCCAGCGCGCACCGCGATCACCACGATGGAGCGCGTCACCATGCCCTGCGTGTCACCCTGCCGCCAGTCCCGTTGAATCAGGCCAGCGCGGACGATGCTGTCGATGTCCGCCTCCAGCGACAGTGCTGCGACATCGGCCTCGAATCCGCCGACGATGGCTCGCGCCTGTGCCCCGCTTCCAAGATAGGACTCCTGAAAGCGGACATCCTCGCCGGTTTTTCGCTTCCAATACTGCTGAAAAGCCGGGATGATAGCCTTGCTATAGACCTCACGCGGCGTGGTGTAGGCACCCAGCGTCAAGGTGCGGTGCATGCCTTCGGATGCAGCGTCTATTGACGCGCTACCGAGCAGTGCCAACAGACAGAACGTCATGGCCAAGGATTTAACTTGCGGATTCATCGATGAAACTCCGATTCGACTGCGCTCAGGCCGTGGTGGTTGACGGTGTTTTCCGCTGATCATTGACGGCATCCACAGTGTCACGCACCAAGTGAATTTGATCGTGCTCTGTGGGATTATCTCTCCTCTCGGTGCGCCGCTGATAGTCAATCCGATCCAAATCAATAGAAGCACTGGATATGGTTCCTCAATACGAATCAACCGAATCGCTCTCGACTGAAGCGCCATCTGTCAAAGGCGATCAATGGACGGTTGCCGATCTCATCGACTTTGAGTACTACCTCGATGCCGACGCAAGTCTCTTGCGTGAACAGCCTGCGGCTCGCAACGCACTCGCTGAACGTGATCGGTCGATTTATCTTGACCGGATCGAACATGACGTGGCGCAGGCGCAACCCCATACGCCAGCGCATCGCCGGATCAGCCTGCACCGCTGGCTGACGGCGCGACGCGGCAACGAAGCGCCGAGCATCCGTCTACTCCTGCCCGGCAACGCCTTTGCCACCGCCCAGCGGCTGGGCACCCTTGCGTTAGCCGTTTGCGGTTTCCTGTTTGGCATCGGCGTGACATCGGCGCTGCTAAATTACGACGGGCATCGTCCGATCAGTGTGCCGGCTTATGTTTTCTGGCTGGTGGTGGTGCAATGTCTCTTCGTGCTGGCGGCGAGCTTGACTTGGGCTGCCCGAACGCTGAAACGCGATGGCGGAGCTAGACAGGATACCTGGTTGTTGACGCAGATCATGCGTCCGCTACTGACGCACGTTGCGCACTGGTTGCAGCAGCGGCGGCTGGGTCATGCCAGCACTGAGATCCGCGACCGTGCCCAGGCCACGCATGGACTGCTGAAATCTCAATATGCGATTTACAGCCCGGTCGCCTACTTTCCGCTGTTGATTCCAGCACAGGTATTTGGGGTCGCGTTTAACATCGGAATCATCCTGACCACCGTCTTTCTGGAATGGTTTACGGATCTGGCCTTTGGCTGGGGTACTTCGCTGATTGCCCATCCCCAGACCATCCATGACCTCGCCCACGTCATCGCCTTTCCGTGGAGCGGATTATTTGGCGAAGGTGTCGGCTACCCGACACTAGAGCAGATCGAAGGCTCGCGGATTTATCTTGAGCAGTGGGCCACCGCTACGCCATCGTTTCACCCCGACCCCGAACATCTGCGATCCTGGCGCTGGTTTCTGGTGCTGGCAGTCTTGACCTACGTGCTGCTGCCGAGACTGATCCTGCTCGGTCTTTCGATGGTGCTCCAGCACTTGGCGCTTGCTCGTCTGCCCTTCACGCATGGGCGCATTCAGGCGCTCTATGCGCGGATGCTGACGCCGATTCTGGACACGACCGCAACTATGATGGTGCCGGGATCAGCGATGCCGATTCCTGCCCCGCTGGTACCACACAGTCGGCGTTCGGGACTGATCGACCCGTTAAAGGGCGATCAGCCAGCTAGTAGCCGCGTTCGTCCGTGGCGTGAACCACCCGTGCAGCCGCCACCGCAGGCATCACCGGTGATACCGCCGCAATCTGAAACCGTCAAGCCATCGCCGTCGATTGAAACCATCGCGGTTAAACCCACGGCGCCGCTGCCGATTCCGCTCGTGCCAGTCGCCAAACCGGAACCTGTGCCAGAACCGGAACCCGTGCCAGAACCGGAACCCGCGCCAGAACCGGAACCCGCGCCAGAGCCGGAACCCGTGCCAGAACCGGAACCCGTGCAGGAACCGGAACCCGTGCCAGAACCGGAACCTGTGCCAGAACCGGAACCCGTACCAGATCCGGAACCCGCGCCAGAACCGGAACCCGCGCCAGAGCCGGAACCCGTGCCAGAGCCGGAACCCGTGCAGGAACCGGAACCTGTGCCAGAACCGGAACCCGTGCCAGAGCCGGAACCCGTGCCAGAGCCGGAACCCGTGCCAGAGCCGGAACCCGTGCCAGAGCCGGAACCCGAGCAACCAGTGCTGGCAGACGTGAGTGCAATCTACTTTGCCCCGGACGCCTGCCTGCTACTGGTGCATGTGGACGTGGACGATGTGCTGGAACCTGAAGATCGCCCGCGTCTGGAGCAGTTGTTGATGCAACTGACCGGGTGGCGTGTCGGGGCTTATGCCACCTTTGGCGCCGGGAGTGCGATGACCGCGCAGGCGCTGGACATTCTGGACAGCGGCGACTGGCAGGCGCCGCCGCCACGCATCGCCGTGATCCAGGATGGCTCGCAGCCACCGATCACCGAAAACCTGTTACTTCTGCGCGAACTTCGGGCGGCGGCTGGCACACAGGCTCAGATGCTGCTGGCGCTGATCGGCGACCCGGAGGATGACGACCGGCTACCGCCGCTGCGTGCGTTCGATTACACCGACTGGCAACGCAAGATCGACCAGATGGCCGATCCTTATCTGCGTCTGGAGATGCTGGCAACCACCAGCAAGGATGGAGAAATCTGATGGCGGCGAAGATTCCGCGACTGGCAATCATGGGACACCCGAATGCAGGGAAGTCCTCAGTGGTTGCGACCCTGACTGAAAATGACCGGGTTGCCATCGACAAACGGGCGGGTACCACGACCGAATCGGACGTTTACCCCGTCATCATTGACGGGCGCACGGTCATCGAGTTTATCGACACCCCCGGCTTTCAGAATCCGAATGCGATTCTCGAATGGTTCCAGACCAACGAGGAACAGCGTGACTTGGCTCGCGCTTTCGTCAACGTGCATCGTGTCAACCCGCTGTTTGCGCATGACTGCGCCCTGCTGGAACCCGTGGCAGAGGGTGCTGGCATCATTCTGGTGGTCGATGGCTCTAAGCGGATCAAGGAAAAGGATCGGGTTGAGATCGAGCTGCTGCGGCTCACTGCCCGTCCACGCATGGCGATCCTCAACAATCTGACTAACCAGAATCGCTACATGACTCAGTGGCAGGATGCGCTGAGCAAGGCATTCAACTCGGTGCGCGAGTTCAACGCCCATCGTGCAACCTATGCCGAGCGGATCAAGCTGCTGAATGCGCTCAAAAGCATCGACCAGCGCTGGGAACATCTGCTTGAAGATGCCATCGACGCTTTTGAGATGGACTGGGAACGGCGCACCGATCAGGCTGCCATCACCATTCTGGAATTGCTCAGAGAAGCACTCTCCTATCGCGTCTCCAGAACGGTCAAAGACAGCAAGCTGGTCTTTCAAAGCGGTCGGGATCGCGTCAAGGCTGAGATCATGGCTGAGTTTGAGGACGGACTGCGACGCCTGGAGATCGCCGCGCAGGAACAGATCCGCACCCATTTCCGGCACAATGTCTGGAATGTCGCATCCGATTCCATCCTCGGACAGGATCTGCTTTCCGATGAAGTCGGACAGGCACTCGGACTGTCACGGCGTCAATTGGCGCTGGTTGGCATGGCTGCTGGCGCGGCGTCTGGAGTCACGATCGACCTGGCTACCGCCGGTCAGTCACTGGGTACCGGCGCACTCTTCGGTGCCGCCGTTGGTGGCGTCCTGGGCATGGTTGGCGGCAAGGTTCTTGCCAAATTCAACATTGAACGCGCCCACGGAACCCACCGTTTCACCATCGGCCCGGTCTCCAATCCGCGTTTTCCTTTCGTCCTGCTTGATCGCAGCATCCTCTATAGCGCCCGCGCCATGAACTGGGCGCATGGTCGTCAGGCTGCCGAAGAAGACGCCCCCGACAAAGTCCCTGACCGGGTCATCCGCAGGCAAAGTTTTAGTGAAGAACTCTCCGCCCAAGAGCAGCGCGAACTCGCCCGTTTCTTCAGCAACGCCCGTCACGGCAGGGAATCCGAGCGCGAAGATGTCTGTCGGGAGATCATCAAAAACGTCCTGCGCGGCGTCTCATTGAGCGAGATCGACAGTCGCGGGAATCTGTGATGCATAAAAAAAGCCGCCCTCCCCGCTTGGGGAAAAGCGGCTTTCATGTCGTTCCCAAAATCGACTTTCTTCGGGAACCTATCAACACGACAGCATGGTTGCCATCAGTAACCGCCTTTGCGTCTGACGGCAGGCAGACCAGCGATCTTGGTGCCCTGTTTGGTCGGCGCCAACGGGAAAAGCGTATAGAGATCCTTGCTGGTTGGCTTGGTTCCCCAGAGTTTCCCCATATCCTTGAGCACAACACGCTCCATCGGCTGATTCTGGGCGTTATTGATGTATTCATCACGCAGATATTTGATCACGTCCCAGTGTTTGTCGGTGAGTTCAATCCCTTCGATCTCCGCCAGTTTGCGGGCGACATCCTCGTTCCAGTCAGCATAGTTTTCAAGATAGCCGGTATCCGTTGTGGCGATGCTGGTGCCATTGATTTCGATGGCCATGATTGGCTTGTCCTCTGGTTGGTTGCGTCTGGTTCAGTACCCGAAATTTTATGATTTTATAATGAAAACGTCCTCAGCGGGAGACGCTGACCGGATTTGGGTATGGATACAGGCAATTTCTACGTGAGCCTGCCTTTTTGAAATCCCCGGTCTTACCGGAAAAACTCACGACAGCCCATCCGCTGACCTGCATCCGTGCCCAGACCACTTAGATTGACCGACATGTTGGAACGTGCGGCATCGAGATGGCTCAGTCCATACACGCTACCATTTACGCCAACAACGCGGCCTGAACGCAGCACTGGCCCACCCGAATCGCCAGGACTTAATGACGCCTCGCCAGGGCGCATCAGTCCGCCATAGGTGTAGAAATTAACCGGATCGACGCGGATGACCTGAGTGTCGCCCCAGTGACGGCGACCGAATGGACTGGTCTTGCGAACTTGCTTAATGTTTTTCAGGCTGTCATCGCCATAGCCGACGATCTGCACCGCATCATCTTGATGAAGCGGGGTACAATCGACTTCCACAGCCGGGATCGCGTCTGTCGGCTCACGCACAAAGAGGATGGCGACATCCGGGAAGCGCGAGGTGAAATGAGGACTAACCTCCAGCAAGCGGATGCGTCGTGCTAGATCGTCGCCCGCATAGCGTTTGCGATAGTCCTGAATCTGTTGTTCCCGGTAGCTGGAAAAGCGGTTCAGCGCGTCCCGATAACTGGGGTGCAACTGGACGTGCGTGATGGTCAGTCCGGTAAAATCGGCGGGCATCCGGGGCTCGACCTGATTGCTGACGAAGATTTGGCGTCCCGGCTGGAAGGCGTCATCCAGGTTGCCGGCGCGGGTGACGCAGTGCGCCGCAGTCAGGAACGCATGAGCGCCGATCTTGGTCGCCGAGCAGTGCGGCTTTTCGCCTGGCGTCAACGCCACCACGGCGCTGAAACCGTCGAGCGTGTCCGTCTGTCCGCCCAGCAGGGCAACCGCCGACAGCGGACAGAGACTGCACAACGCCCACAGCAGCCGCAGTTTTCGCAGTGAATTTCGCACGGCATTCCTCATCTTTTATGGTTAAATCGCGCTCTTATGTTTCATCCACTTCCGCTCTATATCGGCCTGCGCTATACCCGCGCCAAGCGTCGTAATCATTTTATCTCCTTTATTTCTGGCACTTCGATGGTCGGAATCACGCTGGGCATCGTTGCCCTGATCGTGGTGCTGTCGGTCATGAACGGATTTCATAAAGAGATTCAGCAACGCATCCTGAGCATGGCCTCACATGCCACGTTGACTGATCCGTTCGGCGGAATGGCGAATTGGGTCGAGGTGCTGGAACAGGTGCGCCGACATCCCGACGTGGTCGGCGCGGCACCCTTCGTCGAGGTACAGGGGATGCTGGTCAACAGCGCTTATGTTAGCGGCGCGCTGATTCGCGGCATCCTCCCATCTGAAGAGGATCAGGTCGCCGATCTGCGGCGCCAGATGGTCAGCGGTTCGGTTGATGATCTGGTTGATGGCGAGTTCCGCATTATCCTTGGACGGGATCTGGCTGCCTATCTGGGCGTCGGGCCTGGCGACAAAGTGACGGTGGTGACGCCGCAGGTCAGTTCGACCCCGGTCGGCATCATGCCACGTCTCAAACGTTTCACGGTTAGCGGGATCTTTGCGGTTGGAATGGCTGATTATGACCGCAACGCCGCCTTTATCCATCTGCGCGATGGCGCCAAACTGCTGAATCTGGGCGATGCGGTTTCAGGAATACGGCTGAAGCTGACGGATATGTGGGAGGCACCGCGTTTGGCGCGTGAGATCGCCTATGATCTGGGTGGCACGTACCGCCTGATCGACTGGACTCAGGTTCATAGCAACTTTTTCAGCGCACTGGCGATGGAGAAACGGATGATGGGCATCATCCTGTTTCTGATCGTCGCAGTGGCCGCCTTCAATATCGTTTCGACCCTGGTCATGGTGGTGACTGACAAGCAGTCTGATATCGCGGTGCTGCGCACGCTCGGTCTGTCACCGCTGCGGGTGATGGCGACATTCATGGTGCAGGGCACCGCCATCGGTCTCATCGGTACGCTGATCGGGATGATTGCCGGTGTGCTGCTGGCCTGGAACGTGGAGCCGGTGGTCGGCGTCATTGAACAGGTGTTCGGCATCCATTTCCTCGACCCCAGCATCTATTACATCAGTGAGCTACCGTCTGACGTCCATCTCGCGGACGTGCTGTCCATCGGCGGCGGCGCTTTTCTGATGTCCGTTCTAGCGACGCTCTATCCGGCCTGGCGCGCCGCCCAGACTCAACCGGCAGAGGCGCTGCGCTATGAATGATGTCACGGCGGTGCTAGAGGTTCAGGGTTTGTTCAAGACCTTTCAGCAAGGACCGCAGAAGGTCGAGGTGCTGCGTGGCGTCACCTTTAGCGTCGCGCCCGGCGAACGCATCGCCATCATTGGCGCATCAGGTTCGGGCAAGAGCACGTTGCTGCACTGTGTTGGCGGATTGGATCGGCCGACGGCGGGCACAGTGTGCTGGCTAGGCGAGGACGTGAGTCAACTGTCTGAGTCTAGGCGGGGTTTGCGGCGCAACCGGCATCTGGGATTCGTCTATCAGTTTCATCATCTGCTGCCTGAATTCACGGCCATCGAGAATGTCGCCATGCCGCTGCTGATCGGGGGCGTGCGACCCGCCGAAGCACGTAAGCAGGCGCTGGAACTGTTGGAGCGGGTTGGTCTTGGGCATCGTGGCGCACATAAGCCGGGTGAACTCTCCGGCGGCGAGCGTCAGCGGGCAGCGGTCGCCCGGGCGCTGGTGACGCGCCCGGCCTGTCTGTTGGCGGATGAGCCGACCGGCAATCTGGATCGCAAGACCACAGGTGGCGTCTATGAACTGCTGCTGGAGCTGAATCGGGACATCGGAACCAGCCTGGTGATCGTCACCCATGACCCCGAACTGGCGGCGCGGATGGATCAGGTCTGGCGACTGGATGATGGGGTGCTGATCTGCGATTCGGGGCGCTGACGTTCGCGGCGGCGGTGCAGATGGCGCAGCACTTTCCAGCGCCAGATCGCCTGGATCGCCAGATAGCCCAAAACAGAGCAGATGATGCTACAGATCAGGCACCCTAATACGAGAGGGCCGAGGATCTCCAGCCAGTTGTGCCAATCAAGCCAGAAATGCACATTGAAGCCTTCGATGTCGAGCCCAAGAACTAGGCAGCCAATGACATAGGCGAAATAAAGCATGGGCGGTATCGTGATTGGATTTGAAATCCACACCAGCGATACCGCAATCGGTAGGTTAACGCGCAAAAAAATGGCCAGGCCTGCAGCAATGAGTGTATGGCCAATGACTGGCAGATACATCACAAAGAGTCCAACGGCAAAAGCGCCCGCAACCGAACGCCGGTTCAGATGCCACAGGTTCGGGTCATGCAGCAGCGTACCAAACAGTCCAAGATGTGGATTTTCAATGATGCTCTTGTGGGTTGGCGTCACCCGTTTAAGCCATTTTTTCATGCCAGGATTCCACGTCGACTCAGACTTGACCAGAATCGGCGATTATAGATCAGGCACCCCGGAAATCCGCTGTTTTATCGTTCTGGATGCCCTGGAGATCGCCGCAGATCTGAGCTCGCCCCGGATCTGACCGAGCGCAAGGAGCCACCAGGATGCGCGTGGGTCTGGCCTTCGCCGCAGGCGTCATCATTTTTTATCTGCTCCCTCAGATACCGCCATGGTTATCCAATCCGCTGTGGCTGTTGCCGCTTCCGATCTGCGCGCTGATCTGGCATCCGCTGCGTCTGCCTGTCGTCATCCTGCTGGGCATTGGCTGGGCACAGGTTAACGCCTGTACGCTGCTCTGCGATCCCTTCCCGGATGCGCTGGCGCGGGTGCCCCTGGTACTGGAGGGACGCATCGCGTCGATACCAGTCAAGACCGATGTGGCCACGCGCTTTCTGTTTCAGGTTGAACGCAGTCTCCGGGAGGATTCTCCCATCCCATTCACTGGACAGGTGCGTCTGTCCTGGTATGCCGGGGCACCCGCGCTGAAGGTTGGCGAACGCTGGCGTTTGCCCGTGCGTCTGAAACCGCGTCATGGATATGCTAACCCCGGCGGCTTCGACGGCGAGCGGTCGCTTTTCAACCAGTCCGTGAAGGCGACGGGCAACTTGCTGCGCGGCATGGCGCTCAAACGCCTGGACGCTACGGCTGGACGCTATTGGCTGGATCGCTGGCGGCAAGGGATTTCCGAGCATCTGAGCCGGATGCTGGAAACCGCCCAGACCGGTGCTCAGGTCGTCGCGCTGGTTCAAGCCTTGACCATCGGCGAGACCTCCGGGTTCACGTCCGACGACTGGGAGGTGTTTGCCCTGACCGGAACCAGTCATCTGGTGGCAATTTCCGGGTTGCATGTCGGGATGATTGCCGCCGTCTTTTTGGTGTCAGTGCGCTGGCTCTGGTCGCGGAGCGTCTGGCTTACGCTGGCCGCGCCACGGGCGGGTGCCGTAGCCGGCATCCTGGCAGCGCTGGTCTATGCGGGGCTGGCCGGTTTCTCGGTTTCCACGCAACGCGCCCTGATCATGCTCGTCGTGGTCTTTGCGGCCATCTTCTGGCAACGCACGCTACGACCCTGGCATGCACTGACCGTGGCGCTGGTCGGCGTCCTGCTTGCCGATCCACAAGCGGTGCTGTCCGATGGCTTCTGGCTGTCGTTTGCGGCGGTCGCGGTTCTCCTGTTCAATCTTGGACAACGCCTGCCAAGCCGTGATCTCTGGACGCGCTGGGGTCGTGCGCAGTGGGCGGTGACGATTGGTCTGCTCCCGTTGCTGCTGGGGGTGTTCGGGCGCGTGTCGCTGATCTCCCCACTGGTCAATCTGGTCGCCGTGCCGCTTTTCAGTCTGCTGCTGCCGCTGGTTCTCGTTGCCAGTCTGTTAAGCCTGATCCCCGGACTGAGCTGGCCACTGACCCTGACGGCAGATCTACTCGGCTGGTGCATGAATGGTCTGACATGGCTGGCGGCACACCCCTGGGTGGCGACGACCCTGCCCGCGCCGCCGCTCTGGGTCTGGGTGGTCGCGGCCATCGGGGTGCTCTTGCTGCTGGCGCCGCGTGGACTGCCCGGACGCTGGCTGGGTCTGGCGCTACTCCTGCCGCTGGTCGTGCTGCATCCGCCTGCGCCCAAACCCGGCGAGGTTTGGTTTACCCTACTTGATGTCGGACAGGGACTGGCTGCCGTCGTTCGCACTGCCGCTGGAACCCTGGTCTTTGATACCGGTCCCGGCTTCAACACAGGCTTCAATACCGGCAGTGCGGTCGTCGCGCCTTTTCTGCTGGCGCAGGGGATTACCCGTATCGAGCGGCTGGTGGTCAGTCATGCCGACCGCGACCATGCCGGTGGTCTGGCTGGACTCGCAGAGCGCGTCACGATCATGCGGCTTCAGAGCGGCGAGCCGGAGGCGCTGAATGTCCCCGGCGCAACCCGCTGTCAGGCGGGCGAACAGTGGCAGTGGTCAGGCGTTAGGTTCCAGTTTCTGCATCCTGGAATGCAGGACGGCGAGACCGGCAATAATGCCTCATGCGTGCTGCGGATCGAGACCGCTGGCCGGTCGATCCTGCTGACAGGTGATGTCGATCAGCGGCTGGAACACCGCCTGGTGGCGCAGTGGGGACGTGCGTTGCAGAGCACTATTCTGGTCGCGGGTCATCACGGGAGCGCCACGTCAACGAGCCCTGAGTTTCTTGACGCCGTCGCGCCTGAATGGGTGCTGTTCGCGGCAGGCTATGCCAATCCGTTCGGATTCCCAACACGCCGGGTAAGCGAAGCGGTCGCAATACGCGGGATCAAAATGCGTAATACCGCGACTGACGGTGCTATCGCGTTCCGTTTGACACCTGACAGCCCCCTTGCAGACCCACAGGGCTGGCGTGAACAGCGTCGATGGCTCTGGACGCATCGCCCAAAGGCAACCTGGTCTAAATGATGCCGAAGCTGAAATCTCGACGCGGCTTGAGCATTCATCGACCTATTCGCGTGAGAACGCGAGGGCGCGGTCTTTCATGTCATTCCAGAAGAAGAGCATGGCGCACTCGATTCTTGATGGAATGATCCCATTTTGAGGTCGCTGCGGGGGTGATTAACTTGGTGGCGGTGACGGCTTAAGATACCCTGCTGTTAATCATCCTGGAATTGAAGAACGGTTGAGCAAATTCTGCGCTGTTCTATCAAGACAGGATCTGAACTATTGCCTTATTCGATGCTCGGATTTGCCCAGTCCAGCGTTTAGATCCCACTATCCACTGAGGAAGACACCCTATGACCGCCACCACAAACGACGCCAGACTCCAGATGCGTTCAATCATCCAGCGTATCGCCACCGGCCCCGAGCTTTCCAAAGATATCTCGATGGAAGAGGCGCGTCTTGGGATGCGGGCGATCCTCGGCAATCAGGTCGATCCGGTGCAGGCAGGGATCTTTTTGATCGCGCTGCGCATGAAGCGCGAGACCGACGAAGAGTTCAAGGGCATTCTGGACGCGATCCGCGAGGTCACGGGGCATGTCGTGGCGGAGGTCGATGATGTGGTCGATATCGCTGACCCCTATGATGGCTACAACCGCTGTCTACCCGCCGCGCCGTTTCTGATGCCAGTGTTGGCCGAATACGGCGTCGCAGCGATCAGTCAGGGTGCCCATGCCGTAGGGCCGAAATTTGGCGTGACCCACCGTCATGTGCTGGAGGCTGCCGGAGTGCCGGTCGATCTAACGCCGGTCGAGGCTGCCGACCGTCTGGCCGATCCGGCGCTCGGCTGGAGCTATGTCGATCAGCGCACCTTCTGCGGACCGCTGCACAATCTGGTCGATCTGCGCTCGGCCATCGTCAAGCGTCAGGCGGTGACGACCGTGGAGGTCATGGCGCGACCCATTCACGGTCGCAAACATACGCATCTGGTGACAGGCTATGTTCATAAGCCCTATCCGCGCATTTATGCACTGCTCGCCCGTCATGCCGGATTTGATTCAGCGCTTTTGGTACGCGGCGTCGAGGGCGGTGTGATTCCTTCACTGCGGCAGAAAGGCGTTTGCTTCAATTATCAGCACCACTCCGAGGAGCAGTCTTTCGAGATTGACCCGCTTGATCTCGGCATCGAGCAGGCCGTCCGCGCCGTGCCGCTCCCCGATGACCTGCCGCAGACCACCCGCCCCGGCGATGAGATTGCGGTGGCCGTGGATGTCCCTGCGACGGCGCGTGCGGCGGCGGACGCTGGCATGGCGGCGCTTGATGGCGTATCGGGGCCAACTTACGACAGTCTGGTGTTTGCCGGTGCGCTGATCCTTTGGCATCTTGGACGTGAACCCTCGCTGGCAGTGGCCGCTGACCGGCTGCGCGACATTCTGGATTCTGGCCGCGCTGCACGACGGGTACGCTGACATGGAACCGCCATTCGTTGCCGTCACCACCACCAGCGCCATTCAATCCGGGAAATTTATTCGGGTCGTGGTCGAAGAGCGGCCTTATATCATCGCGAATGTGGATGGGCAGTTTTATGCCGTCGAAGACACTTGCAGCCATGAGGACTATCCACTGTCCTACGGCTGTTTGGATGGGGATCGCATCACATGTTCGCTGCACGGAAGCCGCTTCAGCCTGAAGACCGGCGCACCGCTCGATGAGCCAGCAGAAACGCCAATCCAGACTTTCAAGCTGGCGGTTGCCGACGGGTGGGTCTGGCTCGACCCCACCCACCCGGCAGCGCAGTCCTGACTCGCGCCGTCGGCTAGACCTTGATGCCGCGCTGTGACAACTGGCGTTTCAGAATGGGATCAGTGCGGTTTTTCGAGGTGGCAGCTTTCATGAAAACGACCACGCGATCAATATCGCGGATGACGCCCAGTAGCGTTTCTTCATCAGGATAGAGTGCCTGGAAGGATTCAAAGGCGATCTCCAGCAGATGTTCATCGGCTCGGGCGATGCCGATGGCATAGGCGATATTGCAGCCCAGGCCGGCGCGATGATGGTGGATTCTCAGGGCAAACCCGCGCCAAGCTTCGATCCAGCCTTTCCATTCCAGGGTTGAGATAGAGTCGTGGCTAGTCCGCAGAAAGAGAATCAGCTTGACGATCTCAGCCTGCCAGTCCCAGTCCAGACAGCCAGCCTGTTCGCGCAAACGTGCCACGGCTCGCCCGTGGTAGTGATGGCAGTGATCACACTGATAGTAGAGCGCCAGCGCATAGGCAATATATTCACGATCCAGCTCGCTCAATGTGAACGGGTCGGACTCGCCTGGGACTCCGCTGAAGGTGTGAGCGTGTAATTCGTTGAGAATGTCGTTGAAAGGTTGTCCCTGCACCGACTCGCGTAATGATTGACCTGCCACCCATGAACCTCATGACATTAAAGTGTGTTAAGGCGGCGGATGCTACGCATCGCGGCGCTGCATCGCAATCCATGCGTGATGACAGGTTGCTTAAGCATCTGTGACAGCGGGTGTACAAGTTGGGTCAGAGGCGATGCGCGATGACCGCGCATCGCCTCTGTGGGGATCGGGACGCTTGCTTAGATCAGGAACAGACGCTCCCAGACAGATCTGCGTTATGCAGCAAATTCT
>CAIUAY010000263.1 GCA_903897335.1 uncultured Chromatium sp. | reverse complement strand
TGTATAATGAAATTTTTGGCGTTTGCGCGGGCTTATGGAATTTTTATTTAGCTAACTAACTGTTTTTTATGGTTAAAACAACTCTATTGAATGTTCCCTACTACAAGATTTCACCACGGTGTTCTTTCCCACTTTCTATATCCCCCTTTCAGCTAAATATGTTATGGCGCATCTGCGCATCACTACCCGGATACATTTTAAAACGGCGTGGCTAGTGTGCGCGGTAGCCGCGTTGATTGGGTTGCCGCACTTTGCGCCCAACATCCAGCCCTTTTAAGGTGCCGTAAAGTGTAAAATCGTAACTGCTTGATCTGTGCCGTCATGATTCGCCAGCATCTTGACTCTGGCTGTGCCTGAAGCCCGGAAAGGCCACCGGCTTGATCCACAGGCGATTGATTTTTAATGTCGTATTTTTGCACCTTAAAAGGGCTGCGCCCAACATCCTATTTCGGCGGTAGCACCGGGTTGATTGCATCAACCCGATGCGGCTGAATCGAACGCACTGTATACCCGCCCGAAATTGGTCATGATGCCACGCAAAAAAAGAGGTGGAAACCATGCAAGCACGCGCACCACTGATGATCGAGCATCGCCTGATTGAACGGATGCTCTCAGTGATCAAGGATCACTTGGCAAACATCGAATCGACACGCCAAATCGACCCTGTATTGATCGATACGGTCGTTGATTTCATGCGTTTTTATGCAGATTGGGCGCATCACGGAAAAGAGGAACACATTCTTTTTCGTGAGTTAAAGAAAAAGCCGCTGTCCAGCAATGACCAACGCGTCATGAATGAACTGATCGAAGAGCATCAGTTTGGGCGTCAGACGACCAAAGCCCTGGTCGATGCCAACTCGCGCTACAGGAAGGGCGATGGGACGGCCTTATCCGACATCATCGAAAAACTTCAAACCTTTATTGAATTCTACCCCAGGCATATTGAGAAAGAAGACAAGGTGTTTTTCCCGGCATCCAGAGCCTACTTCACGGATGAAGAGGACAAGGCGATGCTGGCAGAGTTCTGGGAGTTTGATCGGAAATTGATTCACGAGAAGTATCTGTCTGTGGTTGAAAGATTGGAAACGCAACCATGAGCGGCATCGCTTAAACTACCGCAGGTGGCAACCCAAGATCCGTGTTGGCGGTGACGTTGGGTTGATTTCATCCACCCTACCGACGCGGCTGACGTTTTAAAGACCATTCCGCGATCAATCCAGCCAGTCCAGGATCGACTCGTTGGCACTGGGCTGGCGCATCGGCTGTTCCATGAACAGACGATGCCAGATGACCAGCCGCAGCAACTGGAGTAACTGGCGCGAGGCCATGCCGCCAGCCCGCTGACGCTCCAGGATCAGGTGGATCGTCTGCGGTCTCAGCCAGTCCTTGAGGACGGCGCTCGCCATGAGGCGCTGGCCGATCTGGTCGAGCAACGGGCCTTGCAGCAGACCGCTCAAGGGAACGCCAAACCCTGATTTGCGACGTTGCAGATCCGCTGCTGGCAGATAACGTTGCGCCCAGCGCCGCAGAAAGACCTTGCCACGGCGTCCCTGCACCTTGAGGCTGTCGGGTAGCGACAGACCAAATTCAACAAGACGGTGATCGAGGAACGGCACCCGTCCCTCCAGTCCGAAGGCCATCAGCATCCGGTCGGCTTTCACCAGCAGATCATCGACCAGCTCGGTGCGCAGATCGAAATATTGCACCTGATTGATGTCGCTCCAGCAGCGTGGTCGCGCAAGGCGCAGCAGACTGTCGTCCGGTGTCTCCTGAGCCAGCAGACCATGCACCTGGTCGCTGTAGGCAGAGCGTCGAAAGACGTTCGCCGAAATGTTGCGCCGCTGCCACCCGCCCTGCACAAACTGCTGAAGTCGTCTGAGCCAGTGCTGCAAGCGGGTACGCCGGTAACGGCCATAACCGCCGAAGACCTCATCGCCGCCTTCACCGCTAAAAACCACTTTGAGCTGGCGAGCCGCCTGCTGCGCCATCAACGCCGTGGGCAGACAGGCCGCATCCTCGATCAGATCATCGGCGGCCCAGACGGTCAGCGGCAGCACCCCGAGAACCTGTTCCAGTGTCAGACGCAGCTCGCTGTGTTCACTGCCAAAGCGGACGGCAACGCGGCGGGCATCCGCGAGTTCATCCTGCCCCACGCCATCGACGTAACCCACCGAAAAGGTGCGCAGGCGGGCTTGACCAAAGTCCGTCAGGGCACCAAGCAGCGTGCCGGAATCGACTCCGCCCGACAGAAACAGTCCGTAGGAGACATCCGAGCGCATGTGTTCACGTATGACCTGCTCAAACAGCGGATTGAAGATCTCCTGAGCCTGTCCGAAGCTCAGATTCTGGGGCACGACATCCAGCGGCGACCAGAACGCTGTGTGCTGAAGCCGCAGATCCTGATCAATGCTTAACACCGTGCCCGGCTCCAGACGCCGGATGCCTTGTACCAGCGTGTTGCTGCCGGTGACATAGCCGTGTTCCAGATACTGGGTCACGCCCCAGGCCGAGAGTTCTGGGCAACCCGGCAATAACGGAAACAGCGCTTTCAGCTCGGAGGCAAAGATCAGACGATCCGGGAGACAGACATAATACAGCGGCTTGATGCCAAGACGGTCACGTCCGAGGATCAAGCGGCGCTCGCGGCGCGAATAGAGCGCAAAAGCAAACATCCCGTGCAGCCGCGCAAATCCGGCCATCCCGAAATGTTCGTAGACCCGCAGGATGCACTCGGAGTCCGAATGCGTCTGAAACGGACGGTCATCGCTCTCCAGTTCATCACGCAGTTCGATGAAATTGTAGATTTCACCATTGGCGATCAGGACGCTCTCACCCTGGCTGTCGATGAGCGGCTGGTCGCCACCGGCCAGGTCGATAATCGACAGACGGGTATGAGCGAGCGCCACCGCATCCTCGATATAGACGCCCTGCGCATCCGGGCCGCGATGACGCAGACGCGCCAGCGACTGGTCGAGTGATGCCGGTTCCGGTGTTCCCCGGCGCAACAGGACGCCTGCAATGCCACACATGGATCGCCCCTAAAACACGATATCGAGCCGGTTGATGCCCGCGTCACGCCGGTATGTTAGCGATGCGGTCTGCGAGCGCACCATGTTCAGACCGAGACCACCGATCGGACGCTCCGCCACCGGCGCATCCAGCGCAACATCCGGTACTTGCGCGGTTGGATCGAATGGATGTCCGTCATCCTCAATGCGCAGGGTGGCTGGTGAGCCAAGCGTGAATGCAACCCGGATACGATGCAGTGCGGCATCGTCATAACCATATTTGATGGTGTTGGTGAGCAGTTCTTCCATGACCAGACGCACCGCATAAACTAGACGTGGCGCAGAGTCCCGTTCTTCGAGCAAGGCTTCCACCTGATCGAGCGCCGCGTTCAGGTCATCCGTGCGACTGACGATGTCCAGCGTCAGATCCGGTTCCCGATCCGTTCCGGGCGTGATTCGTTTGAGTGTCAGCATCGTGATGTCATCCGATTGCTCAGTGCCGTCGGCATGTACCCTGATGTCCACCAGCAGGGCGTCAAGACAGTCGCGGCAGTCCAGCGTGTGATACGTCTCCAGCCGTTCCGCCAGCCGTTCATTGCCATAAAGCTGGTTGACTGGATTCATCGCCTCTGTGACACCGTCCGTATAGAGTAACAGCATGGATTCGGGGAAAAGCTGGAAGCCCCCACTGGCATAGAAACTGCCCGACAGGGCACCGGCAGCCGGCCCGAAAGGTTTGCCGATCCAGGCATGACCCCCTGGCGTGACGATCAGCGGCGGGTTATGTCCGGCGTTGGCATACGCGACCCAGCCATCAGACAGACTGACAACCGCGCAGAAGAGCGTGACAAACATGCAGGCCTCGTTGCTTTCGGCCAGATCATCGTTGACCCGTGTCAGAGCGCGACCTGGATCGTCATCGACCCGAAACGCCGAGCGCAGAAAACTGCGGGTGACGGCCATGAAGAGCGCCGCCGGAACGCCTTTGCCTGAGACATCGCCGATAGCAATCACCAGCCGGTCGGCATCGAGCATGAAGAAATCGTAGAAATCTCCGCCAACCTCACGCGCCGGCTCCATCACCGCGAACAAATCCAGATCATCGCGCTCCGGGAAGGCTGGGAAAGTCTTGGGCACCAGATCCATCTGGATATCGTGGGCGATGCGCAGTTCACCGTTCATGCGCTCACGCGCCGCCGTGGTCACGGCCAGATCGGCGATATAACGGCGCAGATGATCGCGCATCGACGCGAAGGCCGCCGTCAGTTCCGCCACTTCATCATGACCACGCGGCGCTGGCAACGCGGCATCGAGATCGCCTGCAGCCAGCGTTGTTGCAGCCGCATTCAGCGCCCGCACCGGGCGGGTGATCGAACGTGCAACCAGCCATACTGCCGCCACCAGCAATGCGAGTCCCAACAGACCAACCAGCGTCTCTTGCTGCGTGAAGCGGCGGATCTCGGCATACAGTTCAGCTTTCGGAACCACGGTTCCCATTGTCCAGCCGATGGTTTCCAGCGGGTGCCAGGCCAGCCAGCTTGGTTCATCCGTTGCCCAGTTCTCCCAGGGAACCAGGCCAGGCTTGCCTGAGATCATGCGCTGTCCGATCGCTCGCAACGCCGGATCGCCACGCGCCTCGGCAATGCTGAAGATGCTTTCGTTGAGGATCAGTGAGCGGATCGGATGCGAAATATAAGTCCCCTGATGACTCATCAGCAGACTATAGCCATGTCTGCCGATGGGCAGTTCGGCAAGCGCCTGGTCGAGCCAGCCGAGTTCGATATCGATAGCCACGACACCGGCAAACTGTGCGCCGTCCTCATGCGGCAGACGGATCGGTGCCGAGTACGTCACCATCATCACGCCAGTTGATCCGCGATAGGGTTCGCTCCAGGTGCCCTGATCCAGATAGCGCGGCAGATAGAACCAGTCTTCACCGGTATAGTTGCGGTATTTCCCGGTCAGGTTGGCATAGTTAAGCCCGTCAGCTCCGCGATAGACGTAAGGGGCGGTATCCGGCCAGGTGGTGGGCTTGAGCGCGGGCAGCAGGACGATGGCGATGCCATAGATCTGCGGATAAGCGAGTAATGCTTTCTGCATTAGCGTCCGTAACGGCTCGAAAGCGATGCCCAGTGCCTGACTTTCGACAGCATAGGCAATTCCGTGTGCCAGTCCGCAGATGCCTCCCAGTTCAGTATCGATCTTGTCGGCGGAGGCTTCGGCGATGAAGGCCGCCCGACGTTGGGCATCCGCATCAAGCTGATGCAGCATGGCCTGATAATTCCAGCCAATCACTACTGCAAGGACGAGACTGGACAGCCCGACCGTCCACAGTAGCAAACGGGTACGGATGCTGTGACGCGAGAACAGACGTGAAATCAGCTCAGGTGCCGGTGTCATGGCGGTTCCAGCGGGGCAAATGCGGTCAGGCTCGGAATGCGAGTCAGGCGTCCGGCGGCGAACAGTGCTTGGGCGGTGCGACTGAAGGCATCGGGGTCAAGGATGCCGGCGCGTACCAGCGGTGCGCCGGGCACAAAGATCGCATTCAGCAGGTGACTGAGCATCCAGCGTTCGTGTGGTCGATTAGCGGGAACGCCTGCCCGCTGCGCTTCTCTAAGAGCAACCGTGATTGCTTCCTCAGGATGGTCGCGAGCATAAATCCAGCCCGCCAGCGTCGCCTCACGCACGGCACGAGCGATGGTGGGATGCTGCGCGACCCAGCGCGACGTGGCGTAGAGACCGTCTTCCGGGAAACCCAGATTCTGGTCACGCATGGCAAAGGTTGTCAGCCGTCCGGGATCAACGCCTGCCTGGAGGATGCGGTGATATTCGTTGTACTCCATGGCCGCACAGGCGGCGACCCCGCGCTTGAGGAAGAGATTAATCGAGGCATATTGTGGAATCAGGAGCGGCGTGACCTGACGAGCGGCAAAAAAAGCGTCAAAAATGATTGACGGCCATACGCTTACCCGCATCCCGTCAAGATCCTCGGGGCGTTCAACCCCCATGTCTTTCCAGGCGACCAGCATCAGGTTGGATTGCTGCACCAACTGTGCGATTTGAGCCAGTGCTGAACCCGATCCGCTAGATTCTGATTCTGTCGCATCCGGCCAGGCCGTCGCTGCGACCAGCGCGTCGCTGAGAACGCTGGTGGCAAGCTCGACTTCACCGGCCTGTAGCCGATCAAGTGCGCTACGCTCGGCGTTGCCATGCACCAGTACCACGTCAAGCCCGTAAGCACGATAGATGCCCTGCTCACGAGCCATGTAAATACCGGCAAACTGGCTTTGGGGCTGCCATTGCAGCGCCAGACGCACCGTCCGCAATGGTTCTGCGGATTCCTTGGCGTGTGTCAGCGGCACTAGAAGCGTCAGCAGGATGCCCAAGAAGACACGGCTTGCGCCGCGCGACAGAAACATTGGTGAACTCAGGCGTTCATCAGCGCCTGCATGGCCTCGTCGAGGCTGGCATAACAGGTCATGATGGTCGAGAAGCCACTAATTTCAAGAACTTCAAGAATCTGCTCATTAGCGTTGCACAAAGCAAAGGCACCGCCAACCTGCTTGAGCTGTTTGGTTGCCTTCAGCAGCACCCGCAGACCGGCGCTGGAGAGATAGGCGGTTCTGGCAAAATCCACCAGAATGATGCGCGACTCACCCTGCGCAATGGCGTTCGCAATCACCTGATCGGCTTCGGGCGCACTCTGGGTATCCAGTCGTTCATCCGGCGTCACGATGAAGATCCCGGCGTTCTTGCTTGTCACAATGCTCATGCAATTTTTCTCTTTTTAATCAATTGTTTATCTCGATAATAAAACGGTTTGCGAGATGATATTTAACCCGTTGCGTCAGTGACGATTCGGGCTGACCTGAGTCGGCCACGCCTGACGATGACAGGCTGCACCCCGCATCGGCGAGCCACTCCAATGGCTCAACACGTAGATCAAGCAGCGCGGCCAGCAGTGGCATCAGCCGTTGTTCGAGGATCTCACGCTCGCGCCCAGCGAGTTGCTGAAAATAGAGATTGAATTCCTCAAAATAAAACTGTGTCGATGCCGTGAAAGCATCCAGCGGCATGTCAAGCAGCATCTCGAAATCTGCGCCCAGCCCAACTGCCAGAACCTCCTGACTGGCGCGTCCAAAACGCGCTTTCAGTGCTGCCTTGCGGGTAGGATCGGCATCCAGATCGAGCAGAAAAGTCAGCGTCAGATAGCCGCTGCTGTCGGGTCGCGTGAAGGTCGCAATCTTCAGGACACCTTCATCGTCATGCACGCCATCGATGGCAGACATCTGAAAACCAGCAAAAGCAATCATCGTCTCTTCGGCCTTGGATGCGCAAAGACTCTCAATGACATCGTAAGATTCGTCCACTCGCACCACACCCCTGACGTCTGTTTGCTGGCAGTCATGATACCGCGAAATCGCACCGACGATCCCCGTGCGCTCGTCACAGCGTGAGGGCATTCTTACTGACAGCTCTTGATCGCTTGAATCGGCGTGATGTGTCCAAGCGCTTTTTGTGGGATCTTGATACAAGTCCTAGTACGCGCTTCCGTTTAATCTTGCATAAGCCTCATTAAAGTGGACCCCATGTCCAGGACAGTTTTTTCCCGAATTTAAGTGGTGCTGGCCACCTCAATCGCAGCGGTTTGGCGCTGCCCCAGTTCCG
>CAIUAY010000262.1 GCA_903897335.1 uncultured Chromatium sp. | reverse complement strand
CGTGGCATGGACCTGGTCGAGGTCGCCCCCGCCTATGACGTGGCCGAGATTACCGCCTTGGCCGGGGCATCGGTGATCTGGCAGTACCTCTGTCTGCACTCCTGCCCTGGCGACCGGTCCGGTCAAGCTGCGATAATCGCGCAAACCCATCCATCGACCTGACTGGAGGCTGACCCCATGGAGGAGTCTGTACGCGACGCCCTGCGGAGCCTGGTCCGCCGCTTTGATCACAGCCTGACGGGGGTAAAGGGGCCAGCAATCTTTGCAGTGAAACGGGAAAAATGGGTCAATACCCTTTAGAGAGCGCATCAATGATCTCCGAGGCCCCGATCTCAGGCATCCCGACGGCGGGCGGGTCGACGTGCGAACCGGGGGGCGACGGCGGCGGCACGGATCATCTTGCTGCCCCGACCAGGCCGTCTCCCGGCCCTCGGCGGCGGTTGGCTTTGGTCGCCGGTGTTCTCGCCGCGGCGAGCCTGTTGGCCCTGCTCTTGGTTTTCGCCGGCCGGGATGCTCATGCCCTTGAAACGATTCAGGATGTTCATCAAACCATCAATACCCTTGAGGGGGTCGACACCATGAATCGTACAGCATCCAATGCGCTCGGGGTTGTCCTCCTGGCCCTGCCGGCCATCCTGGGACTCCTCTATTTTGTCTGGCTCTACAATGGCATGGTCGGACGAGAGGAGGCCGTCTACAGCGCCTGGGCCGATGTGGAAAGCACCTACAAACGCCGCGCTGATCTGGTGCCGAACCTGGTCAATGTCGTACAGAGTTACATGGAGCACGAGCGCACTACGCTGATCGAGGTAACGGATCAGCGCAATCAGGTCGGCGCGGCACTCCAGTCGCTGATTGAGCAGCAAACGGCCGCCGCGCAAGCCTTGCACGCGGCCACCCCTGAAAGCGCGCCGAGTGTGGCCGCGCTCGGCGCGAGCCAGTCGGCCCTGCTGAACCGCTTGCGGGGAGTGATCGCCACGGTGGAAGCCTATCCCAATCTGCGTTCGGCCGATCAGTTCATGGCGTTACAGGCCGAACTCGAGGGCACCGAAAACCGCATCAATGTGGCGCGTCTGCGCTTCAACGAGGCCGTAGAGCATTTCAACAGCGCCCTGCGTCGCCTGCCTGGATCCCTCGTGGCCGGGATCGGTCATTTTCAGCGCAAGGCGTATTTTACCGCCGACGCCGGCGACGAGCAGGCCGTGCAGGTCAGGATCGGACACTAATCGACTTTACCGCCCGGGAGCCTGATATGAAGCGGATCGTCACCATCACGGCTTTGCTGATCCTGATTGGGTCTGCGGCACTGACGTTCGGGCCTCAACTCTTGAACAGGGTCTTCGGAGAGGCTGCGCAGTCAGCGCCGAGACTGTGGGACGAGGCCGGTTTGCTGAACGACGCCCAGAAGGCGTTCATCGCCCGTTACCACCAGGTTCTTCTCACTGACTTCGATATCGATTTCCGGGTGCTGACTGAATCCGGCGAACGGGACATTGCTCAATCGGCACTCAGTGCGTTCGAGACGCGCGCAGTGGGCGCGTTGAGCCAGACCGGGCGCGGGCTCCTGCTCCTGATCATGCCCGATCGCGACGCGGTGCGCATGGAGGTATCCGAGGCGCTGGAGCCGGCGTTTACCGATACCTTCGTCGCCTACGTCCAGCAGCGGCAGATGGTGCCTTTCTTCCAGTCCGGTCGGGTGGCGGACGGGATTCTAGCGACCACCGAACTCTTGTATTTCCGTGCATTGCACGCGCAGGCGGGCGAGAACTTCGATCCGCGCCAACTCGAGGCGGCATCATCCGGCGCTGGCGCGCAGACGTCGGCGCGTCTCGGGGAGGGTTATAACGCCGCGCCGTTCCGCCAGCAGACGGGGGAGGTAAGCGCCGGCGATGCACCGCTGGCGACCGTGCAAGCCTACCTGAAGGCCATGGCTGATCGCGACGCGCGGATCGATCTGCCGATCTACTCGCAGGCGACGCAGCGGATGTTGGCAAACTGGACGGTCACGCCGGCCCAGATGGACAACATCACCCAGGTCTATCACGCGTGCAGCGCGCCGCAATGGCGTCACACGCCGGACGGTATTCACGCGGTGCTTCGCTACCCAGTCAGTGAACGCCGTTGCGCACCCTGGTTCCTGGTGCGGGAAGGTGATGCGTGGCGTCTGGACCTGACCATGATGCAGCAGGCCATTCGTTTCAATCACCGCAACGAATGGCATTTTGCGCCCGGCATCACCCACGACTACTCGGATGCCTTTGCCGACCTGGCCCTCGACGATCATGGGTATCCGCATGACAGGCCACGGCAGCGCTGGTCATTGTCATTGAGTACCAAGCCCCTTGATGATCGCGTACAGACGCGGGTCACCTCGGTGGGAGCGGGATCGCCGGCCGAAAAGATGGGGTTTCGCGTCGGCGACCGACTCCTGCAATGGGATGAGATCAAGGTGGAATACGCCGGTCAGGTTTCGCAGCGTCTGTCCTCGGTCGAGGAGGGCCAGACTGTTACCGCGGTGATCGAGCGGGATGGACAGCAACTGACGTTGCGCATGGCGGCCCCACCACGGGTTGACTGAGGCTGGAAAAACGCATTCTCTGTCTGAAAATAGAGGCAACAGAAGTGACAGTAGTAGAAAGAATCGAAGCTCAGGTTCAGACATTATCTGAAATGGAGCTTTACGAGTTTCGCCGCTGGTTTCAGGAGTGGGACGCCGATGCCTGGGACCGCCAAATATAGCGGCCTAATGAGTTATCACGACTAACTATTAATTATGCAGCATATAATGTATCTGGCAGATAAAAGAAAGATTTCACACGATCAGTATTCTGTTGCAGTGCCTGTAAGGCGGCCTGCAACTTAATCTTCAAAT
>CAIUAY010000261.1 GCA_903897335.1 uncultured Chromatium sp. | reverse complement strand
GCCCCGTCGCCAAACGTGCCACCGCCGCCCCACGCTGTTCGGCCCGCTCCAGGCGCGAGCGCTGCTTCACGACCAACCGCCGGCCGATCGCCGTGCCACGTCCGATGGCATCGACCCGCTGTCTGCGCTAAAGTCGATCCCGGCAGGACCTTCGAACATGGTGCTTCACCCTCGGTTTGTTTGCACTTCCAAGGGTACACAATTTCGCGGGTCCTGCCGCTCTCCCGCGGTGATTCACCAAGCCCTACGCTAGGTCTTGGCCGGATTTATGATCAAGGCCCGGGGACCAGCTCCGCTGCCCCTGATGTGCCGACGACGGCGGTCACGGGGTCGGCGACGGTTACGACCGCGATCCCGGCGCAGAATCAGGCGGCAGCGGCGGCCCTCTGGACCCCCGAAAAGATTGCCACGACACCGGCCCTGCCCATGCCGATCGATTATGGAACCGGCGCAGTCGACTCCCGGGCATTGAACGAGATGGCGCCGGACGTCGGCCCCGAGCAGAGCACGCCGCCGGGGCTAGCCTCGCCCGGCGCCGCCGATGCTCCAGGCGCGGTCCCTGGCGGCATCCAGAGGGGCGCCGCGGGGGACGACCCCGACTAAGCAGGTCGGTGTCAGGTCTGGTGCCCCCAATGGCCCGCTGGGCGGCGAGCGGTTCGCCCAGATCCGGCCGAAGCCGGCGAAAACGCCTGGGTCCAAATGTCCCGCCCCGGATCGTTTTCAGAATCCCGAAAATTGTTTTTTCGATAATGAGCGCGTGATGAATAGATTGACGGCATTAGGATTATCCCGCGCGGGCCTGGCTTTTTTTCCTGTCAGATTTTTCCTACAGACCGATGCGCCATTTTGTTCTCGACAATGCTCCCCGCGCGCGTCATGCTTCGGTTGGGTGCAATGGAGATGCGGTCGCGGCCCCTCGGACACCATCCGATGCGGTTGAGCCTTCGGACAGGAGTTAGCGCGTGTCCCATGACTGCCCTAGAGAGACCTAAGGGCAATCAGACAGCCAGCCTATGTTAATGCGACGCACCAGGTCAACGACGAAAACCGTCGATTAAGTGTTTCATGCGCGGAGATTGATCATGAAGATAAGAAGCACGCGTTTGTTTGGTGTGGCACTCATCTGTTCATGCTCGGCGATGGCGGGGACCAGTTCCTCCGCCCCGGGGGCAGCAGGGGGCGCAGCGGCCGTAGCCGCGCGGGCACCGACCGTTACGTTCGTGGTCCCGGCGCAGCAACAGGCGGCTGCGACGGCCCTCTGGACTCGGGAGACTGTGGCCGCGACCCCGGCGCTACCCATGCTGATCGATTACGGCTACGGTGCGCCCGATGCCATTGCACCGAGCAACGCGGCGGCCTTCGGGCCCGAGCAGAGTAAACCGTCGGGGGCAGCCGCGCCCGGCGCCGCCAGCGTCGCGCGCGCGGCCTTTGCCGCGGATTGGAATGCCTTGAAATTGTCCGCCGACGCAGCCTCGGACGCAGCCTCGGACGCAGCCACGGACGTAGCCGCCGCTGGCATCCCGGCGGGTACTGCGGCGGCCTACACCACCTACGACGTCAATACGCGGACGGCGCTCTGGAAGATATATCCTCACCTTTGGTATGGTAAGTTGACGTTCAGTACGCCCAGCGGCGGCGCATCGTGTTCAGCGACTGTCCTCGCCGGGAACAACATCGTGACCGCTGCCCATTGCGTCTACGATACGACCGCAAATAAGTGGTACAGCAACTGGGTTTTCACCCCTGCCTATCGCAACGGCGCCGCCCCTTATGGCACTTTTGCCGCCACAAGCTGCACGATCCTTACGAACTGGGTCAGCCAGACCGGAAGCTTCAGCATCAACACCTGGACGAAGTACGACGTGGCGGTCTGCACCATGGGCACGAACTCTGCGGGACAGACCCTTAACGCTGCGGTCGGTTGGTCTGGCCGGACCTGGAACGCCGGCTACAACCAGTTGGTCTTCAATAGCGGTTATCCGGCCCAGAACTATAATCTGGTCGGAATTGGGTCGCCGGCCCAATACCTTCGCTCCTGCACGGCCGAGACCTTCACCCAGACCACCGATACCTTGGGCATGGGCTGCAACTGGGGCCCTGGCATTAGCGGCGGATCCTGGTCAATAGGTTACAAGCCATTCGTTGGTGGCTCGGTCAACAGTGTGAATTCCGGTCTGTATGCTGGTCAGCAGGCCATTTACGGGATAAGGTTCAACAGCGCCAACATCGTGCCCCTCTGTACCGCTCGCGGCTGTTAGCTTCATCATCCCCCGGGCGTCAGGATAGCAGTCGCGGCCACCTTGGGTGGGTCGTGAGGATGGGGTATCACCGACCTGGGGAGCGCCACTCGGGGGCAACTGGACGTCTGCCCCCGAGCAGCCTGTCGGACATCGCTGCGTATTTAACGCACTTCGCAGAAGAATTTAGTTTATATGGCAATTGTAATCCCAGCGGCAAAGTCCGTCACACGCGCCGTTTCAAGTGCAGCGGACGCGTCCGGCGGATCTATTTTTTATGGTATTGCCCCTGTCTTAGCATGGTCATCACCGGCGCCGTCTGCGGCGTCACCCCGCGCCACAGTCTGAACGACTCCGCCGCCTGCTCCACCAGCATCCCCAGCCCATCGAGCGCCTGCGCTGCCCCGTGGGCCAGGCCCCAGCGAG
>CAIUAY010000260.1 GCA_903897335.1 uncultured Chromatium sp. | reverse complement strand
GATGCAGGTTCAGATTCATGGTCAGGGGTCCCGTCAGGTCGGTGATGGCGTCGTCGGCAGTAAGCGCTTGGTCGTCCTCAGCTCATCGCGGAGTGTGCGCAGCGCCTCACGAGCCTGGAACAAAGGATAGCTCCTTTTCGGTACATAATTACACGGGTCTTGACAGCTAAGCGACAACTGGCATTAACGCGCAAAGCCCATTTGCCGAACATCCGCCAGATGGAGTTGAACAAGACAGCCGCGTTTTTCGATAGTCGTATCCGTGAGTTTGCCCGCCCTTCGGAAACATCGGCGTTCGACAACCTCGTTAAAACCGCACAACGTGCAATCAATAACACGAGGAGTCGCGACTTCGAGATGCACTTGGATGATTTGCGCGGCAGAAATTTCATGATTCTCTGGCGTCAGGACTGGTTTGTCATTGACCGTTTCAAGTGGCTTGCAGAAGCATCCTATCTCTTTCCGAATTCCCGTGAACACACCGAGCTGGTCATTGCAGGGACTGCGGCTCTAAAAGCGAATGACATCGACAAGCTGAGGAATGTCGTCGAACACCTTGATGCTGTCCGAATTGGCACCGCAGGTGAGGATGAAATGCTGTCTCGCACCAATAGAGTTGAATTAACGTAGTTAATTCAACTCTAATAAGCCATCAAAAATTAGTATCTCCATCTGAAATAGATGATGGGTAAAGACGACAGCGACGTAGCAACCAAAATTCTAACGAAACGCTCATGTTGAAATAAGCATAAAACACCCCAGTGCTGGACCAGCGCGGCGGCTTCTGAGAGCAAAACCGGCTTAGGTTCCAGGACTCGTCGGCTTTGAGAATGGCGCGATAGGCAACGCGGCGACCCACCACCGCTTAATATTTGGTAGCACGCTCGCGTTGCACTTCATTTTGAAAAGTCAGTCTACAAGACTTTGCTGACTAATTTAATCGCTAAATCCTGCGGATCGCTTTCAATCCGAAAACCTAGCGATTTGACTAAAGCGAGCATTCGCGCATTCGCCGTTAAGACCTCGCCGTCCATGACCCGAAATCCACGCGAACGGGCGTTCTGCATTAATGAACGCATGAGCCGCGCACCAATGCCGAGATTGCGCCAGGTGTCGGACACGACGATGGCAAACTCGCAGTCTTCTCCGCCCGGACGCGACATATAACGGGCAACGCCAACCTCGACCTCCGCGCCGTCCTGCTCGACCACGCCGATCAGCGCCATTTCGCGGTCATAATCGATCTGGGTGAAGCGCACCAGCATTTCTGGCGACAATTCTTTAATCGTCTGCATGAAACGAAAATACTTGGTCTGCTCCGATAGTCCACGCACGAAATCCTGTTCTAATTCGGCATCTTCCGGGCGAATCGGGCGAATGATTAAATCTTTGCCATCCGGCAATTGCACCCGTTCAATTAAATGACTTGGATACGGATGAATCGCCATGTGGCCGTAGGTTGGCTGCTGCGGCGGGCGATAATCGACATGAATCCGCGCATCGACGGCAATCACGTCTTTATCGTTTCCAATCAGTGGGTTAATATCCATACGGATGATTTCCGGCAGTTCGCAGACCATCTCAGACACGCGCTGTAGAATTTTGGCGAGCGCACCGCGATTCATCGGCGGCATGTGCTGGAACGCGCCCATCAGACGCACGATGCGGGTGTGATCGATCATGGTTTCGATGATGAACGCATTGAGCGGCGGCAGGCCAAGCGCCCGATCTTCCAGCACTTCGACCTTGGTGCCGCCCGCGCCGAAGCAGATCACCGGCCCAAAAATTTTGTCGCGGAAGACGCCGACCATCATCTCGCGGGCGGCGCGGGTCGAGGCCATGTGTTCAACAGTGATGCCTTCGAGCCGTGCATCAGGACGCAGCCGTTTGGCGCGATCCACGATTTCGCTGAAAATCCGTCGCACCGATTGGGCGTCGTCGATGTTCAGACGCACCCCGTCCACGTCTGATTTATGTTCCAGATCCGGTGAGTTGATCTTCATGACCACCGGAAAACCTAATACCTCGGCGGCCATCAGCGCCTCATTCGGGGTGCGGGTCAGGATCGACTGCATGGTTGGGATGCGAAACGCGGACAGAATCGCCTTGGCCTCCACCGTGCCCAGCGTTTTGTGCCCTTCAGCCATCACGCCCTCAATGATCAGTCGTGCGCCCTCCACATCCGGCGGATCTTCGTGCGAGAGTGGCGCGGGTGACTGCATCAGCAGTTTTTGATTGCGATGATGAGTCGCTAAAAAGGCAAAGGCTTCAGCGGCAGCTTCAGGACTATCGAACTGCGGTACGTCATTTGCCGACAGCAACGCCTGTGCCTCGATCACCCGTTTATCGCCCATCCAGCAGGCCAGCACCGGCTTGCGGCTGACTTTGGCAGCAGCGATCACCTGCTCGGCGGCGGCCACCGGATCGCCGAATACCAGCGGCGCGAGAATGCATAGCACGCCGTCCACTTCGCTATCGGCGAGACAGGCATCGAGCGCCAGCCGATAGCGTTCGGGCGGCGCGTCGCCGATGATGTCCACCGGGTTGCCGTGCGACCAGTAGCCCGGCAAACCCTGTTCCAGCGTCTGACGGGTGGCATCGCCAAACTGCGCCAGCGTCAACCCCAGTTCCACCATGCGATCAGCGGCCAATACGCCCGGCCCGCCGCCGTTGGTGATGATGGCGATGCGATCTCCGGCCAGTCGGCGGCGCGTACCAAACACTTGCGCGGCGGCAAAAAGCTGATCCAAATCGGAAACCTGCACCACGCCCGCCCGCTCGGTGACGGCGCGGAACACATCTGGCGAACCGACGAAACCGCCTGTGTGCGATTTGATGGCGCGCGTCCCGGCAGGATGGCGACCGGCTTTGACCACGATCACCGGCTTGAGCCGCGCCGCTGCCCGCAGTCCGCTCATAAAGTGACGGGCATGGCGGATGCCTTCAACGTAGAGCAGGATGCACTGGGTCTGGGTATCGAGCGCGAGATAATCGAGGATGTCGCCAAAATCAACATCGGCTGCCGCGCCCAGCGACACCACGGCGGAAAACCCCACCTTGCGGCGCTCCGACCAATCGATCATCGCGGTGCAGATCGCGCCGGATTGCGACACCAGCGCCACGTTGCCCGGCTGCGGCAGATCCTGACCGACGCTGGCATTCAGCCCATGCTGCGGGCGCATCACGCCCAGACAGTTCGGGCCGAGGGCACGGATGCCATTGCGCCGGGCGGCTTCGACCATTTTTTCCTGAAGCACGACGCCACGCTCGCCATGCTCGCCGAACCCGGCTGAATGCACGACGGCGACCTTGACGCTATAGCCGCCGCACTGATCGAGAATCGCCGGCACCGTTTCGGCGGGCGCGGCGATCAGCGCCAGATCGATCTGTTTGTCGAGCGCCTTGAGATTGGGATAGCAGGGTTCGTCAGCGACTGCATCATATTTTGGATTGATCGCGTAACACTGACCCGAAAAACCGCCGGCTAGCAGGTTGCGAAACACCATGCCGCCAATCGAACCTTTGCTGTCGCTTGCGCCAAAGACGGCAACAGCAGTCGGGGTAAAGAGTTGATCGATATCTGACAGGCGCATAGGGTTTGCCCTCCGGGGCAAAAAAGCGGTTAATCTTTGGTACTGCCGCCGGATGGCGACAATGACGAATCTGGATAAATTGATAAAACATTGCATCAGATCTGTCGCATCACGCGCCATGACCGAACATTGAGGAGCCGCCATGAACCTCGCCTTTATTTCGCATCCGTCCTGCCGGGAACATCGCATGGGTGCGCATCATCCCGAATGTCCCGAACGACTTTACGCCATTGGGGATCGGCTGATCGCATCCGGGATGGAAATGTTAGTCACCCATTATGACGCACCGATGGCCAGCGTCGAGCAGCTTGCCCGAGTGCATGATCGCGCCTATATCGAACACATCTTCAAAAGTGCGCCAATTGCCGCCGACGCATTGACCTGGATCGACGGTGGCGATACGGCGATGAACCAGCATTCGCTGGATGCTGCGCTCCATGCTGCCGGGGCAGCGATCCTGGGCGTCGATCTGGTGATGGGCGACAAACATCATGCTGCTTTCTGCGGCGTGCGTCCGCCGGGTCATCATGCCGGTCGGTGCAGCGGAAGCGGATTCTGCATTTTCAACAACCTCGCCATCGGCGCTGCCCATGCGCTCGCCGAGCATGGTCTGGAGCGGATCGTCATCGTCGATTTCGACGTGCATCATGGCGATGGGACTGAAGATATTTTCAGCGGCGACGAACGGGTGCTGTTTTGCTCCAGCTTTCAGCATCCATTCTATCCGGGCACCGGCGCAGACAGTATCGCCCCCAATGTGGTCAACCTGCCGCTACCGCGACTCACCGACGGCAATGCCTTCAGATCCGCCGTCAAAGCCAACTGGCTGCCACGCATTGATGCTTTCGCGCCGCAGTTGATCATGATTTCGGCGGGATTCGATGGCCACATCGAGGATGACATGGCTCACTTTAATCTGCATACCTCAGACTATGCCTGGATCACCCGCGAGATCCATCAGCTCGCGGGCAAACATTGCCAGGAACGGGTGGTGTCCTGTCTGGAGGGGGGTTACATGCTGTCAGCGCTCGGACGCTGTGTCAGCGCACATATCGACGAGCTGATCGGACATGCCTGAGCGTCAGGGAATCCAGGACCAGAGCTCGATCTGCATGAAACGCACGAACGCCCGGGTAAAGGCGACCATGACCGGTACCGTATCGCCCTCGATCTTGGCATAGCCGGTCAGTCCGCTTTTCAGCAGTCCGTCAACATTTTCAAGTTCAGTGACCACGGTGACGACCGGGCCGTAATCAAGTTGAGTTGCTGTTGCAAAGATTGCCGTGACCCGGCCATGAAAGTTCTGACCCGGACGTGCCCAGAACCGTACGCTGACCGGCGCGTCGAGCCTGACGTGATCGATGTCGAATTCCGGCACTGCAATCTCAACTTTGACCAAGCGAGTATTTTCAACCTCGGCGAACAGATGTCCTTTCTCCAGATAGGTATTCTTCAGATCCTGAAGATTCATCGTGATGATGCAGCCACTCATGGGCATTTTCAGATCCGTGCGGCGAAGCTGCTCTTGGTAGTAGGCGAGATCGGCACTCGACCGCTCGACATCGGCCTCAAGTGATTCGATCTGGTAAGGATTGATCTTGGTTTGCAGTGCATTCAATGAATCAAGATTTTCAGTGACCCGCTGGCGATCCAGATCAACGGCTTCCCGTGCTTTCTCGACATCCTGTAAAGAAACGGTTCCCTTTTTAAAAAGCGTCTCCATTCTGGCCGTTTCATCAATACTGTATTTAAGCTGCAATCTGGCCGTATTCAATTGCTCTTTCGCCAGATCCAGTTCTTCTTTTGATGGCGTCGTCAGCAGCCACGCAATCTCTTTCTGTTTCGATTTGATCTCTGACAGGGTTGCCTGCACGTCTTTTGATTGGCGATAACTGGCCAGACGTGCAATGACAGTATTCTTTTCAACCCATTCACCACCATTAAAATAGACAGACTCGACGATTCCATCTGATTCAGCCGCGATTTTCATCCTTGCGGATGGAGTAATGGTTGCATCGCCACCGGCATCGTAGCGATAGGGAAGCAACAGGATGGCAAAAAACAACAACAGCAACGCAGAACGAATCATCCGCTTCCAGACTGAGCGGACTGGCGTCTGTGTGACGCTGTGCGGCTTGCGCGGCTTCAGTCTTGACTGTAATCGAGAATGACTCTCACCATCTGGAACCTCTGGTTCATGGCTAACTTTCATGGCCTTTTGCTGTCTTCGCACACTGAATGCGACATAGATGACAAGCGCCAGGAAGACCACCACGCCGGTGCCACGATAATGCCATTTTAGCCAATTTCCTGCAGCAAAGGCGATCAATGCCGCAAACAGCGCCATGAATAGCAGCGAAGCCAATCCATACACCGCCAGCGGAAAAGCGTTTTTAGTGTAGCGTGACACCGCATCAGGCGGACGGATGAATAATCGCTTCAAGGCATTGCGCGAGCGGATATCCAGATCTGGTGTATTGAGCAAAGTGGCCAAAAAAAGATAGCCATCACCCTTCCAGAGTGGATTGGCAATGAATAGAAGACTCATCGTCGATAAACAGGCAATTTCAATGGCAAGACTCGACAACAGGCTGCCAGAAGATCGAGTGAACAGCCAGAAAAGTCCAGCTAAACCAGAAAATAGAAGACTGACAAGGATTGACGTTGCCGCAAGCCACAAACGCGCACGTCGATCAAGAGATGGCGATGGCTGGATACGTACATTAAATCGCGGGATCAGACCATAACCTAAAATAACGCCAAAACTTGGAACCATCAGCCCATAAAAACGGGCAACGATTCCCTTTGCTATCTGCGAGATCAGATTGAAGGTCAATGCAGCAAGTATCAACCGCCCAATCAAGCCAAAATCGGCCATTGCAGAAACGGCTTCCCGCGAGAACGATTGCCAGTTGACCATTACGCCAAAGGCAGAAAACGCAAAAACAACAGGGATTAATACAATCAGATCACGGAATGGACGTAAACCAGAAACCAGCAGATCGAATGTTCGCTCAGGACAGAACAGGTGCCAGCGGTTTGGCTGCCTGATGACTGCCTCGGCAGTCGTGAATTGCGCATCATCGATGCGTTCTGGGGCATCGCCGCGCAGATCCTGACTGCGCTGCAAGATTTCTTCTTTAAGAAAATCTTGGATTTTCGATCCAGCTAAGCCAGCAGATCCTGCTAAGACATGAGCAGGGTCTGATGTCGCCTTGTCCAGTAATTGCCATTCATCAAGAAGAGAAATAAATTCTTCGACATCGGTCGCCTGATAGCGCGACCGAAACTGTTTGTTGCAGCGTTCAGCAAGATGTTTTGAATCGCAACCCTGCTGTAACTGTTTCAGTAAAAAACATTCTAGTTCGCCAAATTCATAGACAGAACCAGAAGTCAGGTCATGAATGGCACATCCCTGTGCGTCTTCAGTTGATTGGTATTCGAGATCGCCACGCAGTCGATACATCGGCTATTGACTGTCACGGAAACGATCAAGTTCGTTAGGATCAATGATGCCATCTTGATTGGCATCGACACGATGGAAAGCTTTTTGACCAGGAGGGGGAACATCATCACGGTAGATTTTGCCGGATGTTCCACGCTCAAAGCTGGTTAATCGGCTTGCGATACGGTTGCGTATCTCTGGATTCAAGCCAGAGTTTTCAATATCTTTTTCAGAATCATGCGGTGCATGTGAACGTGGATGTGCAGCCGTGCTGTTTTGCTTGCCATAGACATCTGTCAGGAATTCAAAAATTGCGTCAGACACGCCTCCATCAAAAAAATTGCTAAACAGCGTTAGATGTGTCATTTGAGAAAAATGTACATGCCTGGAATCGACGCCATGCTGGATCAACTGCTGGTTAAAATTCTCGGTCATGTCACGATTGACAGTCTGTGGCCTGTCAATCGCAATACCAGATGAAATGAGAAGAAATTTTGGATACGTGACGCCGCTTTTTAAAAAATGCACTGGCGACAGGCTGAGCTGTGCATCTTTGCTATTTCCAAATAATTTTTTCAGATAGGTAATTCGATCACTTGGGTTCATGTCTCCCATTTTTTCTTTGGCAAGACGACGTAATGCCAAAGGCGCATCGTACTGTGGAACATCCATGGCAATCACGCCAGAAAGATTTGAAAAAGAAAGGTTATATCGGCTAAGATAGGCTGGATCCGTTGCAACTAACGAGACCAGATGCGCACCAGAGGAGTATCCCCAGAGTGTCAGATTCTTTCCATCGCCACCATAACGACGGATATTCACTGAGACCCACTTTAAGGCTTTTGCAATATCCTGAGCCATGTCTTGCAAACGCACATTAGGTGCCAGACGAAAATTGATCGAGACAAGAATATACCCTTGATCGACGAAGAACTCAGGTATCTGACCTCCTTCTGTATCATCGATTTTTGATTTATCCCCTTTAGTCCAGCCGCCGCCATGAACAAACACAATCACTGGCTTCTGTTTTGCTGAGCCAGATGTTTTTTTATAATAGACATCAAGAAGACTGAATTGAGGATCTGCATCACTCTCTTCGCGATAGCGTATATCCCGTTCCACGTCATTTTGTGATACTGAATCCATCTGCGCTTGCGACACCTTGACTGGAGAGGGATAAATTGTATCTTGCTTCATGGGTAATTGATCGCTTGTACAGGAAAACGATGCTGAAATAAGAAATATTAAAAATAAATAATAAATGTATTTCATTTTGCGCCCTCCGGCTTGACATCAAGCAAGTTTTTCAGGTGATGCATGACACCCTCCCAGATCTTCTCGATTGTTTGAACCGTATAAATGTCTTTACTAAACGCCCAGCGCATGCGCAACTGCCCGTCACGAATGACAGCGTTAATTTCGATGGCATGTCGACGCATTCCAGTCGTTCCCTGTAATGATCCCAATTCGATCTGATCAATCATGTTATTTAAAGTTGATCTGCGCGATGGTTCTCGAATCTCGCCATGAAAGCAGAAAAACAGCTCTGGTTCTGGGAAAGACTGTAACCGGGCAGCAGCGACATGCTGGCTGAGATAACGCAGCAGCCCATAACCGATGCCACGGTTTGGCAGGGCGCGAATCTGCGCCAGACCGTGACGCAGAGATTCAGCAGATGACAGTGGATCGATGTTCAAACGTAGTGGCGAGATATTGGCAAACCATCCCATGGTGCGCGAAAAATTTAGCCCAGATCCCATCTCATCACGACCATGCCGCTCGATATTGAACAGAACCGACTCGCCACCCGCCCAGTTGCGGATTGCTAGCCCGAGTGCGATCAGCAGGATTTCATCCACAGTCACCCGCAGTGATCGCGCAAGCACCGTCAGTCGGCGTGTCTCCTCGACAGCAAGCACACAGTTGAGATTGTCTTCATGTCCACGGTCATTGCGTCCATCTGGATGATCTTTTGGAAACGGCGTCACTGGCTGTTCTAACAGGTTCAGCCAGTACGCCCATTCATCCAGAATGTCCGCAGAATTTGATCGTTCAGACAGCAAAGTTGCCCAACGTTGAAAGGAATGTGATTTTTCAGGAAGCGAAACCGTCTGTCCCAGACGCAACTGCTGAAACATGCCAATTAGATCCTCGACGAATACAGCGCGTGAAATCGTATCGATCACGAGATGATGGACGATGATCAGCAACAGATCCTGTTGCTGGCCAATTCTGAACAGAATGGCACGAAGCAATGGCCCCTGCTCCAGGTTTAGGGATGTCTGCCATGCATTTGCGATCAGTCTAATCTGACCGATCTGTTCAGGCTGCGTCAGTCTGGACAGATCTTCGATGACCGGCTGAATGGGATCGTCGAGTCCAGCGAGTGCGCATTTCCAGTGTCCAGACGCGCTTTTTCTGAAGCGTGAACGCAGAACATCATGCTGTTCCCACAGCATCGCTAACGCATGGCTAAGATGCAAGGGTGCGAGATCAGCCGGTAGTGGCACAAAAAAAGCCCAGTTGAAATGATATGGATCGGGGAAATCAGCCGCAAAAAACCAGTGTTGAATCGGTGTCAGCGGCAGCACACCGGTGACGGTTTCCTGTTCTGCGGCGATTGTTTGAACCTGAGTGGCCGCAGCAGCCTGTTCGGCGATGGTCTGGCAACGATAGAGATCCTGCGTGGACAACTGTAGTCCGGCTTCGTTCGCACGGGCAAGCAGCCGGATGCCAAGCAGTGAATCACCTCCGAGTTCAAAAAAATTGTCGTGTATTCCAACCCGTTCCAGACGCAGCATCTCGACCCAGATCGCGGCCAGACATTGCTCCGCATCCGTGCGCGGCGCGACATAGACCGCGTCGGAATCCATCCGATTCGTGATGTCCAGACTGGCCAGACGCTGGCGATCCAGTTTGCCGTGTGCCGTCAGCGGCAGGGCGCTGAGGATGATGAATTGATGTGGAATCAGATATGACGGCAACTGGGTTTTCAGATCATGACGTAACAGACGGACATAGTTGCCATCCACAGCATGCTGTTCGTTCTGGTCGCCAGTTTGCGCCGCAGGCACGACATAGGCCACCAGGCGGCGATCACCAGAGGCGTCGGTGACGGCCAGCACCACGGCATCAACCACCTGTGGATGGCGTTTGAGAAGCGCGGTGATTTCACCTGGCTCAACCCGATAACCGCGAATCTTGACCTGATCATCAATGCGCCCGATGAACGCGAGCTGGCCATCCGCCCGCCAATACACGCGATCACCGGTGCGATAGAGACGCGATCCCGGCTGGTGGCTGAACGGATCAGGCATAAAGCGCTCGGCGGTCAGATCAGGCCGGTTGAAGTAACCACGCGCCAATGCAGACCCACCCAGATAGAGTTCACCCGGCACGCCAATAGGCAACAGCGCCATCTCTGCATTCAGAACATAGGCACGGGTGCATGGTAACGGACGTCCCAGTGGTGGTGGTTGATCCAGCGGCCAATCCCAGGCCAGGGTTGCGCCAATGGTGGTTTCAGTTGGGCCATATCCATTCAGCAGCAACCGTCCTCGTCCCCAGCGTTGCGCCAGTTCCAGCGATAAGGCTTCGCCGCCGACACTGAGCGTATGCAGATCCGGAAGATCATCTTGTGGGAGCGCCGCCAGGGCAGCTGGCACCAGCGTGGTCGTCGTGATGCGTTGCTGACGCAGCAGCGCGATCAGTTCAGGACCTGGGAGTGATGCCTGAGGTTGCGCCAGATACAGGGTTGATCCGGCAATGAGCGTGCGGAAGATCTCGCCAAGCGATGCATCGAAACTCAGTGCGATGGTCGCCAGTACCCGGCTGTCGCTGGTCAGGCCAAACAGCGGAATCTGTGCCTGGATCACATGGCACAGACTGCGGTGTTCGATCATGACTCCTTTGGGTGTCCCGGTCGATCCTGATGTATAGATGATGTAGGCAAGATGTCGCGGCGTCACCGCCACAGTTGGCGGATGTTCAGAGACCGCTGGCACTGTGTCCGAGTCTTCGCCGATCACGCACCATGTGATGGACTGGTCTGCCACATGCGCTGGTCGCGGTTGCCGGGTCAGCACCACGCTGGGTTGCGCATCCTGCAACAGCCAGTCCAACCGATCCTCTGGCAAACCGGGATCAAGCGGCAAATATACGCCACCGGCTTTCAGGATAGCCAGCAGTCCGATGATGGCATCGGGACTGCGCGCCATGTAAAGCCCGACCCTCTGCTCTGGCGCAAGACCCAATTCTTGAAGATGCCAGGCCAGCGCATTCGCACGTTCGTCGAGTGTGCGATAGGTCAGATCGCAGCCATCGGCGTGAATGGCAATCTGATCTGGCGTTTGTCGTACACGCTCCTCAAAAAGCCAGTGAATGCAATGATCTGGATTGTCTGATGATTGCGGGTTCCAGTCATGGAGCAACTGATCACGTTCCGAAGACGGCATGATGTCCGCGACAGATAATGCCCGATCCGGTTCGGTAGCAATTACGGATAGCAGGGTTTCAACATGACGCACAAACCGATCCATGCGTTCTGGATCGAAAAGATCAGTATTGAAATAAAGTTCGCCGTTCAGTGTAGAACGGGTCTCCATCAGGGACAGGGTTAGATCAAAATAGGCTGTGCCTGCAAGTGAAGTCCGCCCGGATTCCACGGCGTCTGCTTCCGCAGCGCCTGACGCCGCGACTTGATGGACGAATAACACCTGGAACAGCGGCTGGGAACCAAGATCCCGTTGCGGTGCCAGAACGTCGACCAGTTTTTCAAAGGGCAGATGCTGGTAGGTATAGGCCGTAAGACAGGTGGCGCGAACCCGTTTCAGGAGTTCCCGAAAGCCAGGATGACCCGATAGATCGGTACGGATCGCCAGCGTATTCACAAAAAATCCGATCAACCCTTCCAATTCGGTGCGCGTGCGACCGGCAATCGGCGTCCCCACGACAACATCCACCTGTCCGGCATGACATCCAAGCACAAACTGGAATGCCGCCAACAGCAGCATGAACAGTGTGGCGTCTTCCTGTCGCGCTAACGCACGGAGTTTGGAAAGTCGTTCCGTCCCGACTGTAAATGAATGACTGGCACGGTTGAAACTCGGTAGTACAGGAGGCGGGCGGTCAGTTGGCAGTTCGAGATGTGGCAAATCGTGCAGTTGCTGCGTCCAGTAATCGAGCTGCTGTTGCAGCATGTCGCCCTGCATCCAGTCCTGCTGCCAACGTGCGAAATCGGCGTATTGCAGCGTGGGTTCTGGCAGGGGCGAGGTACGTCTGGAACGAAACGCCGCATAGAGAATTCTGACTTCGCGTTGCAGGATCTGCATCGACCAGCCATCTGTGATCAGGTGGTGCAGACTGACGAGCAGGATCTGGCGATGTTCCTCAACCAGCACCAGCGTCAGGCGCACCAGCGGGCCTCTGGCCAGATCGAAGGGTTGTGCCAGCGCGGTCTGGCGTAGCCGACGCAGTTCGATCCGCTGTGCTGGTGGCGGCAGGTTGCACAGATTGATGGTTTCCAGCGCCAGCGGCGCAGGCGGCGCGATAAGCTGCACGGGTTCACCATCGCGGACGTCGAAGGTCGTGCGCAGTGATTCGTGGCGTCGCACCAGTTCGGCGAGTGCCTGCTCCAGAGCCGTGCGATCCAGGACACCACGCAGCGGAATGCTCGTCGTCAGATTGTACAGAGATGTGCCGGGATTCAATTGACACAGAAACCATAACCGTTGCTGCGAGAACGACTGCGGCGCACATCTGAGCGTCTCGTCGGCATCCTCCGACACCTGCGCCTGCAACGCTGGTTCGTGTTCGGAATTGACTTGATCGCGGTGCTGTTCAATCCAGGCGGCCAGCGCAGCGATGGTACTGTTCTCAAAAAAGACGGCAATCGGGATGTTTAAATCGAGATCCGAACGCAACCGCACGATCATCCGCATCGCTAAGAGCGAGTGACCGCCCAGATCGAAAAACGAATCCTGGGTGCCAATTTCGCTAGTTCCAAGAACATCTGACCAGATGGCCGCCAACGCCTGTTCCAGCGCTGTTTCAGGAGGATGCTGGGTTAATCCCCTAGTGCTTGTTGCCAGATCGTCGGGTTGCGGCAGCGATCGCCGATCAATTTTACCGCTCGGTGTAAAAGGAATCTGCGCAAGTGGCAACACGGTGGCCGGTACCATGTGCGCGGGCAGGAAACGGCGCACCCAGTCACGCAGCGCTTCGACGGCTGGCATGCCGTCTACGGTCGGGACGACATAGGCAATCAACTGCTGACGCCCAGTCGCCGTGACAGCCGCACACTCAACGCGGGGATGACGCTGTAGAACACTTTCAATCTCGCCAGGCTCGATCCTGAATCCGCGAATTTTTAACTGCTGGTCGCGCCGTCCGAGAAATTCCAGATGTCCATCGACACGCCAGCAAACCAGATCGCCGGTTCGATACAGGCGTTCATCTGCGCTGTTTGAAAAGGGATCGTGAACAAAGCGATCAGCGGTTAACTCGGGGCGGTTAAGGTAACCGTGCGCCAGCCCGGCACCGGCAACGCAGAGTTCCCCCGGCATCCCGACTGGCACCGGGCGCAGCCTGGCATCCAGGACATACACGCGGCAGTTGCCCATGGGACGACCGATGGGCAATCCCTGCGCGATTGGCAACTGTCGTGAGTCGCAGCGCGTGGCATCCCAGATCTCGCTGGTGCCATAGAGATTGGTCAGAATGCGCCCCGGAAGGCGTTCGCCAAACAGACGCGACAGATCGGATGTCAGAGGCTCGCCGCTGCTGATCCAGTGCTTTAACGTCGGTAAACGTTCAGCCAGACGCCCATCGGTTTCCAGCAGTGACCGCAGCAGCGACGGCACCAGAACCAGGCGCGTCACGCCGGCTTCGGCCAGCGCATCGATCAGGCGTTCGACATCCTGCTGTGCATCCGCCGCGATCAAGCGCGTCGGGCAACCCCAAGTCCAGGGCAGGAAAAGTTCCCACACTGAATCGATAAAATTGAGCGAGGTCTTGGCGCAAAACACCTCGTTGGGCTGTACGGGATCGGCTTCGATGAACATCCGGTTGACGCAGACCCGGTGCGGGATGGCCACGCCTTTGGGAATTCCGGTCGAACCCGAGGTATAGATCACCAGTGCCAGATGTTCCGGGCTGACGGATACGTCAGGATTGGTGTCAGACCGCTGAGACCAGGACGATGCATCGGCATCCAGGATGAGGATGGTCGCCATGCGCCCGACCCAGCTCGCTGCAAAACGCTGTTGCGTGAGCAGCACGTCAATAGCGGCATCTGCGACCATGAAATCCAGCCGCTCGGCAGGATAAGCCGGGTCTAAAGGCACATAGGCCGCACCGGCTTTCAGGATTGCCAGCAGGCCGATGAGCATGTCAGACGACCGCTCGACGGATAAACCAATCCGTGTCTCAGGCTGAATGCCCTGCGCAAGCAATTCCCATGCAAGCTGATTGGCTTTCTGATTCAGCATTGCAAAATCAAGCGTTTCATCCCCATCGCAGAGCACTGCCAATGCCGTTGGGCAACGCTCAACCGTTGCCTCAAACAGTTGATGCAGACAGCGATCCTGGGGATAGTCCTTCTGTGTTTGATTCCAGGCATGGACGATTTGGTGATATTCACCTGGCGTCATGAGCGACATCTCATCGAGCGGTTGCTGCGGATTGGCGACAAAGGCATGTAGCAGCAGAGACATCTGATCGAGCAGCCGGATCAGTATTCCGTCGTGATAGTGGCTGGTCATCGCGGTTGCATCGAGCGTCATTCCCTCCTGGGAATGCAGCACCAAGAGCGAGAACGGATAATTCGTCGGGTCGAGACTTTGATGGCGGCGATCAGTGGTCTCCCGTCCCTCTGCGCGAACCTGCCGCCATCCAATCGACTCCCCGATAAAGGTCACCAGCGTTTCAAATAACGCGACGCCATTGGGAATTTGACTCCAGGCATGAACCTGTTCCGGCGGACTGAATTCATAGTGCTGGACTTCGGACTGAAACGCCTGTAGATCAACCAGCCATGCTTCTAGCGTTTGGTCAGGCTTGATTGCAATCCGTACCGGTAGTGCATTGATGAACAGTCCCACCATGGATTCAATTCCGGCAATCGCAGCGGATCGCCCGGAAAAGGTGGCGCCGAACAGAACATCGGTTTCCCCGCTCCAGCGACTGAGCAGCAATGCCCATGCTCCCTGAACCAGGGTATTGAGCGTGATGTGCAGGCGTTGTGCCAGCGCCTGAAGAGCTGTGACCAGATCATCTGACAGCCGCCGATCCTGTCGGCAAAACCGGTTGACCCGGCCAGTAATCCGGCTCTGCGCGTGTGCGGCAGGCAGTGGTGTTGGCGCGGTGAATCCAGCCAGTCGCTGACGCCAGAAGGTCTCTGCCTGCGTCAGATCCTGCTGTCTGAGCCACTGAATATAGTCACGAAACGGTCGTGCGGCAGGCCGTTCAAGAGTCAGCCCAGAACGCAGCACCTGATAGAACCGCTGCACCTCAGTCAGCAGCAACGAGCCTGACCAGCCATCCAGCAGCAGATGATGATGGCTTTTAACCAGCGTAACATTGACGGCATCACGCAGGATCACCGCCAGACGCATCAGCGGAGCCTGATCCAGCGTGAATCCACGCTGCCGATCCGTCAGCAGATAGTCGCGCAGACGGCGCTCCTGCTCCGAACGCGGCACGTCTCGCCAGTCAAGCCGCTCGACTGGCAATGTCACGTCGCGGCTAACGACTTGCAACGGACGCTCCAAATGTTGCCAATGGAAAGATGTCCGTAGAATCGAATGTCTGGTCACGACCTGTTGCCAGGCATCCAGAAAGACATCAACATCCAGATCCCGTAGCGGCAGCACCATCTGCTGAAAGAAAAATCCAGCGTCAGGCTCACGCAGGACGTGTAGCAGAATCCCTTCCTGAACGGGAGACAGTTCATAGATGTCATCGACATTTTGGGCATCGACATCCAGTCCGGCAGGTAATATTGGTTCCATGATCGTTGATAGATTCATTGATCCACATCGGCTTCCAATGACATGTCATGCAACACAAAATGCGACGCATGTTTAGCGAAAGCCGCATGATAGGCGAGCGCCTGGGCATGGTCGCCATCCTTGATCTCTACGGGCGCGGCCAGTTCGGGATGCTGCTCAAGCAGTAATGGGTCATGTATCAGCGTGGCCTGGAACTCTGCGATAGCGTCGCCATACAGTTCCTGTTGCAAACACACATCGGCCAGCAGTCGGTGAATCAGCGCAAGGTTGCGTGTGCCACAGCTCAGGTTAACCAACAGTTTCCGCGCCTCATGCAGTTTCTCCTGCGCAAGGTAAACCTGAGCAAGCTGGATTTTTGGGGCATCAAGGTCTGGGTTTAGTTCGCTCGCCGTAATGAGTGCAGTGACGGCCAGATCATATTGGCCAAGGGCAAAACAGGAACGACCTATTTCAAAATGGATCAAGGCGCCATCTGGTTTTATTTCTGCGGCCTTATTTAATAGGGAAAGCGCGGCATCATATTTCTCCTGCATGAGATATAGTCTTCCCAGTGCCGTGCTTGCTATCCAGTTACTTGAATTGCGAGAGATGACGTTTTCCAGCTCTGCCATTTCTGCTGCGATATCCCCTTGATGGTGATAGATTTTCGCACGCAATAAGCGAGCAGCTTCCATCTGTGGATTCTGGCGTAACGCCTCATCAAGACTCGATTTCGCCTCATCGTAACGCTCCATGCGCAAATAAAGCCGACTGATCGCCAAACGTGCATCGCCAAGATTTGGGTTAAGCTGTAATGCTCTCTGAAAACGCTCCAAAGCCTTTTCTGGTTGCCCTAAATTAACATAAACAGTGCCACTTAACATCCATGGAAGCGGCAACTCTTTATTGATATGAATAGCCCCTGCATAATACTCAAGTGCCTCGTCATAATTTCCACGGCGGGCATGCACATTGCCAATGCCGATATAGGCACCGACAACTTCAGGATTTTGATTCAAAACCGACTCAAATGATGCCAGGGCATCATCGAAACGATTTTCTTTCATATGTTCGCGTGCGTTTTCCATCTCAGTTTTCAGGTCACGACTGATCTGATTAGCGACTTGAGGTGGAACTGGCAGCTTAGTTGTGGATATTTCACCCGTGTTTTTTGCTTTGGCGTTCCATTGGGACATGACGGAAATCCTCTGTAAGAGATAATCTATCGATATGATTTCAGTTTTTAAAAAAACTGAGGACGGTTAGAGAATATTTTGAGCCAGACCAGATATTATGATAATATATAAAATATTTGGCAAAGCTTTCATTTATAGTGAGTTTGGAAACTTTAACCAAAATAAAGAGAAGATTTTTATATGCAGGAAGAGGGCGATATTTCTTTTGGAAAGCAGACAATCCTAATCATTGATCAAAGCGATGAACTCGAACATTGTCTCAACCAGACGATCAAAAAAACAGAATCGGTAGTTTTCGGAAAATATAATTATCAATGCCATCGTTTTTGGGAACATGCGGTCTGTGATGATGATTTTTTTAAAAACCTTTCGATGTTGCTAAATTTTTCTGGATTTGAAAAAGATTCCCTAGAACGAGCGGCAATGCAACGCTTACGGGCAGTAATTTTTTTTCGTTCACATCTTGCCTGCCCTGATCGTTGCTATCGTTTAATCAGGACTTATCATCCGAGTGTCCCTGTTTTTTCAATTGATTATAGATCAATAATATCTGATGAAGACGAACTCGATAATAAAGATTTTTTTTACAGAATGGAAGAGAATGGCTGGAAAAACAGTTTTCCGCAGCATTTTTTGAAAATCCTTTCAAAACTTCTCGACTCACGTTACCACACCCCCTACTGGTCTGCATTACAAGCACTCAGTAGACGTAAAATACTCAGTTTTCACGCCCTTCCCATTGGTCAGGACGTGACGTCACGGGAAAATATTTCTGACTTTATTGGGTTTTATGGGAAAGATTTTTTTGACTCAGAAACATCACTTTCAACATTGCCGCTCGATTCACCACTTAATCCAAAAGGGCCGCTGTTAGAAGCACAAAAAAAAGCCGCAATCGCATTTGGCGCAATCAGTCATCAGGATGATGACAGTCAATGTTGTGGAACAAAATTTGTCACGGCAGGAACTTCTTCAGCAAATCGCATTGTGATTTCTGCATTTGTATTGCCAGACGATTATGTCTTACTGGATCGGAGCTGTCATATCTCACATCACAGCGCGTTAGCATGCGCTTATGCAAAACCCATATTTATGCGCCCATTTACAAATGTTTATGGAATTTCAGGCCCAACAACAATCAAAACAGTGGGGCGCGCTTTCGAGTACTCACTTAGTGAATATAATCGGGCTCCTGCTCTCGTTATTCTAAACAACCCGACATTCGATGGAATTTATTGCCGCCCAGAGCAAGTCATCCTTGAATTTAAAAGAATAATTTGCAAATACTGGGATAACTATCACCATACGGATCATCTCAATGATTTGCTAAAATCGTTATCCAGATATCAGCATGCTGAAGACAGCTTAAAAAAAGATTTGACTAAAGAGTTATTTATTAAATGCGTTTTTCGTGGAATTGTTTTTCTTTTTGATGAGGCATGGTCAGCTTATGCGCATTTCCATCCACAATTTGTCCGCTACACGGCGATGCATGCGGTATTTGAACTCACTCATTTTGAAAATTTTCCATATCGCGACTGCCTTAGGGTCTATGCTACTCAATCAACACATAAAAGTCTAAATGCCTTGCGTCAAGGATCGATGATTCATTACCGTGATCCATTGCTTCAGCATCACGAATGGCAGTACATGTTCAAGGAGTCTTATCGCGCACAGACTACCACAAGTCCAAGCGCAAACATTTTAGCCTCACTTGATGTTGCACGGCGACAGGCTGAAACGGATGGTATGCAAATGATTGACACCGCGCTACAATTTGCGGAAGAGTTTCGTAAACATTACCGCAAGCCAAAGACTCAAAACGGATTCTTTGCTGTTTCTCCTGAGCAGATGATGCGTTCATATGATGGTTTGCAACCTGATTTGTCGCCAGAACAGTTATTTCTTGATCCAACACATATCACAATTTCTTGGAATTTTCCGATTGAAGGATTTGCATTAAGACGCCTTCTGTTGGCAAAAGACATACAGGTTAATAAATTCGCTCACAAAAGCATTCTTGCTATTTTTCATATTGGTATTGACCGTCTCGCAGTCGAGAAACTTTACACTGTACTTATAAAACTCAGCTACGAGCTGGAGCGACATTGCAATACCAGTAACACGCCAGCGTGGTTACAGCCAGCTTGGCCGGAAATCGCTGAATTATCAGATACGCACAATCTTGGATACTGGTTCAAAAATCTCGGAAACCGTCGCCGCCGCCTGCTTGATGTTGAATCTGCATTGAAATGTTTCAATGAGACGCCTCAACACTGCCAAACCTACTTCGCCGCAACCTTTGTTACGCCCTACCCTCCAGGTTTTCCAATACTTGTTCCGGGTCAGTTAGTCGAGTTAGCACATTTAGAAATTCTGCAAAGCCTCGCATATAGCGAAGTCCATGGCGCAGATTTTAATAATGGAAAACTTTGCATTTTAGTCTATGACTCTTAATCCCTTCGAGTTAATTCCACGCCGCTTGCGGTGCAATATGACTACGTTAGTGAATATACCAATAAAATTCATAATGTTAAGGTTTTGATATTACAATCTCGTATTTGAAGTAAAATATTGTTGGGCAGTTTTTGATGAAGATGGGCGTTAGTACATAAAGAAACAGGGTAGTGCCCCAATCTATATGATGTGAAATTTGACTAAGTTTATTTAATCCGAAGCGGGTTTAATTCCCCGCCCCTTGGGCGCTACATCTACCTTGATACCCCGCCGCTTGCGGCGGGGTAGTTTATTGGTTTCAAACGTGCGTTTCGGGAAGACATTTAAATTTTCCAGGCGGCGTTTGAGAACCATAGGGAAACGCTGATTGATTCAACCTCATCAACGGAGCCTGAGTCGTAAAATTCTGATCAATGCGTTACCGCCGACGCCCCGAACGATAAACCAACCGTCCTGCCCCCAATCCGGGTGCGCTCCCAAGAATCAAGATCATCCACCAAGAACGGTTCCTGGCTGAGATGGCGCAAGTCGTGCCGTGGACGGCGCGGCTGGAGGCGTTCCACGTCATCAAGAATCTGTTCGGCCATCGCAAAGTCCGGTAAAACGGGCTGGCGAAGAACGTAGCGCAACGGCACACTTGCTTTCGCCCTGGCGAATCGGGTGCGCGGGAAGACGGCGCTGTTGGCCTGAACGCACCACAGGATCCCTCGGAAACGGAGCAAAACGCCGAAGGTGGCCATCACACCCCTCAACCACAACGATTCGCACAGCACAGCCGCTCAGTTTCTCGGTTTCAGCAAAAAAAGTACGCACCCCGAATACGTCACGGCGGAAAACTCGATTGACTAAACAACCACCGGCTGAAAGCCGGTGGGTTTGAGTTACGGACGGAAAGTCCGAATACGCGTCGACTGAACGACGCGTCGCGATGGCTCCACCTTGAATTCACTGGCGGGGTCTGGCTCAAGGTGATG
>CAIUAY010000259.1 GCA_903897335.1 uncultured Chromatium sp. | reverse complement strand
GATCCAGACCCGAACGCGAGACTGCACCGGGCTTAAGGTGGCGCGAGCCGCGCCCTCAGCTCGTCGCTGAGTGTGCGCAGTGCCTCCCTTGCCAAAAAGAGCGGATGGCTTCGACGTGGAACATAATCATACGGGAGGCGACACCTAACAGGTGCCGCAACATCATGTCAGATCTACCGTTTATATGCGCTCGCCCTGGGTGTACCATCATGTTGCACGACAAGCGAAACTGGATCGCGCCGCGCAGGACGCCAGCCTTCAAGACCGAAACCCTGGCTATCCGCCTTTCTGCCGCCAAGGCCGCGCTGCGGCAGGCCGCCAAGCAGGGGCAGCGCAGTTTGTCCAACATGATCAAGGTTATGATCCGCGACTGGTGCGGACACGAGCGAGACGAGCCCTCGGTTGGTCAACCCGCGCCAGTCGAGCGACGGTCATGACTCATTTTCGCTATTGGGGCAAGGCCGATCCGGCGGTTGAGGGAAGCAGCCTATGGCACCCGCTTGTTTATCACTGCCTGGACGTGGCCGCCTGCGGACAGGTACTTCTGCGGCATCAGCCGGCCTGGCTGGAAAAAATAACCGTCTTGTCCGGTCTCGATTCCGGCGTCCTGTCGCAGTGGTTGGTGTTTCTCCTCGCCATCCACGACATCGGCAAATTCGGGGATGGCTTTCAGGCGTTGCGGCCTGATCTGCAAGATGAACTTCAGGGGCAAGCTGCACGAGTCGCTTACGACGTGCGCCATGACACGCTGGGCTATGCCTTGGGCATGGAATCGCTGCCCGGCTGGCTTGGGCGTGGTGCAAGCGATGATCTGGAAAGCGATCTGCTGCGACCCTGGCTGGCGGCTGTAGCGGGGCATCATGGCCGTCCGCCGAAGAATCTGCCGGCGCAAGCGATTCTCAAGCGCCAGTTCCGCCCCGCTGTGCTCGCCGATGTTCGGCAATTCGTCGAAGATGTAAGGGAATTGTTGTTCCCCATCGGTTGGTGCCTGCCCGAACCAGCGCCCGGCGGCGCCGAACGACAACAGCAAGCCTCGTGGTTGGTTGCCGGATTCGCTGTCGTCAGCGACTGGCTCGGGTCGAATACCCGCTGGTTCAACTATCAGTATCCGGAACGGAGTCTGGAAGACTATTGGCAAACCGTCGCGCTCCCGACTGCCGAACAGGCGGTCCATGAAAGCGGTTTGATCGGGTCGTCTCCAGCCAAACAGGCCACGTTCGCTGGCTTGTTTCCATATTTTGCATCCGCGCTCACACCACTCCAGACCTGGGCGGATTCCGTCACCATCGCACCGGGGCCGCAACTCTTCATCCTGGAAGAGCTGACAGGCGGCGGCAAGACCGAAGCCGGTCTCACGCTGGCCGCGCGCCTCATGTCCGAAGGCCAGGGTCGCGGTCTCTATTTCGCCCTGCCGACGATGGCCACGGCGGACGCCATGTTCGACCGACTGCGGAAACGGCATGCGGGTCATGACCATGAGACCTGGCAAGGGTTTTTCTCGACCGGCGACGCCTCCCTGGTGCTCGCTCATTCGGCCGCCGCGACCAAGACCAAACTGGATGCCCTGCGGCGCCGCGATGCCGGTTACGACCACCAGCACGAGGAGCCGTCGGCCTCTCAGCACAGTACCGCCTGGCTGGCGGACAGCCGCAAGAAGGCATTGCTCGCGGATTTCGGCGTCGGGACAGTGGATCAAGCCCTGCTCGCGGTGCTGCCGCTGCGGCATCAATCGCTGCGCCTGCTGGGGCTCTCCACTAAGATTCTGGTGGTGGACGAGGTTCACGCCTGCGACTGCTACATGGGCGAACTGCTCGCCCGCTTGCTACGTTTTCATGCCGGGCTCGGTGGTTCGGCGATCCTGCTCTCCGCCACCCTGCCGATCGGACAGCGGGCAAGACTCTTGTCTGCCTTTGCCGATGGCGCGGGTTATCCGACAGCCAGGCCCGACGAATCCTCTTATCCGCTGGCCACCCATCTGCATTCCGCCGGTCTCGACGAAACGCCACTCCAGGCACGAAAGGCGGTTTCGCGCCCGGTCGCCATCGACTCGCTGGCGGATGAGACAGCCGTTTTTCAGCGCCTGGAAACAATCATCCAGCGCGGCGGCTGCGCGGTCTGGGTGCGAAACACCGTGGTGGATGCCATGGCCGCCTGGCAGACCTGGAACGCCAACCATCCCGACAGCCCGGCGATCTTGTTCCATGCCCGCTTTGCACTGGGCGATCGGCTGGAGATCGCCGAGACCATCAAGCACCGCTTCGGACCAGACAGCACAGCCGCGACCCGAGGGGGCCGATTGATCATCGCCACGCAGGTGGTCGAGCAATCGCTCGATGTCGATTTTGACGACATGGTGTCGGATCTGGCGCCCATCGATCTTGTCGTCCAGAGGGCAGGACGACTGCAACGTCATACGCGCGATGCCACGGGAAACCTCGCGCCGCTGGAAGGACGCGGCGGCGCCCGGCTGGGCGTGCTGATGCCGGAACCGACGCCTGATGCCGCCGCTGACTGGTTCAAGGGGTTTCTGTCTAAGGCTGCCAGGGTCTACCCCGATCACGGGAAACTCTGGCTAACGGCTCGTTGGCTGGTTGAGCGCGGCGGCTTCGATCTCGCCGCGCAGGCTCGCGATCTCATCGAGAGCGTCTATGGCGACACGGGTTATGACCGGACCCCGGCACCGCTTCAAAAAATCACCGCCGAAGCCGAGGGCGCCTGTCACGCGGATCGCGGCACGGCTCGGGTCAACTTGCTGAGTTTTGAGCAAGGCTATGACCCCACCGGATTGCACTGGCCCGACGAGGACGAACATGCCGATATCACCACGCGTCTGGGCGAGAAGACCGTGCGCCTGCGTCTCGCGAAAATCGTCGAGAGTGAATTGATCGCTTGGGCGGCAGCCGATCCCGGTATCGCCTGGCCGCTGTCGGAACTCACGGTCGCGCGCCGTCTGGTGGCGGGCGAAAGCCCTCGCGAAGAGGCCCGGATCGAGCGTGCGCGCCATTCCATGCCGGACGAAGGCCGATACTGTCTGATCGTGCCATTGGAACAATGTAGAACCGAATGGCGCGGCTGGGCGGTGAATCAGCAAGACGAAGACATCCGTGTGATCTATTCACCCACGGCAGGCTTTCGCATCGAAACAGGAGACGCCATCGATGAATCTGATCTCTGAATGCTGGATTCCCGTGCGGCGCGCCGACGGTTCTCGGCAACGCATCGCGCCCTGGCAGTTGACCGAGGCCATCAATGAGAACCCGATCCTCGCGGTCGCCAGCCCTCGTCCCGATTTTGATGGTGCACTGACGCAGTTCCTCATCGGCCTGCTGCAAACCACCTGCACCCCCGATCTGTTCACCTGGCGCACTTGGCGCAAGACTCCGCCAACGCCAGCGGAACTCAAGACCCGCTTCGAGACCGTGGCGCATGCCTTCGAGTTGGAGGGTGAGAAGGCATTCATGCAGGATTTCACTCCGGCTGAACTGGATAAACAATTCGCCATTTCCGCTCTGTTGATCGGTTCGCCCCCCGAAGACAGCGAAACGGATCTCTTCATCAAACAGGAAATGGTGAAACAGCTTTGTCCGCATTGCGCAGCGACAGCCCTGTTTTCCCTGCAAACCGACTCCCCCGAAGGTGGGCGGGGTTACCGCACTGGATTACGCGGTGGTGGACCGCTGACCACGTTGGTTCTTGGTAAGCACCTTTGGGAAACCGGATGGCTGAATGTTCTGGAAAAATCACGCTATGTTTTCGGGGCGTCTGATTCAGACCTGTTGAGTCACGACCGCTTCCCTTGGCTTAAACCGACTCGGACCAGCGAAGCGCAGCCCCCGGCGGGCGTCACGACTCCAGTCGATGTGCATCCCGATCAGCAATTCTGGGCCTTGCCTCGGCGCATTCGCTTGTTGCCAACGCAGACTGATCCAACCGCTTGCGATCTCTGCGGCAGAGAAAATCAGGTGATCTACCGCAACTTCACAGCCAAAAACTATGGTGTGAATTACAGCGGATTTCAGCACTCGCTCAGTCCGCATTACGTCAAGGATGGCGCCCTCATGCCAGCGCATCCGCAACCCGGCGGAATCGGTTACCGGCAGTGGCTCGGTCTGGTAGAGAGCGACGCGAACGACATGCAGAAACCTGCCCGGGTCGTCGAACAGTTTCGCAGCTTGACGCGCATGGATGGCGACCTCTGGGCATTCGGTTATGACATGAAAAGCAATAAAGCGCGCTGCTGGTATGACGCGCGGATGCCCATCCTGACCGTTCCAGAGGATATGGATGTCGTCTTTAGAGATCTGGTGACTCGTCTGGTCAATGCCGCCGACAAAGTGGCTGGCGACCTGCGCAATAGTCTGAAAACAGCGTTATTCGGTGAAACCAAGGTGCGCGGCGACCTGAGTTTCGTGCAAAGCGATTTCTGGGCGGAAACCGAAATGGCTTTCTATGATCATTTACGCCAACTCCGCACCCTACTGCCGACCGATCAACAGGCTCATCCAATCCTGGAAAGTTGGTTGAAGACGCTCCGCGCTGCGGCTTTTCTCTTGTTCGACCGACATTCTCAGACGGGCGATTTCGATGCCGTCGACCCTGGACAGATTGCTCGGGCGCGCAATGGCTTGGGTAAAGCGCTAGCAGGTGCGCCATTGAAAGAAAAAATCCTTGGCCTACCCAAGCCACTGAAACCGAAGCGTCAGAAATCTTGAATGTTCACAAGGAGATCGCCGTGACAGACTGGAATAAACACCCATTTCCACAAGGTAAGCCTGACCATCCATCTTTTGGATTACTGATCGCCTGGTGGCGACGACTGGAGGACGACAAAGGCGAACGCGCTTTCCTGCGCCGCGCCGGCACTTTAACCGAGATCATGTTGAGTCCGAGCTTCGTGGATTTGCTGCGAACGCTGCGAAACCAGGGCTACGTCATCAGCAACCACAACCATCCGCTTTCCAGGATTGCTGCCATTGCCGGCCTGTCGGCACGGATCAAGACACTCGCCGATACGGGGCTCGCCACCCGCATGGGCACGCCGAAAGCGGCTGGTTCCTCGCCAACCTTCTCGGAACTGCGCCTGCGCCGCATCCTGGCCTGTGATGACATCGAAGAGTTGTACATGCTGTTGCGTCGTGCGTTGGCTGTGCTGGACGACAAGGCAGATCTGACGGACCTCACTGCAACGGTCTGGAACTGGTCGCCGCTAGATGAGAAGCGGCCTTACGATCCACGCCGTCGTCTGGCCTATGACTATTACGCCGCCGCGCCGCTCAAACCTTAAATCGATTCAGAATCCTGGAGCTGACCATGTCGAACTTTCTGCAACTGCATCTGCTGACCAGTTATCCGCCCGCCTGCCTGAATCGCGATGATCTGAACCGGCCCAAGAGCGCCATCATGGGCGGCATCCCACGCTTGCGGATCTCCAGTCAAAGTCTGAAACGCGCCTGGCGAACGTCCGAGCAATTCGAGGATGCAGTAAAGGGAAACATGGGCAACCGCACCAAGCGCAAAGGTATTCAGATCTTCGAGAAGCTGACGGCGGCGGGGATCAAGGAGAAAGACGCGAAGGACTGGGCGCAAACCATTGCCGGTCGCTTCGGAAAGCTCAAGGCCAAGAAAGAAAACGAACCACGCAACGATCTGGAAATCGAACAGCTTGCTCATTTCAGTCCAGAAGAAGAGCAGGCTATCGACGCCTTGACTGATGTGCTGATCAGCGAGCGCCGCGCATCCACGGAGCCGGAATTAGCCTTGCTGCGCAAACAACACACGGCCGCCGATATCGCTCTCTTTGGTCGCATGCTGGCCGATAGCCCGGCGTTCAACACCGAAGCCGCCTGCCAGGTCGCTCACGCCATCACGGTTCACCGTGCGGCGGTCGAAGACGATTTCTTCACCGCCGTGGACGATCTCAACAATCATGAGGAAGACGCCGGTTCCGCCCACATGGGCGAGCAGGGTTTCGGCGCCGGATTGTTCTATCAATACGTCTGCATCGACTGCGACCGGCTGCACGAAAACCTCGGCGGCGATGCCGATCTCGTCAGTCGGACCATTCAGGCGCTGATCGAGGCCGCCGCCACCGTCGCACCAACCGGCAAACAGAACAGTTTTGCCAGCCGCGCCTGTGCCTATTACGTCCTGGCCGAAAAGGGCCGTCGTCAACCTCGCTCCTTGTCGCTGGCCTTCATGAAGCCGGTCAGGGAAGGCGACATGCTCGACAGCGCCGTGGCGGCGCTGACCACCATGCGCGATAACCTCGACAAGGTGTATTACCAGTCAAAACCGCTCGCGTCGCGCAGCATCAATGCCATCGCGGGCGAAGGCGATTTCTCGGCGCTCAAGACTTGGGCGGCGGCTGGGGATGACGCATGAGGGAATACCTGGTCTTTCAACTCTATGGCCCGCTCTCGGCCTGGGGTGACATCGCCGTGGGTGAGACCAGGCCAGCGGATCTCGCCCCATCAAAATCCGCCGTGCTGGGTCTGATCGCCGCCGTGCTGGGTCTGCGCCGTCCCGACACGACAGCCGACGAGAACCAGCGCCGCCAGTGGGAGGCGGAACACCTGGCACTGGCCGAGGGCTACGGCATGGCCGCGAAGATCACCCTGCCGGGCTTGCCGCTCACCGACTATCACACGGCACAGGTGCCGTCCTCAGGCAGCGGCAGAAACCGGAAGGTCTTCGCCACCCGTCGCGATGAACTGACCTGGATGCCGCGCCACGAACTCAACACCATCCTGTCCCGCCGCGACTATCGACAGGATGCCTACGCGGGCATCGCCCTGTGGGCACGGGAGGGCGCGCCTTACCCGCTGCAAACCTTGCGTGATCGGTTGCTGGCGCCTGAATTCGTGCTTTACCTGGGGCGCAAGTCCTGCCCACTCGCCTTGCCGCTGAATCCTGGCATTCGCACGGCGGACGGCATTGAGGCGGCGCTTGACGGATACGGCCTTGCCCAAGCCGTCAAGGATGTCATCGACGACCGGGATCTCCCAGCGATCTGGCGGCACCTGGACGAATCCAAACCGATCCTCTGCTGGGATAGCGACGCCGAAACCAGTCTTGACGCCGAACTCACCGTCCGCCGGCGCGATCTTCCGACCTCCCGTCGCCGCTGGCAGTTCGCCGTGCGTGAAGAGTGCCGCGCCCACCACACGACCGGAGCCGCGACATGAATGGCGCATCCTATCGGCTGAGCCGGATGACGCCTCGTCCTGGCCTGGATTTCAGCGACCTTGTCGCCTTTGGCGGACTCGACCCCTATGGGCAACATCAACTGGTGTGGAGATTCTTCGACCTGCCGTGCGAGCAGCCACCGACGCAGGTTCGATTTCTGTTCCGGGCGGAAGTTCGGGATGGGCTGCCGCTGCTCTATGTGCTCTCCAGGGACGAGCCGCGCGACATCAGCGGGAAATGGCGCATCGAGTCCAAGGACTATCGCCCGGCGCTGACCCTGGGTGACCGACTGGCGTTCAGGCTGCGCGCCAATCCGGCCGTGGCACGGCCTGGCGAGGTCGTGCTTGATCGCGATGGGGTACCGAAGCTGAGAACAAGCGGCCTGAAAGCAGGGCAACCCAAGCACAGGATCAAACGGCACGATGTGGTGATGGACGCCAAACAGCGCATGGATTGGAAGGCGCTGCCGCCGGACGAACGGCCATCGCTGACCCACCTCGCCTATGAAGCGGGTGCCGGTTGGCTGCGCGAGCGGGAGGAGCGCCTGGGCTGCCAGTTCAGCCCGGCCAGCCTTCGCGTCGATGGTTATCGCACCCATCGGATGAACAGGAAACGCGGGATCGCGCTGTCGACGGTCGATTTCGAGGGCGAATTACAGGTGACCGATCTGGAGCGATTCACCCCGATCCTGTTCAACGGCATCGGCCCCGCCAAAGCCTTCGGCTGCGGTCTGCTGCTGGTACGTCGGGTCACGCTCCTTTGAGCGAGGCTTCGCGGTGAGCGTTTCATTCAAACGAGAGGAGGCCCTCATGAATTGGCAACTGCAAGAAGCAAGGGATAAATTTAGCCAGGTGTTCGAGGAGGCTCAGCGTTCCGGGCCGCAAGTCATCACGGTCGGCGGAGAGGAAGCGGCAATCCTGCTGTCGATGGATGACTATCGGCGGCTCTTGCCCCATCAGGAGACGCTGGCCGAATTCTTGATGAACTCACCGCTGCGCGGCTCTGGAATCGAGGTTGAGCGCGACCAGGACTTCGGTCGGGATGTCGACCTGTGACGCCGGTGACATTTCTGCTGGATACCAATGTTTTGTCCGAGTTCGCCAAGCCAAGGGTCAATCCGGGACTGTTCGATTGGATGCAACACAGCGATGAAACCCGGATGGCGATCTCCGTGGTGTCGGTGGGGGAGATTCAGAAAGGCATCTCTCGGATGCCGGAGGGACGGCGGCAAACGGATCTCCAGGCGTGGCTCGACCAGCACCTGATTCCCCGATTCCAACAGCGCATCCTGGCCTCGATCTGAACGACATGCAGCGTTGGGGGCGGATGATGGGCGCCGCCATCAAACAGGGCGAAACGCTGCCAACGGTTGACACCTTGCTGGCCGCTGTCGCCCTCAATCGCGGTCTCATTCTGGTGACGCGCAATGTACGCGACTTCGAACGTACCGGGGTCAACTTACTCAACCCCTGGATCTGATCTGACAGGGACGCCCGCAATGCTTCCCCCACTCAAGCCCATTGCCATGAAAGAACGCATTTCGATGATCTTCATCGAGTACGGCGAGATCGATGTGCTCGATGGCGCTTTCGTCGTCATCGACAAGACCGGCGTGCGCACGCATATCCCCATCGGCAGCATCGCCTGCATCATGCTCGAACCCGGCACCCGCGTTTCGCATCGGGCGGCAGCGCTGGCGGCGCGGGTCGGTACCCTGCTGGTGTGGGTCGGCGAGGCCGGTGTGCGGCTCTACGCCTCCGGTCAACCCGGTGGTGCCCGCTCGGATCGGCTGCTCTATCAGGCCAAACTCGCACTCGACGATCAGGCTCGGCTCAAGGTGGTGCGCAAGATGTACGAATTGAGGTTCGGCGAAGCACCGCCCGAACGGCGCAGTGTCGAGCAACTGCGCGGTATCGAAGGGGCGCGCGTCAAGAAGACCTACGACAATCTAGCCAAGCGCCATGGCGTCCAGTGGTACGGTCGCCGCTATGACCCCACGGATTGGGACACCAGCGACCTTCCCAATACCTGTCTGTCGTCCGCAACCGCCTGTCTTTACGGTATCACCGAGGCTGCCGTACTGGCGGCTGGTTATGCTCCGGCAGTGGGGTTCATCCATACCGGCAAACCGCAGTCGTTCGTCTACGATATCGCGGACATCGTTAAATTTGAGACCGTGGTTCCGGTCGCGTTCAAGATTGCGGCCAGAAATCCGCCCCAGTCCCAAGCCGAACGCGAGGTTCGTCTGGCTTGCCGCAATGTCTTTCGCGAGACCAAACTGCTCGGCAAAATCATCCCGATGATCGAGGAGGTGCTATCTGCGGGCGGGTTGGAACCGCCCAAGCCTCCCAAGGAATCGGTCGTCCCCGCCATCAAGGACACGGAGAATCTAGGCGATGCTGGTCATCGTCACTGAAACTGTCCCGCCCCGTCTGCGCGGACGGCTTGCCGTGTGGCTGCTGGAGATTCGGGCGGGCGTCTATATCGGCAACCCATCCAAACGGCTGCGCGAGTTCATCTGGGATCAGGTGCTGGAGGGGGTGGAGGAAGGCAGCGCCATCATCGCCTGGAACACGAACACGGAATCGGGCTACGATTTTCTCACTGCCGGGAAGAATCGGAGGATTCCGGTCGATTTTGATGGTCTGCGATTAGTCAGTTTTTTGCCGCCCGATGAACCTGAAAAAGCTCTTTAACAACCAAAAACCAACCCCCTTGAAATTGGCTATTTTTCTGGTAGATTTGTGTGTGCCTGATTTTCTTTTGAAGATCAGGTAAGTACGGGAAGAGTGTTCCCCGCGCTCGCGGGGATGAACCGTACGCGATACACAGACCCGGATTCGAGCGATTGTGTTCCCCGCGCTCGCGGGGATGAACCGGCGGCGCGGATCATTGGACGGCCTCTTTCGGCGTGTTCCCCGCGCTCGCGGGGATGAACCGGCGAATCCGAACCACGCGCCTTGCGGGTCTCGGTGTTCCCCGCGCTCGCGGGGATGAACCGAATAGGCATCGACAGGCACCATGAGAGAGGGAGTGTTCCCCGCGCTCGCGGGGATGAACCGATCGGGAAGACTCCAAAATCTGTTCAAAAGATGTGTTCCCCGCGCTCGCGGGGATGAACCGGTAACACGGTAACATTTTTTGTTACCGTTAAAGTGTTCCCCGCGCTCGCGGGGATGAACCGTCATCTGACACATACGCCTGAATCGTCAAATGGTGTTCCCCGCGCTCGCGGGGATGAACCGACCAATTCGACGCCGCCATTGAGTCCGACCAGGTGTTCCCCGCGCTCGCGGGGATGAACCGGAACGGCCAGATGGTGAGTTTGATCAGTTTAAGTGTTCCCCGCGCTCGCGGGGATGAACCGGCGTCCGATGCCTGTTGCGCGGCGATCCCGGCGTGTTCCCCGCGCTCGCGGGGATGAACCGATGGATCGCAGACGTGTCAGCAGAAAGGCGATGTGTGTCAATCACCATCCAAAAGTTACCAGGCATCAACATCGAATTTTTTCCAGTTGAACGAGCGACTCAGAGGGTCTGATTGGCCTTTTTGCGTTGCTTGAACCGGTAAGAGTCGTTGCCGGTTTCGAGGATGTCGCAATG
>CAIUAY010000258.1 GCA_903897335.1 uncultured Chromatium sp. | reverse complement strand
GGACGGCGGGGGAGCGAAAATCGTGGATCGCTTCGGCAAGGCAGAATCGGAACTGGGGCAGCGCCAAACCGCTGCGATTGAGGTGGCCAGCACCACTTAAATTCGGGAAAAAACTGTCCTGGACATGGGGTCCACTTTACTGGTTGACTGACCTCTATAAATTCAACCCAGAGAAAGTTGGTCTGTTTCTAACCGAATTTTTGCCAAAAGTGATCACGGCATTTACCAGCTATCAGCTTCCGGTGATTGCTTTGGGTCGGACGACCAGCAAGGAAGCGGTCTGTTTGGTGTTTGAAAAAGTGAATACCGGCGGGGTGCCGCTCTCGGTATTTGAACTGGTCACCGCGAGTTTCGCCGCTGATGGCTTTAATCTGCGCGATGATTGGTACGGAAGTACGTTGCGTAAGACAATCGGACGCAGCGAACGGATTAAAACTGAGCCGTTGCTCGCCGCAGTGGAGCCAACTGATTTTTTACAGGGCATCAGCTTGCTGCATACGCTTGAACGCCGCCGTACTGACATCGCTGAAGGCAAGAGTGGCAAGGCGGTATCAGCTGTTAGCGCCAAACGTGTCGCTGTGTTGTCGCTGGCATTGGCAGACTATCAACGCTGGGCACCAGAACTGGAAAAAGGGTTTTTGTTAGCGGCCAAGTTCTTACGCAAGGAATGCTTTTTTGCTGCCCGCGACCTGCCCTATCGCACCCAGTTAATCCCGTTGGCGGCTGTGTTATCGCAGATTAAGGATCGCTGGCTGGAGCCGAAGATCTACGACAAGCTGTGTCGTTGGTATTGGTGTGGCGTTTTAGGCGAACTCTATGGCGGCGCGGTGGAAACCCGGATTGCGAATGATCTTGAGGAGTTACTTGTCTGGATCAACGAAAACCGGGAAGAGCCGCGCACTATTTATGAGGCATCCTTTCAGCCAAGTCGGCTCCATACCCTGCGCTCGCGTTTAAGCGCCGCTTACAAGGGACTCAACATTTTGATGCTACGCGATGGTGCCCGGGATTTTTTCTGGAAGGCCACCATTCAGGAACTCGACCACGAAGAAGTGGCGCTGGATATCCACCACATTTTTCCCAAGGCATGGTGTGAACACCGGCGCATCAAACCGGGAGTGCTCAACGCCATCATCAACAAAACGCCGATCTCCTACAAAGCAAATCGCATGATTGGCGGCAAAGCACCTTCCAATTATCTTGCTGCAATTCAGTCACATAAACAGGTGGGTTTAGACGATGCGTCCATGAATGCGATTCTGGCGAGTCATTGCATCGATCCCGCAGCTCTACGCGCCGATGATTTTGATCACTTTTACCAGTATCGACAGGAACGTCTGCTGGCAATCGTCGAGCAGGCAATGGGCAAGAAGGTGATTGATCGTGCTTTGGATCAAGGTCAGCCGGAGGATGAGATAGAAGCAGATGAAGCGCACATTTAAAGGTCGCAGCCCCCAATCGTTGGGGGCTAATCTGTCGTGCGGGATACGCGATCAAGCCGCCAGCCGCCGCAGCACATACGGCAGAATGCCACCGTTGCGGTAGTAATCCACTTCGTTCGGCGTATCGATCCGCACCTTTGCCGCGAAGGTTTTCACCGTCCCATCAGCGGCAGTCGCCCGCACCTCAACCTGTTTCGCCTCGCCATTCTTCAAACCAATGACATCAAAGGCTTCTGCGCCGGTTAAACCTAATTGTTCCGTCAGATCGATGAAGGCGTCGTTGACTGGGGGCGCTTGGTCACTCTCATCTCATCGCGGAGTGTGCGCAGCGCCTCACGAGCCTGGAACAAAGGATAGCTCCTTTTCGGTATATAATCCCACGGGACGGAACAGTGATGCGGATGCTGGAGAATGTCCAGCAGAAGACCATCGCGCCGGTCATCCGTGCCACTGTCGCTCAGGGAACACGCTTCTACACCGATGCGTACGACATCGATGCTCGCTTGTCCGCTTGGGGCTATGACCACCATACCGTCTGCCACAGCCGT
>CAIUAY010000257.1 GCA_903897335.1 uncultured Chromatium sp. | reverse complement strand
AGCTGCGTACCACAGCGGCGCAGATGCAGCCGCCACACCTCAGCTTGAAGTCCTTCGTGCGCGACCGATCACAAACAGGCGCGCACTCGGTGGGTCAGCTTTCGGTGAGCACAGGTGGGTCAGGAATCTTGAGCGCCAAAGCTTGCTGGCAACTTCATAAACATTAACGAGCAACACACCCAAGGCGGCTGCTTGACCTACTGCTTTGAAAATCGCTTTGAAAAGTTCTATGTTCATTTTTAACTCTTTGTGTTGACATTTCTGCGAGAAGACCGTCACAGAGTCGGTTGCTTTCCAGCGCTTTTAGTGACTTCGAATGCGTTCAATCCGATGTCCGACCGTAATGACTTGCATGTCATCGCTGACCACCGCAAACACGTCCAGGTGCTCATTCAAAAGTGTCGCCAAAGACCCGGCGTAAGCTGCAATGCGCCTGCGAGATTGCTTATCAAAAAACAGCTTCTCAGCTCCATTTCCTGCTGACTCGGTTTTACCGAACTGGAGCAGCAGGTCAACCAACATGGGTGGAATAGCGCGCTGCTGACTTCTCGTATTGGCGTGGTGGGTCAACTTCATGATTTGTCCGATCTTTGTTGTAGAAGGCTGTTGAATTGAACGGATGTTAAGCCGCATTTATGCCAAACTTCCACATTAAGGACTCTTAAAGCTTCACCATCGTTTAAAACTCCTACTTAAATTTTTAGAAGCTTTTAAGCGTCTCAAAACAAGGCGCTTGTTTAATCCAGATATATCATTCGGCCAATTCAAACCTTGAAGAACGAGAGTAGCCAATGGACACGTCTGAAACTGGAGAGTGGGAAGCTCTTGCAGCAACGATGCGAAGAACACTTGCCCAGAACTTGAGCGCTGCCCTGATAGTGGCGGGCAACACGCAAGGCGACGATGACATAACGAAGATGAATCTCACGGATTTAAACCGTCAGACTGATATTGCGCGCAGCACACTTTCCAAGTTAGCAAACGGAAAGACAGCCAGTGGAATACAAGCAAATCCAGACTTGGAAACCCTCTGTCGTTTGGCTGCAGCACTCAATTTGCCTCCTGCTTATTTACTTATGTCAGCCGATGACTGGCAAAAATTGCTAGGAGCGCTGAATGGGTTGCCGCAAGCATTGTCTGGTTCTTTCCTCAGTGATTTGACATCCAGAGCCACCCACGGAGACAAGGTCAGAGTCGGATTAATACTTGCTGAAAAATTGAAGCTCTATCCAGATAACAATAACTTTAAAGCGGATGAGGAGGAAGTTGGTGCTAGGCAAGATGAAATTGACCGTGACATTGACATTAGAAATGAAATGAAACGTCGGGCTATTCTTACAACAACAGCAGTTGCACAGGGTGCTGCTAAAAACCGTGGTGACTTATCAATTCTTACAGCAATTGGTGCAATAGTTGGTTCTAGTTTTAACAAGTCAATATAGAAAGAAAATATGCAAAATTATCGTGAAGACAGTGAATTAATGAGTGTCCTTGAACATGCTTCAAATGAAGACATTGGCCTGCTTATTGATGTCATCACCGACAATGGAAAAGGACGAATGTCATTGGATGATGAAGTGATGGCATCATTAATCAATGTGAAAAATTTGGTGCCTTATCCTTTAAAACAGACAATAGCCGAGGAGATTCAAAAATTTGGCGGAAATTCTCTGGTTTCAGTTTTCAGAGGTGGAAAAGGTGTTTTATACAAAGAAATTGTTTGTGACGTCGCCAGTCACGTTGGAGCAAATTTCAATGAAAAACAAGATGTTGCTCAAATTGAAAGTTCAATTCTTCTAAAAATCGTTGAAAAATCTTTAGACAAGATGTCGGAAGAAGAAAAAAAGGATTTTTTCGACCAGTTCGGCGTGAGGTATGAGGGCGTTGGACCAGTGGCCATGGCTGCGTTAATTGGCGTGATCAGGGTGTCGGGGTTTGCCTTCTACAAGATGGCGACCATAGTTGCACAAGCAACAGCCAAAGCGCTACTTGGCAAAGGGTTAACTTTTGTAGCTACTGGCGGTCTGATGAGAGGGATTAGCGTTTTTGCAGGACCAGTAGGATGGGCAATCACCGGTATTTGGACCGCTTTTGACCTTGCCAGCCCGGCTTACCGCATAACTGTTCCTTGCGTCATTCAGCTTGCGTACATGCGGCAAAAAGCATTAATCCAAGAGTGTCCAAAGTGTGGCGCAGTAGTAGCTAAAGACATGAAATTCTGCAGTGAATGTGGTCAAAGAATGTCTGCTTCACCACTTCTTATTGAAAACAAAACTATCGATATGGATACGAAATGATTTCTACAAATTCACCCCTTGAGCATCTCGCAGCATTCGCGATTGTCGCAGTTGTCAGTGTTCTATCGACCGTTGGTTTCGGAAAATATATTGAGAAAATTAGAAGAGAGTCAAAAATTTCTCTTTAATAAGAAATTATTAAATCAGCGACTTAGATGAATCATTACCGGAGGCTCTTTGAATTACAACAAAAACCCTTTTTCTGAACATTACTGGGCGCTGTCAGACAAAGTTTCAGCAGCAGAAAGCAAGGAAAATGAAATACGGCGTCAGGTTGTTTGGTATGACAACTTTAATGTGAGTGATTTATTTTCAGAAATAAATGCCATGTCGCGGGAAATAGATCAACTCAAGATGGAGCGGGAAAAAATACTCGTGAACTTGAAAGATTTAAATCTAAGTGTGAAAGATCTGAACCAAGCAGTACGTCTTGGGTGGAAGCCTAGTTATTGGTTCTCGTCGGAGCGTTCTGCAAAAGTGAGACAACTTGACGATCAACGGAAGTCAATTGATCTACTGACTCGTAGGCGAGATGATCTCCAGCAGCGAATTCAGTCAGAAACCGAACAATTTACCAACCAGCATGTTGAACTTGATCGCTATCGCGCCTTTGACCGATTGGAGGCTGAGGCAACTGTGAAATCGTTGAACTCTCATTTGGTTCAACTGCAAACTGAACTTGCTCAGGCGGACGTGAAAAAAAGGCGAGCTGACGATCAATTGCATGAACCGTTAGAGGCGCTATTGGAGGCTCAGCGGCAAAAATCCGAAATTGAAACTGAAATTGCCCGTGCAGCAACTTTCGACAAGAGACTTAACAATGCACCCAACAGCTTCGAACGAAAAAGGGTTCATGACGAGTGCAACAACCATTTCGGCGAAGGCAGTCCGAGAAAAGTAATCGGAGCTAGGGAGAAAGAACTGGAGGGCGTTTACCGAACCATTAAAAAACTTGAAGTACGGGCCCAATCAATCATTGATCGACTCACCCGAGTCATAAAACTCCTTGTCATTGATGGCAATAATCTGTGCTATCAGCAAGAAACATTCATTGGGCTCTCTGCACTGCGGGCAGTAGTGCAAAAAATTTCAGTCGACTTTCCCGTAATTATCGTATTCGATGCAACTATTCGCCATCACCTTCATATGCGCGATCAAGAGATTGCTGCTCAGTTTGGTGATGTTGTTCAAGTGCATGTTGTAGCTTCGAAGCAAAGTGCAGATGAAACGCTGCTTGAGACCGCTTCTAACCCGGATGCATACATCATCAGCAATGACAGATTCACAGATTTTCCCGACAAATCAGCTGTCCGTGAACGACGCATCTTCCGTCACGAAATTCTCAATGGCCGCGTCTTTGTGCATGATTTGAGTTTGGCAGAGGACTGGACTTGACATAACCCCCGTCGTGTCTGACACCACACCCAAGTGCTGCCAACGGATCCAACCAGAATTGCGCCGTATTGGGGGTAACCCCAACCCCTTGGCACCCGCAAAAAATCGCTTCATGGGGTTCTAATCACAAACCCTCGAAATTTCCGTCACCGCAATTGGAGACGTGAGCATCGAATCGTTTGCCTGCGTATTTCTCAACGTTTGACAACCGCCGTTCGCCCACCACCCACATCAACAATCGCGGCGTTGAAGTCTTTCAGCACCTTTTGCGCAAACTCGGCCCGAACTTCATCCCTGTCCCGCTTCCTTCCGACGACGAATTTCATATCATCATTACTGACATAAGAGGCCGGACTTTTCTCAAAATCCAGCTTTATCTTAGAGATTGTCGCTTCTGCGCGGGTTTGTACTTGCTCATCCGTTAGCTCTGATCGTTTCGTCGCCATTTTTATCGCTTTTTAAAATTGTAAAGTATTGTATTGTTTCAATATAAGCAAGTTGTGTCAAGTATTGTTAGAGTTTTTGTTAGAGTTTTTCGGTCACTTCGCGATTTATCAAGATTTTCTAGAGTAACTTTTCGCCTGCGCAGATTCATGCAGATTTTGCGGTTCACCACGACCCGTCACACCCACTCGCCACTCGTCGATGCTCTTGAAAATCAAGCTGCATCCGGTGCACTTAAATTCTCCAGACGGTCGCATTCCGCCCTGACCATCACGCTTGATGATCGCTTTGTAGCTCGTTGCACCACATTGGTGGCATTGATTGACAGCGCTTGTTTTCATGGATAAGTTCAGATCGGTGGCAAAACTTGCTTGCCACACATCAGAGCGCACGCTGAACCTTTTCACCCGGCCGAACCGAATACCGCACGAAACCATCCAGCGTTTCAATCTGGACGCGAGATGCCTTTCCGTTGTAGCCAGCCTGCTTGAGCGTAACCAGATCCTGTTCAAGTCGGTCAGGGGTGGTCAACAGGTTCCAAACTTTGGTGGCTCCATCAAACCGTTAACCTAAAGCCTTGAGCTGGTCCTTGTTGTCAAACGGTGAGCCAGTCGCCCACACCCGATAGACCGGTTGCCGCTGTGCATCGAGTATCCAGGACAAACCAAGACGACCGCTACCAGGCAGCGGTCTTTGCAGCACTTCCAGCAAAGCCAGGCAGTCCGCCTCGGCACGATGCGCCTCATGGAAAAAACCAAACTGACTCAGAATGTAATCAAGCTTTTGAGAACCAATACCTTCATTGCGCCACGGTATTTCCTTGAACGAACAACCCCAGGAAAGTGTTTTGAATATCGGCAACCTGCGCTCCAGCAAGGCTCGATCAAAAGAAGAATTGTGCGCAACGACCAACTCCACATTTGAAAGAAATTCGGCCACCTTGTTGTCATCAATTCTTTTTCCCTGCACCATGTCATCGGTAATCCCATGCACCAAGGTGGTTTCTAGCGGAATAGGCTTTGATGGCTGTTCAAGTTCACAATAAGTATCAATCACACGACAGGCTTGCCCTGTGATTGGATCGTAGTCAAACAATATCATCCCGATTTCGATTATTTCATCTTTAGCGGTATCAACCCCTGTTGTTTCAGTATCAATAATTACGCCGCGCTTTAAATCTGCAGTCGGAATATCAAAAAACTGTTTTCTTGGAACCAAGCGGCGTAGTACCTTGTAATCAGGATGGGCTTCAAGCTGGATGGCAATGTTTTCAAGATTCATATTATTTATTTTCATTTTTAAATTTCAACATCACCGCATTGATCTTCTACCAAAGATTTTTCTGTTTCTTCTGTTGGCTTTATTTTCCTTGTACTTACTTTTCTGCTTGGAATAAGCGAGGCTTTTGTCACGGCTCCACCTAGAAATATGCCAGTATCAGCCTTTCGCCGCAAATAGCCATGACCTGCCGGTGTTTCCGGCGGATTCTCACTAGGGCGACGGCGTTTCCATTCATCCTTGAATATCTTTTCCAACGCCTTGGCCTGCGACCTGGAGCCTGCAAACCCCATGCTGCCCCAGATCACTTCAAGTGATCTTTTGACATCCTGGTCGCGCTTGGAACGGATGGCCAACACCAATTGGTCGCGAAGATCGTCGTAGCGGTCGGCCCGGTAGCGCCATGTCCAGACCGGCTTTTTCGCGTTTTCTTTGGTCTGGCGCACGAGTTCGTAGCCGGTTAGCTCGATCTTTTCATCACGATGAAAGGCGTTTTTCCACTTCTCGGACGGGTCCAGTTTGGCTTTTTCCGGGTGCTCTGGATCGTCTTTGGCGGGGTGGATGAGCAGAATCCAGTGCACGTTTTCGCTGTCTGAATGGGGCAACCAGAACATCAGACGACCCGTGGCCTCACCCTTTTCACGGGCACGGAAAGCTTTGAGTTTGTTGTCAAAGACAGGGTGCAGGGCGGTCATCTTCTCAGCAAAAGCCGGGGCCTTGGACGTTCCGATCACGCCCTGGACGAACAGGCCGTGGCCGGTGCGCACGTAGTCCTGGATGCGCTGCATGAAAGCGGCTTTGGAAGTGAAGACCCAGGTTTTCATTTTTGTGATGATACCAAATATATATGCAAACGTACTTTATTGGCAGATGAATTTGCATTTTTGCAACTGTATTAATAGATGTTCCTGAGTACGGCTTGCCGGACGAAGAAAAACCGGGCAGAATGCCCGGTAAGACGCGCCGCCAAGTGCGTCTTACATCACAAACAAGCAGGACCGGATGGTCCATGGTTGACAGGTCCGCCAAGACCAGTCAACTCACTCGCCGAAGCGTGGTGCCTCTAACAGGGCTCGCCACGACTACGAAGGGCGCTAGGGAGTCACTCCCCTTTCGACCCAATCGAGGCTTTGGGATTTGTACAAATCAATTTGGTTTGTACAAACTAAATTGATCGGTTTTTGGAAGTTGGGCGACAAGGACACGGGCGGTTGGGCAACCAGCCTCACCCTGTCAACTTTGGATTGCTGATAAGTCATGAGACGAATTCAGCCCATGGCCAGTTGGGAAACTGCTGGACGTGGACTCGCAGGTGGGTGTCGGCACCAGGAGAAATTCTGGTGGGCCAAGGAGGAGAAATCTGGACTTGGTGGTACTGGTTGAAAAACCAGATCGGCGAATAGCTTAAGCCTGTAATTGCACCCAAGGGGGTGCATCGAGGGGATTAACTTGGGAAACGGGTTGCAGCCGAAAGGCAGAGAGTCACTTTGAAGTTTGATCAATTTATGGGAGCCGCTCTGGAACATCGAGCCCCAAAAAACACGATCCGGCAGATGCCGCAAGTGAGTAGCCGTAGGGCAATTGATATAAATGGAGTGAGCAATCGAGTTAATTGCAAAGGTTGAATAACTTGGGACGGTCTTAACCTAGTGCTTGGCGGCACTGTCAATGTCGAAAGATGTTGATGCAGGAAAGACTTGGAGACTGGATGAGTAGAGTGTTTGAGAATATCTGTGTAAAAGATATTCAAAAAAACATGGGGCTGTAAAGCTTTAAGACAACTTGCTGGGGCGAATCTGGCCCATGACTGTGATGGTCAAGTTATACGGTGATGTTGTTATCGAAAGTCTGGGGCGAGTAAATTGTTTGTGGATTGGTCGGGAAGATCAATGTGATGTGTGAGAGTCGCAAATTCTCCTTGGCGGGAGGATTTGTTGGGCGGCGTGGTAGCTGTCTTAAAACTGTGCAGATAATCCCAGAGATGGGCTTATTGAAAAGACAAACCGCAAGGTTTGGGACATTCCTGATTAAAACGGTGTGAGAGCCGAAAACAGGAGTGGGGTGCTCTAACGAGTCGAGTGGTAAGCCATCAAAATTTATTTTGATGATCATGACCAACCCCTAAAGGCCGCATTTATGCGGCCTTTTTCTTTGTCCGACATTTCCAAGATAGTCACAGACGGATTGACCTCTCACCCAATCCACAACATCTCTGCTTTTAACTATGGGGTCCGCCCCGCTTCATTTCGCCAGGTTGACTGGCAACCTTCTCGACTCGTGCATTACAAAACCCAGCGCTTCGGCGTTGGGTTTTGTTTTCTCTGGTCACACCTTCAGTACCTGAAAATTTGCACTTTTCAGTAGCCTTGGATTTCGACGGACGTAACACACCTCCTCGAGTGTGGGGTTTTCTTTTGTATGCGCTTGTTAAACGACAAACGCTTGAACTTCCAGATTGATTTGCGGTGCAATTTGCCGGGCTTGTTTGGCCAGGTTGATTTGTTTGGTGGTCTTGGCCACATCCAGCGTGGCAGGTTCAAGCTGGTAAGCAACATTGACTTTGAGCCAGTCAAGCATGTCAGCCAAATGCCAGACGGTGGAACTGCCTTCATGCACCGGGAGCGGAAAACTGGAGTGGTAACCAAGCATCAGCTTGCGCAGGTTTTGCCGGGTTACACCCACCATCTCCGCCACATCGGTCAGTCCCACAAAATCTGGAGCGGCCTCGATCAGTTGCGCACTCGGGACGGCACGCTTGATGTCGGTCAGTGCACTGACCATAGCCAGCTCGGCTGATGCTGCCTCACGGGTGAATTCCAACGCGAGACGACCAGGCTGGCCAATGCCAATCAACGCATCATCGCAACCAGCTTCACCCAGTCGCTCCACGATCGCGTCCTGGTTGCTATCCGCCTCTGACAGCCGGTAAGTGAGGGTAAAGGTGTATTCCATCATGCGTCCTTTTTGGGTTCATCTTGAGCCATGTGTTTCTTGTACGTCGTGCAGTTGTCAACCACCCGCCGAATGGCTTTGGCATGGTTACCTGCATTCTTCGGGGTGCTCCAGACACTGGTGATGCAAAACTCGCCGCACCGGCATTCGTCGTCGTTGTAGGGGCAGTAAATCCTGCCCCAGGCATGCGAGCCACCCTGCTCCACCCGCCATCCATTGGCCTCAGCATGCCGAAGTGCCTCTTCCACTTCTTTTTTTGAGTGCATCGAGCGCGCCATCTGTAGCTCCAGATTAATGAAAAAAATAAAGGTTGTCAAGTGACAACCAAAACCAATGGATTGTGTCGTGGAATCGGGGTTCCAAGCCAAAAAATATTTGGCTTATTGAGTCCTTTCAACCACGATGACGACCGCTCAATGCCTGCATCAGCTCAGCCACCTGAGCCTTCATCGCCTCGACCTGCCCGCGCAAATTCGCCGCATCCTCCCGAGCTGCACTGGCCTCCTGGTGCGCTTTCTCCTGGCCAGCTTCGGCCTTGGCCAGACGCTCCCCGGCGCGCTTGGTTTCCAGCTCAGCCGCTTTGCGCTGTTCCTGGTGCGCCTGCTCAATGGCCGCGGCCTTGGCGGTGATCGCCGCCAGATCGGCGCGCACCTGGTCGCGCTCTGCAGCCACCTCCAGGCTAGCTTTCTTCTGCTGCGCCATTTCAACTCGGAGCTGTTCAGCTTCCTGCAGGTGACGGACGCGTTCGGCCTCGATGGTGGCAGCCATGCGCGCCAGTTCCGCAGCATGTTGTTCCGCCGAAACTTTGGCGGTTTGTTCTGTCACTACCAGACGTTCGCGCACCTGGGCCAGCTCCACCGCCTGTGCCTGGTGGACTGCTTGCAGATCCGCCAGCTTAGACTCCAACCCAGTCACCTGGACCGTCGCCTCATCAACCATGGACTCCAGGTCTTCTACCGTCTGGGAGGCATCGGCCAGCTCACGTTCAGCCTGGGCACGCTGCTCACCTGCAGAACGCACCACCTCATGCACCCGCCGCTCTGCGGCCTTGACCGCCTTGTCGTTCAGCTCGATGGCCAGCGCCGCAAGGCGCTGCGTCAGCTCTTTGGTGACCAGTGCCACCTCTTCGGCCACCTCCACCGGCAATTCAGCCACTGGCTCAGCCTTGGTCACCGACTGGCTGGCCAGGTGCTCGTCCCAGACCTGCTTCAACCTGGAAGGATTGCCACCACCGACCTTCTGACGCAAGGCAAACCCGGTGATGTTGCGGCCCGTGGCCTGCAGATCCTGACCGGCACTGATGATCGACTCGGGGCTGAATTCAACTGGACGCATGGGAAACCTCCTGGACGGTGGTGATGGGGTGGGTGATGCCTCATTCTAACATAACAAACAAAGAAACGAACTAAGAAACAAACAAAGTAATTAATCAACCCACAAATAAGACCTCACCACAGACCAAAGTCCTGAGCAGCCTTACCAGCCAAACCAGGTCAGCGCAGGCCGATTCCACTGTAGATCACCCACCGGGCAGGAAAGAAAGTGGAAGACGCGTTTAAACGGTCTACAACGCAAAAATTCGCCTAGCCCAACCCAACCCCTTGACCTTCTCGAAAAAATCGCTGCTTGGGCGGTTGCGTCTGCCTCCTGTCGCGTCTGCGTTCAATCGAAGAGATGGTGAGGCTACTTTTGCAGTTGGTGCTGGTTTGGTGGATGAGGTGGCAAATTTTCTTGCATTCCTGCCCAACTGGCTGTTTCTCCCCCTCGTGTAGAGGGGGTCGGGGGGTTAGCAGCCAGGAGCCGTAGGCGGGCGGCACGCCTGAGAGTTGGACACGTAGTGCCAACTCGATAGGGGGTCTGGCACTTCCCCCGTGGGGGACTGTTTTGATTGATTTCTCGCGCGTGCACGTGCTCACCCGCGCACACGAAGAGTTAAATGTATTAATGTTAAGAAACGCGCGCGTTGTTAAGGGTGTAAATAACGTTCGTAACTCGTTGTTTAAAAAGATTTTTTTTAAATGCCCGGTGGGTGATGTAACGAAGCGCCGGTGGGTGATGTAACGACCCAATCCACAGATCGGGTGGGTGATGTAACGACCCAATCCACAGATCGGGTGGGTGATGTAACGACCTAATTCACAGGCTGAGTTGGCGGTTATTTCGCCGTCGCTCGGGTGGGTGATGTAACGATAGTCAAAATTCAGTGTTGATGCCTATTTGCGGTCCTTAAAACAGCGTCGGGCGCGTGTTTTGAAGATGCTTTTCCCTGTGTTTGGAACGGAATGGTGGCTTCCTGTCGTTCCAGTTTGGCAAAAGGTGGGTGATATAACGATAGTTAGACCTCCTCTAGATGGAAATGTCAAAAAAAATTAAAGTCGACCATTAGCCACAAGCTATCGACATGTTCACTTGGGGCATCTCGGAAAATGAAGGCCTTTCCTCTGTTCCCCCCCACCCTTGTACTCACCCAAAAGACTAGGGTGTGGTCTTCTTTGTCATGCTAAGCGCGAGCTTTTTCTGATCGCGTGTGTAGAACAACACTTGGCCTTTTTTGTCGTCCAGGCTCATCCGATAGTCAGGCAACGTGTCAGCCTCTATCAGCTCGCGCAAAGAGCGTCGGAACTCTTTTAAGGAGGATTGGCTGCCGCACTTGTCTTTCAGTAGCTCCACGCTGATAGCAAATCGAGGTTGGTCGCCACAATGCTTTCGAGCCAACTCGTACAGCCTACGCTCTAGCGGCCTCCGAAGCCTAAAGTAATTCGAGTTGATCGTAAGTACTTCATGGGCTTGAACAGCATTGAAAAGCCACTTTGAAAGGCCGACTTCCACGGCAATCATGCTTTCGTCATCGGGGGACTTCTCAATGATCGCCCAGCTATCAACAATGCCAAAACCCTCTTTAACACGCTGCCCACCGGTCATTATGTTGGTCTTGATTGACGTACCCCGTAGGCGCTCTAACGCGTCCTGCAGACGTTTGTACTCCTTTCCGCCCGTCAGCTTATTGGTGGACACTAGGTAGTCATACACGCGAAAACGCACAGTTCGGCTCTGAGCATCCAGTCGATCGCGGTTGAGTGCCTCGGTCATCTGGCTAACCACGTAAATCAATAAATCCTTATCGAACTGCGTGGCTCGCCCCAATACTGATGGTGTAACGGTGATGGCTCGATTTCCGTCTTTGCTCTCCCAATGCCAGATCTCCTTATCGGGCTTCGTTGCCAGCGAGAAGATCGGTGCCTCCATGCTTACGCCGTCATCTTTGATTGCGTAATCGAACATGTCACATAGGAAGAAATCACGATTTGGGTGATGCACAGGCATCAATCCTCGGGACTCCCTGGGTAATCCTGGCGCGCTGTGCGGCTGTGGTGGTGCTGGTGGTGCTAATGGCACATCCATGAAGAAATCGCCTTCGCTTGGGGGGATTGGCTCATGGATGATCGGCGTGGTGTTTGGATTCACCTGTTTGGGTGCTGATCTACCTTTTTGAGCTGAGGCCATTTTCGCGACAAGGTCACGAGCGGCGGCTTCATCCATTCCCTTTGAAACGGCATTTTTCACCCATGCGTCCTGGCCGTGCTTAGTTGTCAGCTTCAGATCCGGCATAGCGCTTTGCTTGCTTTCATTCATGATAGCTATCTAACTATCTATATAGCTAGTTACAAAAGAATAGCCGTAGAGACTGTTCAACCAACTCAGTCTCTGTTACGCGCGAACCCGTTTTCATTGACCTCTCATAGGCCTCGCGCTTGAGTGTGTTGATCAGATCCAAGGGCAGACGGAAAACCTTTTGCTCACGATGCACCTTGGCTTCAAACACGGGCTGTACAGCCTTCGTTGGATGCTTGTCCAACTTGTCATAGGCATCTGCAGCTCCCCCCTCAAGAAAACCGGATGGGTCTTTATAGGGCTTGAACTGGTCTGTGTTGGGTTTTGCCTTCACGATTGAACCTCACGAAAAAATGCTTCAATTTCAGCGATAGCTGCTTGGTCCTTGCCCAGCTCCTGGACGATAACCCCCTCGCCGATTGCGCGACGAAAAGCCACTCTTTCGCAAACCTTTGTTGGCAGAACAGTCAGCTTTTGCTCGGCCAAAAACTCCATCATTTCCGCCGTGTCTTTGGTACGGGGATCGACACGGGTCAACAGCACACGCACGTCAAGCTCAGGGTTGTAGTCGCGACTTAACTCGACGACTTCGAGCAAGTCGGTCATGGCCGCTGCGTCCAGGTTGCTCGCACCAATCGGAACAATGGCCATTTGTGCCAACAAAAGGGCTGAGCGCAAACCGACTGAATCACGCCCCCCTGCATCGACTACTACATGTACGTACTTGGATGCCAGTTGCTTGCCTTCGGTAAGGATAGCTTTCCCTGCCAGGCAGGTTGTAGTGGGACTAGGACCATGTGAGGCGTTGTCACGCCGCCATGCGGCCCAGCTCGCGGCACTAGCTTGAGGGTCGCCGTCAATCAGCAAGGTTTCACCTAGACGGGACAGCATTGTTGCCAGGTGCACGGCAGTGGTTGTTTTGCCCACTCCACCCTTGGTGTTGACGACGGCATAGATCATTGCTTAATCTCCTATATAGCTATCATTATAGCTATATATAAAAATATCTTTCGTGCAACCGGCTGAAACACGTCTCTGCCTCCATCGTCCCGCTGCACAACTAACAGGAACAAGCACCGTCCGTTACTGGACACCCGAGCTGCAGGATCAGACCAAATTAACCTTGTAACCAACTTCCCTTTGGGGTCGTACGGCCAAGATGGCGACAACATCGCGCTCATAGCGATACAACACGATGTACCCGCTGTCGCCAAAGTTAATCATCCACTCTCTATATTCCGTCTCCATGTCTTCCGCTGGACGCCCGATTCCCGGTTGCAGTGCAAGAACTTTCACGCCTTTTCTAAGCTCCTTCACCGCACGCTTGGCGGCATCGATATTTTTAAGCGCCAGAAATCGGTAGAGGCGCTGAACATCAATCAATGCGGGTGGAGACCAAATCAAACGTGGCATTCAGGCGGCTCCACATCATGCCCAACCTCCAGTTGACCAAGCCATGTATCTGCTTCATCAGAGGTCACATGCAAGCCGTTAGCTTGATACTCATTCCATGCATTGATGCCGTCCTGCCTAAATGCCTCACGTTTTTCTTCACGCTCAACGTACTGACTGATAGCCTCTCGCATCAACCAGTGTGAGGTTCGGTTTCGTGCCTCAGCAAGACGCTTAACGCGGTCTCTAATATCTTGGTCAATCTTGATTGCTACAGGGCGAGTGGCAACGGAAGTCATAACGCACTCCAATTGGTATTAATAGGTGATACCTTATCACAGATCAGCTGTTTATGACTGGCTGCACAACCCCCACCCGCTTGTAAAGCGTGGCCCGTGACACCCCCGTAACGCTGCGCAATGTCTTTGACCCGAGCTGCAGAGTCCGACAACAGCGCCTTGATCTCCCGAATCTGCTTTTCCGAAAGCTTGGGTTTTCGCCCACCCACCCGGCCACGGGCGCGGGCGGCAGTCAGACCGGCCATCGTGCGCTCACGGATCAGATTGCGCTCGAACTCCGCCAGAGCGGCAAACACATGAAACTGCAACTTGCCGGACGCACTGCCGGTGTCGATCTTCTCGCCCAGGCTTTCAAATGTGATGCCATCGCGCTCCTGGTCGCCAATGATCTTCACCAGGTCAGAAAGTGAACGGCCCAGCCGATCCAGCCGCCACACAACCAAGGTGTCACCTGAGCGCATGGCTTTACGACAGTGCTCCAGCTCGATACGACTGGACGACTTGCCAGAAGCCACCACGCGAGTTGCACACCGACTGCAATAGCCTGAGCTCGGCTCGACCACTCCGGGGTATGTCTGACTACATTTCAACGAAAATCACCCTCATCAATCGCACCGAGCAGCCCATTTACGCCCATCGTGGGCACCAACGAAAAAACCATGGCTAGAAAAAACAAAGATCAGATCGCCAAGGAAACCCAACTCATCGAGCAGGTGAAGCGCTGGGGCGTGCAAGCCATGTTCTCTGACGATGAGCTCCTGGATGAGCTGGTCTTAAAAGGCGGAAACGCCATGGCCTTGGTTCATCGTCTCAGCAGCAGGGCTTCGGTCGATCTGGACTTTTCGATGCGTCATGATTTTCCAAATGGCATCGACGAAGTCAAAAGACGAATCAACAAGGTTTTGGCGGAAACTTTCCAGGAAAACGGGTTCGAAGTTTTTGATTTCAAGATGCTGGAGAAACCAGATCAAATGTCAGAAGACATGGCGGACTTCTGGGGTGGGTACGGTGTGGAATTCAAACTCATCGCAGTTGAGCTTCACAAGCTTCACGCGCCCAACTTGGAGGCGCTGCGCCGAAACGCCCTCGTCATAGGGCGCGGGACTAAATTTGAGATAGATATCAGCCGCTTTGAATACGTTGATGACAAACAGGCCTTCGAAATGGACGGCCTCAAAATTTATGCCTACTCGCCACAGATGATCGTCTGCGAAAAATTACGCGCCATCTGCCAGCAAATGCCCGAGTACGGCCCTATCGTCAAACGTGATCGGGCTGGCTCTGCCCGCGCCCGCGATTTCGTGGACATCCATGTCTTGGTCACAGCCTTGAGCATGGACATAACGACGACCAAGGCCACCCAGATATTGACGGACATGTTCGCAGTCAAGAAAGTGCCGTTATCACTCCTTGGGAAGATCGTTGACTATCGCGACTTTCATCGACAGGACTTTCCTGCCGTGCAAGCCACGATGACCGCAGGAAGTGACGCTCAAGATTTCGATCCCTACTTCGACTTCACTCTGGGTCTGGTTGATGCCTTAAAACCCCTGTGGGACAAATAGACGCCATTTTTCAACGTAGGTGGTGGCGCCCATCCCGTGGGTTAGGTAAAAGTCGCGCTCTTTTGGCAGATTTTCGAGCAAGTCGATTTGACTCGTCTTGTATCCGGCGCGCTCCAAGTAGTAACCGATAGCCTGGTGATACGGATAGATGAAATCCAGCTTCTGCAGCATCGACACAAGCTTGTTGATAGAGACATCCCCCAAGGCGTTCTTGAACGCCTTGGCCACCTCGAAAACGCCGCCTGCGTAAAACGGGCGAACCGCAATATCAATAAGCGTTCGTTCCAAGCCAGTCAATCGGACGGTGATCGTTCCCGTAGCCCCATCATTGATCCCCCGATTTACAACGCCCAGATAGTTGGTATAGGCACCGTTGAGCAGATAGATGCGGTTGTCACCCAACTCCACCCAGTTGTTAGACACGCGCGCAGGGCCAGAAAAGGCGGCCGTAATTTCAGCCTGGCTGATCGATACCCTATCGGTTCCCGCTGAACGCTCGCTCGTTAAGTAGATCGTTTTGGGTATTTGCTCTGTTAGACCGTGCATTTGCATGGCGGTGTAATGGCTGAAGTGAACACCCTGCTGAACGTGCAGCAAGATCTCGTACCGCGGCACCTCACCCCAGACGTAGCATTTTTTTGGCCTCTGTGGAAACTTGAACTCAACCAGTTTGAGCTTGGCGTGTGTCGTCAAAAACTCGATGAAGTGCTCGGTTGTTGTGCGTTGTGCCAAACGCCAAAACCCTCGGTGCTCGGACAGTATGGCGGCGATCTCACCGAGATTCAAAACATGCGACCGGTAGTCGTCAAAGAACCGGATGATGTCCGGCTTGGCGATCGTAATTCTGGTCGTAGCCATGTCGAATGCTGAAGTGGGGGGGGGGGTAAAGAAGATTACTTACGAAGTGATGTTGAATGAACCTATTGCCATACTAAGCAGCATGAATGCTGCTTAGTATATCAATATTTTTTTAACAATTTAAAGAATTTTCATGGATATATCTGACTAAAAAACAGATAAATTAATGTAGTGCTATGAAGCATGTATGCTTCATAGCATAACATACTTCAAACAATAATTCAAATTTGAACCCTTGTCCAAAAAAGGATGGCAACCTGCTTCTCACGCCGCCAAAGCCAATTTCGGTCTTCCCCCCTTTGCGCCCATTCTCACGAGCTGCAGCAGACTTGCTGGTGCTGCTTTTTTTCATTGCGCACGGCCACCAGGCTATGGGTGAGCTACTGACCGCCTCAATGTCAGGTGGAATCATCAAATCGCAACGGTAACTTTCACCGGATTGACCGCACCCACCCGCTTGTAAAGCGTTGTGCGTGACACCCCATAGCGCTTGGCAATGTCGTTCACCTGTGCTGCAGGGTCGGTCAAAAGTGTTTTGATCTCCCGAACCTGCTTTTCAGACAGCTTCAGTTTTCGCCCACCCACCCGGCCACGGGCGCGGGCAGCAGACAGACCGGCCATCGTGCGCTCACGAATCAGGTTGCGCTCGAACTCCGCCAGCGCGGCAAACACATGAAACTGCAACTTGCCGGACGCGCTGCCGGTGTCGATCTTTTCGCCCAGGCTCTCAAAGGTGATGCCATCGCGCTCTAGGTCGCCAATGATCTTTACCAGGTCAGAAAGTGAACGGCCCAGCCGATCCAGCCGCCACACAACCAAGGTGTCACCTGAGCGCATGGCTTTACGACAGTGCTCCAGCTCGATACGACTGGACGACTTGCCAGAAGCCGT
>CAIUAY010000256.1 GCA_903897335.1 uncultured Chromatium sp. | reverse complement strand
CTGCGCCGCGAGGCCAAAGCGTGGGCCGAACGCCGCAATGCCTCCCAAACCGGCGTGGACTGGCAGTTCACCACCGAAGACGCCCGCATCAAACTCAAACGCCTCTACCCACAAGTTAAGCTGGAATGATCTACTAGCCGTCACCATCACCGACAACGACCTGCCGCCGGTCAGTAGCATCCACTTTACCCGCCAGTCTGACACTGGCGGTCTAAACAGCGATCACGGCAATTTGCCCATGCCGACCTTTGGCGATCTCGACGCACTGCTTGGCAATGTCTATGGCAACATGCTGTTTTTCGAGAGCACCGGCAGCGCCAGCCATGCTGCATTTGACACACTCGTCAGCAATCCGTTTGGTCTGTTTGGTCTGTTTGGTCTGAGCGATGTGGGTTCCCAGGCGGCGCCAACCCTGGCCGACCTCGACAACGACGGCGATCTGGATGCGCTGATCGGCAACTATGCCGGTCAGACGCTGTTTTTCGAGAACACCGGCAGCGCCAGCAGCGTCGCCTTTGCGGCAGCCATCACCAATCCATTTGGCCTGACCAATGTGAGCTTTTACGCCAGTCCAACCCTGGCTGACATCGACGGCGATGGTGATCTGGATGCCTTCATTGGCGAGTACGATGGCAACATCATGTTTTTCGAGAACACCGGCACGGCCACCAGCCCGAACTTTGTGGCGGGCATGAGCAACCCCTTTGGCCTGATTGACGTGGGTGATTATTCTAGCCCAGCGTTGGCTGACCTGAATGCCGATGGCGCACTGGATCTCGTCATTGGCGAATACCATGGCGGTGCCTGGCTGTTCCTACAGGCGTAGTTCCACTGGCGGCAGATCACTCTCTGGCAGCGCGAGATGCTTAGACTTGACGTGTCCAGGCGCAATCGGAATGTCGGTAGAAAACAAAAACGCGCCAGAAGGCGCGTCATAATTGGCGGAGAGGGTGGGATTCGAACCCACGGTAGGCTCACGCCTACACCTGATTTCGAGTCAGGCCCATTCGGCCACTCTGGCACCTCTCCGGTAAATGCAGACTTGCCAGTATAGGTTTTGACCAATGTTCTGTCTATGCCGGTCAACAACCCGCGCTGAACAGCAGGGTTTCTCGCGGAAAAACTGCTGACCGGGCGCACTTGACCGCCGCCGTTAGGGCGCTGGATCATCCTTGGCCGCCTTGCCCCGCGTGGACGGCTTCCGTATCCTCGCCATTCCACTGTCAGCCATCCTCGGAATCATTGCCTCATGTCAGTCACGACCTGGCTTAAATCCCAACGGCCACTGGCCGGACGCGCACTGTCCTTCACCATCTGGCTGAATACGGCGAATGGACTGCTGGCGATCATCCAGGCGTGGTTTCTGGCCGTCATCCTCAACGCGGTGATGTTTGCCGGTGCCGGTCTGACGGCGGTGCAGTCCTGGTTCTGGGCGCTGCTTGGTCTGTTCGCCGTGCGGGCAGTGGTTGTGTGGTTCGCCGAACGCACCGCTTTTCAGGCTGCCGCCGGGGTGCGAATTGCGCTGCGCGACCAGCTCTATCGTCATCTGCAACGGCTGGGACCTGCGTATCTTGCCAGTCAGCGCAGCGGTGTCCTGACCGAAACCCTGACCAAGGGAATCGACGATCTGGAAGGCTATTACGCCCGCTTCCTGCCCGCGATGAGCCTGACAATGATCCTGCCACTTGCACTGCTCACTGCGGTACTGCCGATGGACTGGCTGTCCGGTCTGGTGCTGCTGGTGACGGCGCCGATGATTCCGCTGTTCATGATCCTGATCGGTTCCGGTGCCGAGGTTCGCAATCAGCGCCAGTGGAAACAACTGGCGCGCATGAGCGCCCATTTTCTCGATGTGATCCAAGGGCTGACGACACTCAAGCTGTTCGGCGCAAGTCGGCGCGAAGTCGCGGTGATCGCCAGGGTCTCGGATGACTATCGCGTCAGTACCATGCAGGTACTGCGGATCGCATTCCTGTCTTCGGCGGTGCTGGAGTTCTTTGCGACTATCGGGGTCGCGGTGGTAGCGGTTTTCATCGGCTTTCGGCTCTATGGTCTGGCGCTGCCGGTTCCGCCCTGGTTGAGCTTTCCACACATCAATTTCCTGCACGGCTTGTTTATCCTGATGCTTGCGCCGGAGTTTTATGCGCCACTGCGCAATCTGGGCGTTCAGTACCATGCCCGTCTCGCCGCTGTCGCCGCTGCCGAGCAACTGATTCAGGTGCTGGAAACCCAGCCCGCGCAGACGCTCCCCGGAACTGCGCCACTGGCCGTCGCACGACCACTTGGCGTGCGCTTCGAGTCAGTGCATTTCAGTTATGAAGAAGGCCGCGAGGCGCTTAACGGGCTGGATCTGGAGATTCCACCCGGTCAGCGCATCGCGCTGGTTGGCACCAGCGGGGCGGGCAAAACCACGGTCATCAATCTGCTGCTGGGATTTCTGACGCCAACCGCCGGGCGCATTCTGATCGGCGCTCAGGCGCTGGCCGAGATTGATCTGGCGGACTGGCGGCGGCATTTGGCCTGGGTGCCTCAGCAACCACGGCTGTTTCAGGGGAGCATCGCTGAAAACATCCGTCTTGGTACGCCGGATGCCAGTCTGGACGCGGTGCGCGAGGCAGCGCGACGGGCGCGGGCGGATCAGTTCATCGCGGCATTGCCCGACGGCTACGACAGTTTGGTCGGCGAGCGCGGCGCTGGACTCTCCGGCGGCCAGATCCAGCGCATCGCCCTCGCCCGCGCCTTTCTGCGTGATGCGCCGCTGGTGATCCTCGACGAGGCGACGGCCAATCTCGACCCCGAAAGCGAGCGTCTGGTGCAGGAAGGCATCGACGATCTCGCTTGCGACCGCACCCTGCTGGTGGTCGCGCACCGGCTGGCGACGGTGCGGCGGGCGGATCGTATCCTGGTGCTGGATGGCGGACGCATCGTTGAACAGGGCGACCATGACACACTGTCTGTCGCCGGTGGACGCTATGCCCGCATGATCGCGGCCTATTCCAGTCACGCGACTGGCACCATCCAGACGGCTTAAGACTCGTCACTTTAACGCCAGCAAAAAATGATTGGTTTTGCTTTACAGAAGTCGTATGGGTTAAAGATTGCAGGAAAAATGCAATGGTTTCGCTCGATGCGAGACCGTGAGCGGTAAACTGACCATTTTGGATATTAAATCCAAATGTTTACAGAATTCAGGCAAACTCGCTAACGTCCATGTCGAGCGGAATGCCTTACTCGCTGTGGTAGGCGATCTATTGCGTTTTCCACCGGAACTTTCTGAACTCGTGGAGATCTTGCGTCATATCAATGCAGACCTTTGGAAGATAGAAAATGGCAAACGTGATCATGAACGGCGTCAATGCTTTGATGCGAATTTTATAGAACTCGCCCGGCAGGTCTATATCAAGAACGACCAGCGAGCCGTTATCAAACAGCAGATCAATAATCTTTTAGGCAGCACCATAACGGAGCAAAAATCGTATGCCGTGGATTAGGCGCCGCATGAAAATGTTCCGGGTAGCGCCAGAATACTCATGCGCAGGAGGCATGGCTGCCGTGGGAGCGGCTTCAGCCGGGAGATGATCGGCATCGTGACTCGCAACAGTGCAGGTCTATCCTGCTGATTGGGTTAGTCTGAGCACGCTATCATCCCGTGTTACGCATCCCTGCCGCGATGGCATTGATCGAGCGCAGCAGCGGGTCGAGCCATTCTTCGCGCTGTGCGTCCTGCGGTTCAGAGCGATAGCGTCCGAGCACCGCCACCTGGATATAACTCAGTGGATCCAGATAGCGGTTACGCCGCTCCAGCGAGTGACGCAGTTCTGGGGTCTCTTCCATCAGACCGCGCAGTCCGGCGACATTAAGCACCTGGGTCAGGGTTCGCGTGTATTCAGCTTCGATCAGTCCGTAAATGGACTCGGCCTGTGCGCGGTTTTCGGCCAGGCGCACGTATTCGCGGGCGATCTGCATCTCAGCCTTGAACAGCGACATCTGCGTATTGGAGAGCAGCGCCCGGAAATACGGCCAGTCCTGATACATCTTCTGGAGCTTGGCCAGACGTTCCACGTCATGATTGCGATAGCGTTCAATGGCATGACCAATGCTGAACCAGGCTGGCAGAGTATGGCGTGACTGGCTCCAGCCGAAGACCCAGGGAATGGCGCGGATCGAACCCAGCGAGCGGTCGGCCTTTTTGCGGTGCGAGGGACGCGAGCCGATGTTGAGCAGGGCGATCCCGTCGAGTGGGGTGCAGTCGTAGAAATAATCGAGAAAGCCGGGGGTCTCACGAATCAGCGTGCGATACGCTTCCTCACCGTAGCGGGCCAGCTCGTCCATGATACCGAGATAGTCGTTGCGGTCTTCCTGTGGCGGCTCGATCAGGCAGCGGCTGGCTTTGATGAGACCGCTGACGCCCATGGTCAACTCGTAGCGGGCGGTTTCGGGATTGGCATAGCGATAAGACAGCACCTCGCCCTGTTCGGTGAACTTGATCTGGCCATGCACGGTGTCGGCGGGCTGGGCCAGAATCGACTCATGGGTGGGGCCGCCGCCACGACCAACTGTGCCGCCGCGTCCATGAAACAGCCGACAGGCCACGCCGCGATCATCGGCGAGTGCGATGACCTTTTTCTGCGCTTCAAAGAGATTCCAGCCAGACGACAGAATGCCGCCGTCCTTGCAGGAATCCGAATAGCCCAGCATCACCTCCTGCTGATTGCCTGATGCCTTGAGCAGCGCCTGATAGGTTGGATGATCGAACAGCGTCCCCATCACCTGATCAATCTGGGTCAGATCGTCGATGGTCTCAAACAGCGGTGAAATCTGGATGTGGCAAAACCAGCCCTGGCGATCCTTTCCGGCGAGACCGGCCAGACGCGCCAGCAGCATCACTTCCATCACATGACTGGCGGCGTGGGTCATCGAAATCACGTATTGACCGAAAACGCGCCCGCCGATCTCGGCGCGCATTCGTGCGATGACTTCAAAGACCTCCAATGTTTCGCGGGTCTGCGGTGTCAACGTGGCCTTGTCGATCACGAATGGATGCGGATGGGCGATGGTCTCGGCCAGCGCCATCAGCCGCTGCGCTTCGGTAAATGCCTGATAGTAGGGCGCACCAGATTGACGGGCGAAAAGTTCGGTCACAGCCTCGGTGTGACGGGTCGATTCCTGGCGGATGTCCAGATGCACCAGATGAAAGCCGAAAGTTTCGGCGAGACGGATCAAATCCTGAAGCGACCCGGCGGCGGCGCTGGCGTCGCCATGCTGGATCAACGAGTCACGGATGAGATAGAGATCGGCGAGAAAGTCGCGGTCACTCGCGTAGCCTTTGGGCAGACCATCGGGATCGCGGCTTTCCATGCGGGCACGGATGCGTGCGAGGTTGGCACCCAGCCGGTGACTCATCATGGCGAGCTTGCGCCGATAGGGTTCGTGCAGAAAGCGGCGCAGGCTCTGATCCATGGTCGCCACCCAGTAGTCTTCATCGGCGTCCAGACTATCGAGCAGCGCCGGTGATGGCTGGCAGAATCCGCTGGAATGACTGAGCATCCGGCGCAGTTTGCGGATGCGTTCCAGATATTCCTCCAGCACCAGCTCACCGTGCATCCGCACTGCCAGTTCAGTGGTCTCCGGCGTCACGAATGGATTGCCGTCGCGGTCGCCGCCGATCCAGGAACCGAAACGGATGACGCTTGGCACCCGGATACCGTGGTTCGCGCCATAGACCCGCCGCACCGCTTTTTCAAGAAAGCGATAGACAAGCGGCACCGCCTCGAACAGTGATTCACGGAAGAAATACAGTCCCTGACGCACCTCGTCGATGACCTGTGGCTTGTGGACGCGCACCTCGTCGGTCTTCCAGAGGATCTGGATCTGGGTCAGGATCTCCTGAAGTTTTTCCTCAATTTCTTCATCGTTGAGTTTATGTCGGCGCAGATCCTGACCGACCAGAAAGATCCGCCGGAAAGTCTCGGAGATGGTGCGCCGCCTGGCCTCGGTGGGATGCGCGGTGAACACCGGCAGATATAAGAGATGTTCCAGCAGGCTCTGGAAATGCGCCGCGCTGACACCATCCTCGCGGAACTGGCGTACCGTGTCATCGAATGAACCCACCCACAGCCGTGCGCCCGCAGAAATGCGATCCATGCGAACCAGATGGGAATTGAGTTCTTCGGCGGTATTGACCAGGCCAAAATAGATAGTGAAGGCGCGAATCACCTCGGACAGGGTTTGGGGATCCATGCCCTCGATGCGCGTCATCAGCTTTTCGCGCAGTTGTGGGTCTTCCTGCTCGCGCAACTGCATGAAGCCGTCACGCAAGCGCTCGACGATCACCAGTACCCGCTTGCGGCTATGCTCGCGCAGCACCTCGGCGAGCAGCGCGGTAAATAACTGGACATCACGCTCCAGCGCCTGATCTTGTGAAATCTCGTTCATAGGGTGAATGGAAAATCGTTTCTGCATGACGTTTTGTGGAAGTCGCCTAACGTGACGTGTTGCTGTTGAGCGGCAGGATAATCATCCGCTCGACATCGGCCAGCCGAATCTCACGACCATCCAGCGTCTGGAAGCGTCGGCCATCGACGCTGCCGCGACGAACCTCGTAAGGCGTGATCTGCCCGGTATTGGCATTAACGACCTGAACTAGAATGATCTCGCGTTCATGCCGCCATCCAGAATACAGGCGAGCCGCCGTGCCAATGCTCATGACAGCAAGGATCACTACCACCACCAGTCGCATCACGCGGGATGGCAAGCGTGGCGAGACTTGACGGCGTGGCCTCCGCCCAATGGACTCTGCGTGGATGGCGCCGTAAGCTGCGAACAGCACGGCCAGCGTCAAGAAGAGTTTCCAGATCATCCTATCTCGGTTCGCGTTGAGTGGAATCCATTTTCAATGGCAAGCGCCGGTCAGTTGCAATGACCCAACTCATCGCCTTAACATCAAGTGGAGGATCCGAATCATGTCTTTCCGCATCGAAATCGAGTGGGATCGCGTCGTGAAACGTGGCGTTGTCACCAGATCCTGACAGCTCGGCAGATGGAAAGCCTGTACCAAAAACTAAACTGCTGCCTTAACGGGCAGTTCGCTATCCCTCCCCGCCCTGAAGTCTGTTCTGAGCGCAGTCGACATGGCGGGTCTCTCGCGGAGAAACTGATGAGCGAGAAACTCGAAGACCTGACCGTCACCTATACAGAAGACGGCATTGACACGACAAAAGAACTCGATAAGGTCGTTCTGTCCAAGGGAAGCTGGACGACGATCATTTTCCGTTATCAGGATTGGAATCGTGCCAAGGGAGACTATAGCCCTGAAAAATATACGATCAGACGCTATCAAAAACGTAACGGAGAGTACCGCCAGCAGTCCAAGTTCAATATTTCAAGTCGTGCCCAGGCGCAATCCATCATTGATGCACTGCAAAAATGGCTTGTGGATGATCCACCAGCATCCTGAATCAGGCATCAGAACTACCGCGTCAGTTCTGATGTCTTGTGGATTCCGCGACGCACATCCTATGGTTTAACGCATTTGCTCATGCAGTAGCGAAAGAATCCGCCGACCGCTCTCGGATTGTTCTGGCTTGCCATTGGCATCAAGAACCGTTATCCGGGATTCCGTGTCATTGCCGATCACCTGAACCTGGTACTGCTTCACCTGATCGATATCACTTTTGCGCCAGAAGGCCAGTCTGGACATCAAGCCAGGTTTCTCTGCATTGGTTTTGCCTGACGCATCTTTTCCGGCATAGCGCACATAGTAGATGCCGCGACTCTGATCACGATCTTCGACGGCAAAACCGGCCCAGTCCAGTGTTGATCCAATCAGGCGCCAGGCGCGACGGAATTCTTCCGGTATCAGCAGCACCTGCGTTCCATTTTCAACCAGAAGCTGCGATCTTGATCCCTGGTTCGGTGCCGCAGGCGATGCGGCGGCATTGGCCGTGGCACTCTGTTGCGATGCCCCTAAAAAGATCATCAGACGCCTCAGCATTTCGGCCTCTTTGACCGGATCGGTGCCGCTCGGCTCCCAAATCGTTTGACCGCCCTGGCTGATCGTATTGGTGACAAGCTTCTCCACCATTCCGCGATGGGTGAGACGGATATCGGTGGTTCCGGGTCGCATTCCATTTTCGATCAGCACCGTGTACTGATCGCGTGTCGAGGTGGAATAGGCGCCTTCAAGCACCTTGCCTAACATCCGCGTCACAAAATCCTTGCGAATCTCTGCCCGATTGTCGAGCCAGTCGGTTCGCATCATGCCAACTTTCGGATCTTGCTCCACCAGCAGGATGCCCTGCTCGCGCCAGAAGGCAATGAGCTTTGGCCAGATCTGCTGCGGGGAAACCTGCGCTTCCAGCAGGCGTTCATTGCCCGTGCGCTTTAACTCGACATTTGCGACTGTCGGCAGCACATTCGTCGAATGCGCGTCCTGATTACGATTTGCAAGATGTCCCGAATACTCCGAGAAGGTTGTCGCGCCGTTTCCGGGCGGGATATCCAGCGTGTCATTGAAATTGCTACCCGCAAGATCGGGTGGAATTTCAAGATTTTCACCAACTTCGTGCTGCTTTTTGTAGACCAGCCGCTGATCCGGCAAGGCCTCGTCGAGACCGAGCGCACTGCAACCCATCAGCGATGACAGCACCATGACGGTGACAAGCGCGTGGAGCAACTGAACACCTGGTCTCACGATCCGGGATCTCCTGGTCATCATAGAAAAAACTCTGAACTGAGGATTGAACCTCCCCATGGCTCAAGCCAGGGGATTCCGGACGATGTCTCACGACATCCCTCGTGGCTCGTGCCGAGCCCGCAATCAGTCGTATCCGCTGACTCGCAACTGATTTGTTGACCTCAACACACATCCTGTCGGTTGTCAGCATGTCTCGCTTACGACATCAAGTCGGCAAGACGGACTTCAAATGAGACTGGCCAGCGCCATCGCATGACGCACGCGATCATGATGCTCCTTGGAAAGCCAGGTCAATGGCAGACGAATCCCCGGTGCGCACAGTGCCATTTCAGCCGCCGCCCATTTGACAGGGATCGGATTAGACTGCACGAACAATGCCTGATGCAGTGCCTCAAGCGACTGGTTGAGATGCTGTGCGCGATCACAATCACCGCTGAGCGCGGCCTGACACATGGCCTGCATCTGGCGGGGCGCGAGATTACTGGTCACCGAGATCACGCCATTCCCACCCATCAGCATGAATTCGCAGCCCGTGGCATCATCGCCGCTATACAGCGCAAACGTCTCACCACACATGTCACGCAGACGCGCAACCCGCGAAAGATCGCCGGTTGCCTCTTTGATTCCCACGATATTGTCGATTGAAGCCAGACGCGCAATGGTTTCTGGAAGCATGTCGCAGGCCGTGCGACCAGGAACGTTATAGAGGATCTGCGGAATATCGACGGCCTCGGCCACGGCCTTGTGGTGCAGATACAGTCCTTCCTGAGTGGGCTTATTGTAATAAGGGGTGACGAGCAGGACAGCACTCGCTCCGACAGTCTTTGCGCAACGGGTCAGCGTGATGGCCTCACGAGTCGAATTCGACCCGGTGCCGGCGATCACCGGGATACGTCCTGAAGCGTATTCCACGGCGCGACGGATGACGGCGCAATGTTCATCTTCATCCAAGGTCGCCGACTCGCCAGTGGTTCCGACGGCAACGATTGCCGTGGTTCCGGCAGCGACATGGAAGTCAACGAGTCGTTGCAGGCTCGCCTCATCAATCTCGCCATCTGGGTGCATGGGCGTAATGAGCGCAACAATGCTGCCGCGAAACATGCTCTAACTCCAATCAAGTCTCGACGAACGTCTTCATGACGAAAGCAGTCATGGTAGCTTGTGCAACCCTTGCGAGACAACCGATGAAGCCATCGGACAACGCTTTTCATCCACTGCAAACACGCCGGTCGAAAGATAGCGGTCGCCACGGTCGCAGATGATGACAACGATTACGGCCTCGCTGACCTCAGCGGCCAGTTGCAGCGCGGCGGCAACCGCGCCGCCTGATGAAACGCCCGCAAAGATGCCCTCCTGTCTGGCCAGATCGCGCATGGTTTGCTCGGCTAGGGTCTGCGAGACATCAAGGATGCGATCCACGCCTGCCGGGTCATAGATGCGCGGCAGATAGGCCGCGGGCCAGCGTCGGATGCCGGGAATGTTCGAGCCGTCTTCGGGCTGCACACCGATGATCTGCACCGCTGGATTCTGGGCTTTGAGATAACGCCCGGTGCCCATGATGGTGCCGGTGGTGCCCATCGCGCTGATGAAATGCGTCACCTGTCCCTGGGTGTCGCGCCAGATTTCAGGCCCCGTGGTCGCCTCATGCGCGGCTGGATTGTCGGGATTGGAAAACTGATCGAGCCGGATGCCATCGCCGCGTGTTTCCATCGCCTGCGCCAGATCAATGGCGGCCTCCATGCCACCGGCTTGGGGGGTGAGGATGATCTCGGCGCCGAAGCTCTGCATCGCGCCGCGCCGCTCGGCGCTCATGTGTTCGGGCATGATCAGGCACATCCGGTAGCCCTTGATCGCCGCCGCCATTGCCAGCGCGATGCCGGTGTTGCCGCTGGTGGCCTCGATCAGCATGTCGCCGGGCTGGATGGTGCCGCGTTCTTCGGCGCGGCGGATCATGTGCAGCGCCGCGCGATCCTTGACCGAGCCGGCTGGATTGTTGCCTTCGAGCTTGGCCAGGATGCGGTTGCCAGTCGCGCCGGGTAGACGTTGCAGACGCACCAACGGGGTGTTGCCGATGCAGTGTTCCAGGGTCAGATCGCGCATGGAATGGTCTCGCTGGCTGGGGATAAGCGGGCAGGCTGTCTTGGCATCATCATGTTTTTAGGTTCGGCGGCCAGGCTGCTCGCAGCGTTGCCAGCGCCTGGGCGTAATCATAGTTTTCAATCTGTTTTTCCATGCGTCGCGCCACCTCTCCCAGCGTCTCTGCCAGCAGCGGGCGTGCCCGCTCGAAGACATCGTTGGCGTTGGTGTCATCGCGGGCGAGCAGTTCATCCAGATGCCTGACGATGTTGGCAACCTGCGCTGAAACCGGGGCACTGGAGGTCAGGCTGGACGCCTTGCCGAAACTCTCCGGTGCGTCAGTCTGCAAGGCGCTTTGTAACTGCCCCACCAGGGTTGCCAGCACGTCGGCCAGCGCCATTAGTGGTTTGTGCAGCGCCGAGCCGGACAGACCAGCATGTGCCGCCTGTTCCAGTTCAGCGGCCAGTTTGCGCACCGCGCTGATTCCCAGCGTGGCCGCGACGCCCTTGAGCGCATGGGCGCGTTGCCGCAGGGCGGTAAGATCGCCCGCTGCCGCCTGATCCAGCAGGAGTCGTGCGTCGCCGGCATGTTCATCGATGAAGCGTTCGAGCAGACGGCAATAACTGGCGACATCGCCACGCAGACTGCGCAATCCCAGCGTCGTGTCCAGTCCGTCGATGCCGTCAAGCGCCGAGACCGAACGTTCTGTGGCACTCACGTCCGTGTCTGGCGCGTCCTCGTGATCACGGCAGAGTGGCAGCCAGCGCGCCAGACTCAGATAAAGCTGGTTAGGCTCGACCGGCTTGGCAACATGGTCATTCATCCCGGCGCGCAGACAGCGGTCGCGGTCTTCGTTGAAGGCATTGGCGGTCATCGCCAGAATCGGGACATCCTGACCACCCGGCAGACGCCGGATCATCTGGGTGGCCATCAGCCCATCCATTACCGGCATCTGGATGTCCATGAGAATCAGATCAAATAGTGTGCGGCTGACCATTTCCAGCGCCTGCTGGCCGTTTTCGGCCAGACTCACGCGCATCCCCACGGCTTCCAGCAGTTGCGTGGTCACTTCCTGATTGATGACATTGTCTTCAACCAGCAGCAGCCGCGCGCCGGCGCGCTGTTCCAGACCCCAATCATGCGCCGCCATCTCCGGCAGGTTCTGTGCCTGCCGCCGCAGTGCTGCCGCCAGTGCGTCGTGCAAGACCGACGCGGTGATTGGCTTGGACAGAATCTGGGTGATCCCGGCGCGGTCGGCCTCGTCGTGCGGCAGATGGTCGCCGTAGGCGGTGACCATGAGAAAATCAGGATGATTTGCAAGCGCCAGCGATTGCAGCTTGAGCACCGTGTCGATGCCGTCGAAATCGGGCATTTTCCAGTCGATGATCAGCAGCCGATAGGGGTCGCCGAGACGATCAGCCTGAATGACCGCCGCCAGTCCAGCCTGACCGCTGCTTGCCGTTTCGGCGCGCATCCCCAGCTCAGTGAGCAGCGTCAGCAGGATGGCGCTGGCATCGGGATTGTCGTCGATGACCAGGACGCGCATGTTCCTGAACGGTTCCAGCGTCAGGGTTGGTTTGGGTCGCCAGGCCAGGATGCCGAAATCAAGTTCCAGCCAGAACTGGCTGCCCTGTCCGGGGGTGCTGGTGACGCCGATCCGTCCACCCATCAATTCAGTCAGGCGTTTGCTGATGACCAGACCCAGGCCGGTGCCGCCAAAACGCCGGGTGGTGGACTCATCGGCCTGTTCAAAGGCGCGGAACAGACGGGCGACCTGTTCTCCGGTCATGCCGATGCCGGTATCGTTGACCTCAAAGCGCAGGCAGACACGATCATCGATCTGATCAAGCAGCCGTCCGGTGATGGAAACCCCGCCCTGCTCAGTGAATTTCACCGCATTGCCGATCAGGTTAAGCATGATCTGACTAAAGCGGTTGCCATCGCCACGCAGCGCCTGTGGAATCTGTTCCAGATTCACCTGTATTGTCAAATTCTTGGCCGCAATGTTGTCAGCCAGCAGGTCACAGAGATGGTCAATGATGCGTCGCGGCTCGAAATCCTGAATCTCCAGCGTCATCTTATTGGCCTCGATCTTGGACAGATCGAGGATGTCATTGATCACCTGGAGCAGATGCCGGGCGGATGCCGACAGCTTATCGAGCTGGTTGACTTGACGATCTGTCAGCGGATCGCGCCGGAGCAGGTGCGCATAGCCGATGATGGCGTTCATCGGTGTGCGGATTTCATGGCTCATATTGGACAGAAAGGCGCTCTTGGCGAGATTGGCCGCTTCAGCCTCGGCCTTCGCCAGCTCCAGCTCGGCGGTGCGTGAGGCGACCAGATCCTCCAGATGCAGTCGGTAGTCTTCCAGCTCGCGTGCCGTGGTGACGCGCTCGGTGATGTCCTGCACGATCCCCAGGCCAGCAACCGGCTGGCCAGCGTCGAATTCGAGTTCCGCGCGCTCCTCGACCCAGCGGATCGCGTCGCCAACGAGGATGCGGTGAATGATGCGGTAGGGCGCTCCGCGCAGCGCCCGTTTCCAGGCATCAATCACCGCATCGCGATCATCAGGATGGACGCAGTCCAGAAAGCTCACCAGCGTCAGCGGCGTCCCCTGCGGCACCCCGAACATCCGGTAGGTTTCAGCCGACCAGGTCAGTCGATCCTGAAGAATATCCAGATACCAGTGACCGGTCTGCGAGACCGCTTGGGCGCGATGCAGAAACGCCTCGCTCTGGCGCAGTGCCCGCACCACCTGCAAGCGTTCGCGGTTGAGCAGCGCCATCCCCAACTGGTCGGCAACCTGACAGCCGAAGGCGATTTCATCGGTCTCCCAAACATGCACCTGCCCCACCTGCTCGAAACAGATCACGCCTCGCGGGCATCCACCGGAGACGATGCTACAGTCGAGCATGGCGCGAATTCCGAGCGGTCTGAGATACGTCTCGACATAACCGGCGGTGCGCGGATCGGTCAGTGCATCGCTGGCATCCACATAACGTGCGGATTTGACGCACTCGAACTCATGGCGATAGACCGCTTCCTCCAACGCCATGCCGGCGGTATGACTGCCGCTGTTGGCGTCGAACAGATCCAGACATTCAAGCCGATCCGCCACGAACTGCCAGACCGAGACCCGCGAAATTTGGAGTTCCAGGCTCAAACATTCCGTGACTTCCCGGGCAAAGCGTTCGATCTCGCCATTGATTGCCGCCTCGGAGACGCCGAATTCGCCGATCAGCCGGGTATGTTGTTGCAGCCGCTCGGCGCGTGCCATCTGCTCGCGCTCACGCGCCTTGTGTTCGGTGATGTCGCGCCAGACGGCCGAGACCATGGGACGTTCACAGTGAGTTAACACCCTGAAAGTGATGATGACATCGCGCAGATCACCCTGTTTGCTGCGATGTCTGGTCTCAAAGCCGTCGATGTGACCGGCGGTCATGGCGGTGATATTGTGTTCAATCTCGCTCAGCGAGTGTTCCGCCTGAATATCCGCCACAGTAAGCTGTGCAAATTCCTCGCGGGTATAGCCAAGCCCGAGATGGGCGACGGCGTTGAAATGAATGAATTGATGGGTTTCCAGGTCGACCAGGATAATCGCATCCGTGGTCTGGTCAAACATGGTCTGCACCAGATTTTCCCGCTCCTTCAGCGCCCGCTGCGTCTGACGACGTTCCAGAATATCGACCAGACGCCGCACGATGGACTGCGCCAGCGCCACTTCTTCGGGGAGAAAGGGCAAATCCTCGACGGGCGGCGCACGGTCATAAACGAGCGTCAGACGCACCGGCTCGCCCTGCGCGGTTGTCGCATCTGCCAGCAGCCGCCAGTCAGTGACCGCAAAGCCTGGAGTCGCCCAGGTCTGCGCACCCCAGTCGAGACGCGCACCCGCCAGTTCAGGATACTGCAAGCCGGTGCCTGCCAGCGCCACAATGCGCTGCATGACGGTCGCAATGGGGATGGCGGTCTCTTCAGACACGCGAAACACCTCATGCAGACAGCGTTGTTCCCTGACCCGTGCGGCAAGCTGGATGCGCTCCAACTGCAACTGTGCCTCGGCGCGTCTGCCGTCGGTGATGTCGCGCACGATGGTGAGCCAGCCCTGACCGTCGGGCAGGCTGGCGATGCGGGCATCGTAATGGCGAATGCCATCCGGCATCGGCAGGGTGTATTCAACGATGGTCAGCTCGCCCGTCGCGTGTGCGCTGGCGAGTTTTTCGTTAAACAGTTCGGCGATCCCAGGCGGCAGAACATCGTTGAACCGCTTACCGAGAAAGACTTCAGGTGGCACATAGAGCTGGATGTCGCAACGTGCTCGATAGTCCAGCAGGGTGCCGTCAGCATCGACCAGAAAATAGAGATCAGGGATCGTCAGCGCGGTTTTCAGCACCTGTGCATCAAGCGCATTGCGACGGGCAGCCAAGGCTTCGCACAGCAACCCATTGGTGCCCGCATCTGGAAGAGTGTCCTGACTTGTCATCAATGCTCCGGCGAAACGGGGTCGGCAAGCTGACACTTAATGTGTGCGAATGCGTCCCTGATCGCAAGAAAGGCGGCGACCAACGCCGGGTCGAAGTGCGCTCCGGCCTGTTCACGGATGTATTGCTCGGTCGCGTCAGTCGTCCAGGGCGCTTTATAGACGCGCCGCATCGTCAGTGCATCATAGACATCGGCGAGTGCCATCAGTCGCGCCGGGAGCGGAATGGCGGCTCCTGCCAGCCCATCTGGATAACCCGTGCCGTCCCATTTTTCATGATGACTGGCGGCAATCGTTTCGGCGACCTCCAGAATCGCCAGCGATTCGGGTTTGATCTCGGCGTCAGGCGCGAATGCCAGCAACGGATTGTGCAGCAGCGATTTATCGATGGCGCGACGGATCGTTTCGGCACCTAGACGGCTGTGCGTCTGCATGATGGCCCATTCATCCGGGTCGAGTTTGCCAGGTTTCAGCAGCACCCGGTCAGGAATGCCGATCTTGCCGATGTCATGCAGGGGCGCCGCCTTGACGATACGCATCAGGGCGGGTTCAGCCAGGGCTGAGGCAAAGGCGAGATTCTGGCGCAGACGCTCGCCGAGACATTCGACATAAGCCTGGGTGCGCAGAATATGGTTGCCGGTCTCGGTGTCGCGTGTCTCAGCCAGTTCCAGAACGACACTGAGACTGACATCCTGGATCAGCAGATTCTCGCGGGTACGCCGTGCCACCTCCGCCTCCAGCCAGTGCTTCTGCCGTGCCAGATGATCCCGTGCCGCCTTGATCTCCAGATGAGTCTGCACCCGCGCCAGCATGATCGTCGGCTTGACGGGCTTGACGATATAGTCCACCGCGCCGAGCAGCAGACCTTTCTCCTCGTCCAGATCGTCACTCAGTGCGGTGACAAAGATCACCGGCGTGCTGTGGGTCTGCGGATCTTCACGTAACTGAGCCAGTACCGCATAGCCATCCATTCCGGGCATCATGACATCCAGCAGGATCAGATCCGGATGAGGCGGCGAATGCACGGCGAGCAGCGCCTGCTCGCCTGATTTGCAGGCGCGTACCCGGCAATGTGGATTGAGCAGCTTCGAGAACACCGAAATATTGCTTGGCTCGTCATCCACGATGAGAACGGTGGGCTTTTTTCTCATTGCACTCCATCTGCTTCGATCAAACTATTTTCCTTCAGTACCCGATGAATCCTGCGGGCGATTCGAGCCAGCCGCGACAACTCGCCAAGTCCGGGGCACTCGCCCTGATTAAGCCGACACTCCCAGGCGTCCAGCTCGGTCTGCAAAAACTCCAGCAGGGTTCTGGAGCATCCCTGACAATCGCCAGTGCAGACCTGCGCAGCAGGCCGGTCAAAGGGAATGGCGGCGCGAATCTGCCCGATCAGTTGCTGCATCGCCGTGCGCGGATCGGGTTTTCGTGCGCGTGGCACCGTGGTCTGTGTCATGATTAACGATAACCAGTCTTCGATTAGACGGATGGACAGACATGCATCAATCCTCAAATCATCCTATCCGCTTCGTTCTGTTTGCCTTCGTGCTGAGTCTGATCCCGCTATCTGGATCAGCGGCAGAACATGGCGGCGGCGGCAAAGAAGCCGCAGCGGCCTATCCGGGCTATCTGGCGTTGACGCCGCCGATCGTTGTCAACCTTGCCAGTGACCGTCGCACCAAATATCTGAAGCTCGACATCCAGTTCTATCTCGAAACCAGCCATGACGCAGAGCTGGTGACAACGCACATGCCGCTGCTGCGCGACCGTCTGATCAATCTGCTCGGCGGGCGTCAGCCGGATCAACTCATGTCGGCGGATGCGCGCGAGCAACTGCGAACCGAGGTGCTGGAAAAGCTCCGTGCGACCCTCACCGAACAGACGGGCGCTCCGGCCATTAGCGCGCTCTATTTTACGGACTTTATCATCCAGTAAGCCCAGTCCCTCCCTGCCGACCAGCGATAGACTGCTTCAACCAGACATCCACCATCCAGATAGGTCAGGGACTTGCAAGTCCCTGACTAGCGCGATGCCGCATCCTAATGGATGCATGGGAAACGCTTGAGCATCCGGCCAGTCGGCATGTCTGAAGCCCTCGCCGCTGTCACAGCACAATCTGGTCAGTCGCCACATTGCGGTGACTGGATCGCCCGACTGGAAATGCGTTCCGCAATCGTTTGTCCAGACTCTCGCGTTCCAGCAGCGCGACCAGCGGGCGCTGGTCAGGTCATCCTCCACACAATCAACGCCCTGCCCCGCTTGCCCGCGTGTGCCATAGCCATCCGCATCTCGACTGTATCCGCGCAAACCGGCTGACTTTAAACCCAGCGGTGAGATTGAACAAATCTCCATGAAGACGCAAAATGGTTAATCATAAACGCGCAGACTCAAGTTGACGCGCAATTTAAGTCACAGCCATTGATCCTGATCGCCAGATAGACGCGACATTGGGTTAAAAGCCAGATGAATGATCACACAAGATGTCTATAAGCCGTTGATAATAAATCCTGTGCGCGACATGACGAAGAAGGATTCAAGCCGAGCGTGCGATGGCATGGTTTTTCTGAAACAACTTTGAAATTCATTGGCTTTTGATTTTTGAATTACACCATTCAAGACGGTTCAATGCGCACCCAAATCCTGAACTGAATGGCTCTAAAAGAGATTGGCTATCGCATGTCATAGTCAAACTGATCGCTAAACGCAGGAGCCAGTTTCAAACCGGCTTGTCGCAGCGTTCAGCAAAAGCGGCCTGCCGCCGCATTCATTCTGGCCGCATCGCGGCTGCAAGCCGCTTCCACGTCCGGCTGCCATGTGGAAATTTTTAAATACACGGTGCCTTGTCTATCGACGGCAGACGGCTTTCTCGCACAATCTGCCGGATGTCGAGACATGGCACCCAGAACAGCTATCTGAGTCTTTGCACACCCGTGATCAAGGAAAAAGACTACAGCATCCTCGTTGTCGATGACGAACCGGCCAACGTGCGACTGCTGACTTACATGCTACGTGACCTGTATCGTGTACGCGAGGCCTACTCTGGCAGCGAAGCACTACAGATCGCCAATAGCGATGGCCGCCCGGCGCTGATTCTGCTGGACGTGATCATGCCGGATATCGACGGTTTTGAGGTGTGCCGCCGTCTCAAGGATCAGGACGCGACCAAGGACATCACCATTATCTTCGTGACCACGCTGAGCGAAGATTCCGCTGAGGAAATCGGACTCAATCTCGGAGCCGTTGACTACATCATCAAGCCACTGCGGATGTCGGTGGTGCGCGCCCGCGTGCGCAATCACATGAATCTGTGTCGGCAGGCGGACATGCTCGCGGAGTTGTCTTTTATCGACGGACTGACGCATGTTCACAATCGCCGACGCTTCGACGCGATACTCCTGACCGAATGGCAGCGCGGACGGCGGCTCGGAGAATCGCTGGCCGTCATCATGATCGATTTCGACCATTTCAAGGCGCTCAATGATTATTACGGGCACGGCACCGGCGATGCCTGTCTGCAACAGGGCGCGAAGGCACTGGCCGACACGTTGAAACGTCCTACCGATCTGCTGGCGCGTTATGGTGGCGAGGAATTCGTCGCGATCCTGCCGGAAACCGATCTCGCCGGTGCCTGCGTGATCGCTGAAGCCATGCGTCAGGCGATCAACGCGCTCAATCTCAAACACGCCTACTCAACCGCCGCCAGTCACGTCACCATCAGCCTGGGCGTCTCGGCCATGATTCCTTCCACGAGATACGAGGCTGCCGATCTGCTGGCGCTGGCCGACCAGGCACTCAACCAGGCCAAGCGCGAGGGACGCAACCGGGTGCAGGTGATGCCGTTGACCGATGGCAGGACGGTCGATCCCACTGGACGCACGACCTGGAATCCAGTCAGCCGCACACCTGACGCGGCCACGACCGACAGCCTCCGTGCGCCATCATGCGAGACCATGCCGAGCCACGCTCAGACCGTGACAGACGAACCACTGGGCGCAAACGCGCTGCGGCACATGCGCCTGTTGCTAGAGAGGATGCTGGCCGATCTGAATTGTCTGCTGGAAACGCCACTGAGCGCCGACCAGTCAAATCATGCCCTCGCGCTGCTCGCCAGGACACGGCAGCTCCAGCGTTTGCTTGACGATAGGTTGCCGTCAGTGGAATAGCGCCGTCTGTTCTTGACGCGCCACGTCCCAGCGCGAGCCCGAAAAACCAGCGAACGGCACGGCATGTGCTGTCACGCCTTGAACGCGCCATGGCGCACATCCATGTTGCAGGCGCGACACCTGCGCAAGCGATTGGGACGATCCACCTAAAATAATAATATGTTGATGACCTCACCGAGGAGCAGACTGTCATGGATACTTCACCTCAAGATGTGGCGACCGATGTGGACGATGACCAGCAGTATCTTCGCTCGCGCGCCAGGCAGGCGCTCGCCAGCGGTGATTTCGAATGGGCTGATAACAACCTGCTGGAGACGGAACTCGATCTCGCCGAACTCGTCCAGAACCTGCGCATCTATCAGGTCGAGCTAGAGCTTCAGAATGCTGAATTGCGTCAGTCGCAGACCGCCGCCGAGCGCATGGCCGACCGCTATAACACGCTCTTTTCAAACATTCCCCAGGCGGTTCTGATCATCGACCGCAGTGGCTTGATCCTGGAAGCCAATCAGGCCGCCAACATCCTGTTTGGTCTGCGTAAACAGCATCTGCGTAATCATTATCTGCCACGTCTCGTGGATCGCGCATCCGATGTCCTGCTCGACAATGCACTGCGAATGGCTTGCGACCAGGGCGCGAGCCAGACCCCGGACATGCACTTTCTCACCGCCAATGGCGGCAGTTTCGAGGGTGAAATCCAGATCGCCCGGCTGCCGCTAGAAGAGGATGGTGCCTGTCAGCTCATCTGCGCCGTGAGTGATTTGAGCGAACGTCTGCGCCAGGAAGAAATCATCCGCGCCGCCTATGCGCGTTCGCGCGAGAGCGAGACCCGCTACCGCATCCTCGCCGATTATTCAGCAGACTGGGATTACTGGATCGACACAGACCAGCAGTATCGTTATGTCTCGCCGGCCTGTGAGGCGATCTGTGGCTATGCGCCGGATGATTTTCTGGCCAACCCTAATCTTTTGAAAAGTCTTATTCATCCCGACGACCAGGCGCTTTGGCAGGCGCATGAGCGTGACGTGGCGCAACCCTGCTGCACGAAACCCATGACCAAGCTGGAACTGCGTCTGTGTCGCCCCGATGGCGAACTGCGCTGGATCCAACACCACTGCCGTCCGGTCTTCGATGGTGATGGCGTTTATCTGGGGCAGCGCGGCGTCAACCGCGATATCACCAAGCGCAAGCAGGCAGAATTCATCCTGACTCTCCAGAAACGGCGCGCCGAGGCGCTGCTCGAACTCCCGCATGCCGCTGAAGGGCTGGGCGAAACGCCGTTTATCACCTACAGCCTGGCGACAGCCGAGTCATTGACTGGCAGTTGCATCTCCTTTATGCACTTTGTCCGCGACGATCAGCAGACGATTGACTATGCCGCCTGGTCACGCGCAACGCTGAAAGCGGGCTGTCAGGTTCCAGCCGGGAGCGATCATGCGCCGCTCTGCGGGTCTGGTTTCTGGGCTGAGGCGATGCGTCAGGAAGAGCCGGTGGTGTGCAATGACTATGACGCGACACCCGGTCATTGCTGTTTGCCCGACGGACATCTCACGCTGCGGCGTTTTATCAGCATTCCGGTCATTGATGGCGGCGTGGTGCGGATGATCGCCGGGTTTGGCAACAAGCCAACTGACTATACCGATCTCGATGTCGAAAGCGCCCAGCTCATCGCCACTGCAACCTGGCGCATCGTCAACCAGCGGCGCATCGAACAGGCGCTGATTCAGAGCGAGGCGCGTTTTCGCAACCTGTCGAGCCTGATGTCTGACATCGCCTATTCCTGTGTCGAGGTTAGCCCGAACCGCTTTGTGCTGGACTGGGTGCAGGGCGCGGTCGAAACCATCACCGGTCATAGTCCTGATACCATCATGGCGATGGGAACCTGGCGGCGTCTGATCGTCCTCGAAGACCGCACGATCTTTGATCGGCACATCCAGGACATGCTGAACGGCGAGGCGCTAACCTGCCAGTTGCGTCTGCGCTGCCGCAATGGCGGCCATGCCTGGGTCGAAATCACCAACCAGTGCATCCTGGATCAGGATGGCTGTCGGCGCGTCTATGGCGGGGTCAAGGATATCTGCGAACGCAAGCAGACCGAACAGCAGATCCATGACTATGCGGTACAGATGGAACGCCAGAACCATGAACTCGATCAGGCGCTCGTGCGGGCGGAGGCGTCCACCCAGGCCAAAAGCCGCTTCCTCGCCAACATGAGCCATGAGATTCGCACGCCGATGAACGGCGTCATCGGCATGACCCGGCTGTTGCTGGAGACCGGCCTGACCGAAGAACAGGCGCGTTTTGCCGAGATCGTGCGCAGCAGTGGCGAAAGCCTGCTGGCGATCATCAACGACATTCTGGATTTTTCGAAGATCGAGGCGGGCAAGCTGGATCTAGAGCGTCTGAACTTCGATCTGCGCGACACGCTCGAAGCGGTCGTCGAGATGATGGCCTTCAACGCGCAGACCAAGGGGCTGGAGCTGACCTACCAGATCGACCCTGACGTGCCCGTTTGGGTGTGCGGCGACGCACGCTATCTGCGTCAGATTCTCGTCAACCTCACGGGTAATGCCATTAAATTCACCGACCACGGCGAAGTCGCCATCATGGTGAAAACAGCCTTGCCCGGCACCGACAACACGCTGATCCGCTTTGAGGTGCATGACAGCGGCATCGGCATCCCGGAACACCAGCGCAGCCAACTGTTCACGCCCTTCACCCAACTCGACAGTTCCAACACCCGCCGCTTCGGAGGCACCGGATTAGGTCTAGTGGTCTCCAAGCAGCTCGTCGAGTTGATGAATGGAACGATTGGGGTCGAAAGCGGTCAGGCGCAGGGAACCCTGTTCTGGTTTACGGTTGAATTCGCGCTTCCCGCCGAGGCACCAGCCGTGGTGTCAGAGGCTGACCTGAAAGGCGTCAAGGCGCTGATCGTGGACGACCATGCCACCAACCGTCAGCTTGCCACGACGCTGCTCCAGTCCTGGGGATGTCATGTCCGGGAGGCTGAACATGGAGAAGACGCGCTGCGCCAGCTCTGCCAGGCCGCCAGCATCGACAGTCCCTTTCAGGTCGCCCTCATCGACCAGAAGATGCCAGGTCTTGACTGTCTGGAACTCGCCCGCCTGATCAAGGCGGATTCGGCGCTGTGCAAGACCCACCTGATCCTCGTGACATCACTGATCAGGCATGGCGATTTCGTCCAGATGGAACCCTCCCATTTCGATGGCTATCTGACCAAACCTTTGCGCCGCCAGCTACTGCATAACTGTCTGGCGCTGGTGACCGGGGGCGAGATCATGACCGACTCCCCGTTCGAGCCGGAACAGACATTCTGCTGTGCCGCGCAGGCAGCGCAAACACGCATCCTGCTGGTGGAAGACAACCTGACCAACCAAATCGTCGCCACCGGCATCCTCAACAAACTGGGTTATCCCAAGCCAGACGTGGCTGACAACGGACGGGTGGCGCTCGACATGCTGTCGAGCCGCCCGTATGACCTGGTGCTGATGGATGGCCAGATGCCCGAAATGGATGGTTTCGAGGCAGCGCAGCGGATTCGCTGGGGCGAGGCTGGAACACTCAACCAGACGGTTCCCATCATCGCCATGACCGCGCTCGCCATGCAGTCAGATCGCCAGCGCTGTCTGGATGCGGGAATGGATGGCTATCTGACCAAACCGGTGCAGCCCCAGGCGATGGCCAGAGAGATTGCCAGACAGTTCGCACGGACAGCTTCAGCGTCCGAGACCGAGATTGACGACACCCCCGCCACGCCATCGACACCTGGGGAAGACATCTTCGACGCATCCGACATGCTGCACCGCGTGATGGGTGACCGTCAGATTGCAGAGGCGGTGATCGAACAGTTCCTGACTGACGCGCCAACCCGCATCGCTGAAATCAAAGCGTCTCTTGATGTCGGCGATCTGGCTACCGCCCGTTTCAAGGCACACAGTCTCAGCGGTCTGGCCGCCAACATTTCTGCGCGGCGGGTCAGGGAACTTGCGGTACAGATCGAAACCCTGACAGACAGCGCCGACGTGCTCGACCAGGCGCGGCAGTTGGCAGACCAACTCGCGAATGAATTCGAACAACTGGATTCAGTGCTGAAAAATTGGATCGGGCAAGCCGACGCCGTTTAGTGGATCACTGTGATCATAAAGAGACGATCATGAAACATGCCATCGACCCCAAGATCGACTGCGTCTTCAAGGCTCTGCTCGGATCAGAAGAAAACTGCGCCCTGCTGGTTCATTTCCTCAATGCCATTCTCGGTGCTGATCTGCCACGTCCGATCATGTCAGTCGAGATCCTCAATCCCTATAACGAACGCGAACACCTCAACGACAAACTCAGCATCGTTGATGTGAAGGCACGCGATGATCAGGACGAATCTATCAGGTCGAGATTCAGTTATTGAGCTTTCCGGATCTGCCAGCACGTATCCTTTACACCTGGGCTGACCTCTACAGCCAGCAACTGCAAACCGGACAGGGTTACGCTGAACTCAAACCCACCTATTCCATTTGGCTACTTGCCGAAGATCTGCTGCACGGCGATCTTAACGATGTTCACCGCTACCGTCTGCGTGACGAGCAAGGTCGCTGCCTCCTTGATCACGGTGGTATCTGGCTGCTGGAATTGAACAAATTCACTGTTGAGCAGGTCATGAATGAACAGCAGCACTGGCTGAAATTTTTCAAAGACGGCGCCTCTCTCGATTCATCCATACTCCCTGACTGGATGCAAACTGACCAGATGAGACAAGCCATGAACACCCTGCAAGCCTTCTCCGAAAAAGAACACGCCTATCACGCTTACCAGTCGCGCCTGGATTTTCTGCGTGTGCAGCAGCGATCCATGCAGCAGCATCTTGAACAGGCGCGGATCGCCGAAGCCCAGGCACGAGCCAATGCAGAACAGGCGCGGATCGCCCGTGAGGAGGAGCGTGTCGCCAAGGAAGCAGCGCTTGAGCGTGAACAGGCGGCGCGACAGGAAACAGACGCTGCCCTGGCTGAAATCGAACGCCTCAAGGCGTTATTACTTCAGGAAAAACCAGACTGACGAATCGTCACTCGACAGGATCGCCATAGCGATCCCGAATCGCCAGGACTTCAGGAATGAGCTGCATGAACAGCTCGGTTAGTCGTGGATCAAAGTGGCTTCCAGTCTGATCCTGGATCCACTGTAATGCGGTCTCGATTTCCCAGGCTTTTTTATAGGGGCGGACGGATGTCAGTGCATCGAAAACATCGGCCAGTGCAACGATACGTCCAGTGAGTGGAATCGCCTCGCCAGCCAGACCGGCGGGATACCCGCTACCATCCCATTTTTCATGGTGGCTCAAGGCGATCTCGCGCGCCATGCACAGCAGATCCGAGGTATCGCCACTGAGAATGTCGCCGCCAATCGTGGTATGGGTCTGCATGATCTGCCATTCGTCGGGCGTGAGCTTGCCGGGTTTGAGCAGGATGGCATCCGGTATACCGATCTTGCCAATATCATGCATGGGGCTGGCATGAAGCATGATCTCGCAAAGATGTTTATCCGAATCCAGATGTCGGGCGGTGATCAGCGCCGAGATATGGCTCATGCGCAGGATGTGACGGCCGGTTTCATTGTCACGATACTCTGCTGCGCGTCCCAGGCGCTGCACGACCTGTAAGCGCGTCTCGCGGATCTCGCGGGTACGATCCTCAACCAGCCGCTCAAGCACTTCCCTTTGATCATAAGTCATCCGCAAGGCCAGTTGCACATCCAGCATGTTGCGCACCCGTGCGACAACTTCGGCGCGGTCAAAAGGTTTGCCGATGAAATCACGAGCACCTGACTGTAAAGCGCGTAACAGATAATCGCGACTGTGCTGGGCAGTCAGGATGATGATTGGCGGCGCGAGCGGGTCTTTCAGCGCTGCGATCTGCTCGATGAGATCGAAACCAGTCAGATAGGGCATGCGGATATCGAGCAGAATCAGGTCTGGATGCATCTGCTGATAAGCATCCATGACCTCGCGTGAATCCTGGATCAAATCCAGATTGGAATAACCCTCGGCGCGCAGCAGATGATCCATCAGGATGAGATTGGAACGCTCATCGTCAACCACCATAATGCGCGCCGATGTTTTAGACTGATCCTGCTCGGCAGCGTTGAAGGTGATGTCATTCATCAATCATTTCATCTTAAAATCATTGAATTAAAAGATTAAGGCACGGTTTATTTTACACTAGAAATCGGCGTTGGTGCATAAAGAAGCAGTGGGCAGGATTCCCCTTTCCCCATTTTCTCAGGACACAGCGACCCCAACCCGCACCGAGATCGGCATCCCCAGATAGGTCATCTGATTCATCGTGGCGATTCGGGCGTGGACTTCGTT
>CAIUAY010000255.1 GCA_903897335.1 uncultured Chromatium sp. | reverse complement strand
CCCTGCGCCGCGAGGCCAAAGCGTGGGCCGAACGCCGCAATGCCTCCCAAACCGGCGTGGACTGGCAGTTCACCACCGAAGACGCCCGCATCAAACTCAAACGCCTCTACCCACAAGTTAAGCTGGAATGATCTACTAGGATGTCCCAGCGGAACCTGACCCAGATCGCCACAGCGCTCAATACGCGCCCCAGAAAATGCCTCGGCTTTCTCACACCCGAGGAGGTTATGTCACAGGAAATCAAGCTCTTGGGTACTGCCTTTGCACTTCAAAGTTGAAACCGCCCATATAGAAAAGAGCACTACCTCGGTTGATGGATCATCATCCTGCTTGCCGCCGGGAGCCGGCGATGACATCGAATAGCTCCTCGTCGATGCCGCTCTGGCGCAGTCGGTGGAAGGTTCTGTTCAGCGTCTCTAGCAAGTCCTCGATGTTCTTGTCGGCGCGCTGCATCGCGGCGAGTCGGCTGGCGTTCTCGCTGGCTAGGGATTCGGCGCAGGCGCGAAAGAGCGAGACGAATAGATGCTCGCGGATGAGCGCCCGCAGGGTTCCTGTATCGGCGCCGGTGTCGCCCCCGATAACCTCAGGCAGGTTGTTCGTCGGCCAGGGGGCTTCGGCCAGCGAGCGCCGCCAGGGCGCGTCCAACGGCAGCAGTCGCTGATCGACGGGCGTATAGACCGCTCCAGAGGTGGGTCTGTTGTAGAAGAGGTAGAGCGCGCTGAATTCGCCCTGACGCTGGTGCGCTTCGGTCTCCACCAGGATCTCCCCGACCAGCGCGGTGATCGCCGCGACGGAGCTGGGGACGGTGAAGCTGCCGACGAGCGCCAGACCGGCGTCCGCCAAGCGTGTCTGCACGCGCTCGCCGACCGCCCAAACCCGTGGCTGGCTCCGTGATGCATCCCCCGGCGGGTCAGTCAACCCTTTCAGCGTCTTCACGGCATGATCGGCCACCAGATCATTGAACTGACCCACCAGTCCCTGATCGGAGCCGAAGACGACCGCGCCAATCACGCCCGCCTCGGCGCCTTTGGCCTTGCCAGCCGGTGCGTCCGTGTGGCCGATGCCCCGGAAACAGACGCTCAACCCCAGCTCCACGGTGCGCGCATAGTCGACCAGAGCACGCACCGATTGCTCGTACTGGACGATGCTCGATGCGGCCACCGATTTCATGGTGCGGACGACGGATTGGAGGTCGCCGGCGCTCTCGATCTTGTGGCGCAGGCTGGCGGTGGTGTCGCTCATTGCTCGTCCAACGGTGTCGCCTCATCTGGGAGCGGTTCGGCCTGGCGACGGCGCTGATCGCGCTGCCGCCCGAGGATACTCTCGATCGCGCTGGTCAACTTCTCTGCGGCACCGTTGACGGCCTGGTCCATGGTTGCGGCCTGGTGCGTCACCGCAATCGGCTGGCGGCCTTCGAGACGGGTCTCCATCATGCATCGCTTGTCGTGCTGGCCACTCTTGTCGCCGTTCTCGTCGCTGAGATGGATCTCCACGCGCGTGATGCGGTCGCTGACATGACTCAGCGCCTGCTCTAAGACGCCACTGGCCCACGCGGCCAGGCGCTCGTCCCCTTCGATATGACGATCGGTGTTGATTTGGATCTGCATAGGATTCTCCTCATCCTGCTTCAGTTGTGGTTGGTTCGGACAAACGACACCGGGTCCGCGAGCAGGGCTTCGCGCACCCGAATCAGCCGGTTCGCGAGCCGGTCGCGGTCATGCGGCGACGCGATGCCGCGCTCGGCCGTCTCGGCGATCTCGTCGACTTTCTGCTGGATCAGCCACCTGCGGTTCGAGCTGGCGGTCTGGCCGGCGATTGTTTGCAGTGCGCCAAGCAACCGTAACAGGATGGCGACATTGTATTCGGCGTTCTGCCGGATCTGGTCGAACGCCTCGCCCAACAGGTCCCCGAAGCTCGGGCCGCGAGCAATCACACGCAACGCGCCCTGATCAACTCGGTAAGGGTTAGCAATCCGGCGCGTTGTCAGCTTGGTCATGATCGCTGCCAGATAGTCCACGCACATCACCGCGGTCGTCGTGTCGTTGATGCCGGGCGACAGGGCTTTCATGGCGACGTCGACGATCTGGCGGATGCCGAAGGCGACATCCTGCTCCACCGTGCGCTGGCGACCGATGACGTAGACCGCGTTCAGTCTGGCCGTCGTCGCCTCGTCCAGGTCACCCGGATCGAGCAGCGAGACCAGGGGCGTGCCCGCGACGACGAAATCCCCAACACCATGCTCCATCCGCAGGACGGTCTCCAATGTCCGGGCGATGTCTAGCAGCGCGTCGGCGTCGAGACTCTCGACGTAGCCGGTCTTGCTGGCCGGGACGGCCAACCAGGGCGGTCTGGCGAGTGCGCTCGCCAGGGTGTCGTCCGTACCGTCGTCGTCGTCCTCTCCCAATGCCTCGGGAAACAGCTGATCCACGGCCGCGAGCGTCTCCTGTGCGGCCGTGGCCACGATGCTCGACGCCTGGATGGAGGTTGCAATGTGATGGGGCGTTGGTGCATAAACCTTCAGACAACGGCTAAGCTGGCGGTCGTTTCAGCGGAGACAGTCCCCAGACATGTCATCGACAGTTTCTGAAAGTGGCGAAGACGCTTCCCCCAAGAAGGCGAGATACCGGGTCACCAACT
>CAIUAY010000254.1 GCA_903897335.1 uncultured Chromatium sp. | reverse complement strand
GGTAGTCACGCGCCGAGACATGGGTCTCGCAGAGATAGCCATCCGTTTCGAGCAGGGCGCGAATAGTTGCCAGATGCGCCTGGTCAGCGTCGATCACCACCACCCGGCCACGCACGGGAGCGGTGTCCGGGTCAACAGGTGGCGTCGTCATCTTTCCCGTGCGTGAGTGATCGGTTGCATCTGTCATGTCCATGCCGACCTGCGTGTTCGCGCTATGTGATGCTCAGAGTCGATGCCAGAAATCCTGTTTCGCGTCCGGCGCAGTCTGATCTGGCTTCAGTCAGCCATGGCCGTGCGGCGGCATCATCTCATAGGCGCTGAATGCCTGACCGCTGATGCCGCGACTCTCAGAGCCAAGCAAATGAATATAACTCCCGGTGATGGTTTCGGGTGCGGGATGGCTGCCAGGGTCTTCGCCGGGATAGAGATGCGCCCGCAGCGCCGTGCGGACACGGCCTGGATCGAGACTGTTGACGCGCAGATGGCTGCTGTCGCGGGTCTCGTCAGCCAGCACCTGCATCAATCCCTCGATGCCAAACTTGGCTGCCGCATAGGCGCCCCAGTAGGCGCTGCCAGTGCGTCCGACACGTTCGGCAGTGAAGACGATGGACGCATCCTCAGCGGCGCGCAGCAGTGGCAGACAGACCTGCGTCAGCAGAAAGGGCGCGGTCAAATTGATGCGGATCACGCGCTCCCATTCAGTGATGTCATAGTCATCGATACGGCTTAGATAGGGCACAAAGGCGGCGCAGTGCGCCAGTCCATCGAGACGCCCGAAGGTATCGCCGAGGATGTTGGCCGCCGCGATGCAGTCGGCTTCAGTCGCGGTGTCCAGATTGAGCGGCAGGATTGCCGGTTCGGGAGCGCCAGTCGCCAGGATGGCGTCATAGACCGGATGCAGAGATTTCTCGCGGAATGCCGAGAGGACGACGGTAGCGCCTTCAGCCGCACAGGCCATGGCGACCGCACGACCGATGCCCTCATGGGCGCCGGTGATGAGAATGATGCGCTGTTGAAGACGCGGCGTTCCTGGTTGTGATTGATCCATTCAGAAAATCCTCGAAAACGGTAAGGCAGTCTCAAAACAGCACCGCATGGCAGGGTGACGCGCAGTGCTCAGGCATCGGGGTCGCGGACACAGGTCACGAGATAGTTCACGTCCAGGTTGTGAGGGTCAAGGCGGTAGCTTTGCGTAAACGGATTGTAGGTCATGCCCATGAGATCGACCGTGCGCAGTGCGGTTGGGCGAATCCAGGAATCCAGTTCGGATGGGCGGATAAAGCGCGAATAGTCGTGGGTGCCCCGTGGCAGCATCCGCATGATGTATTCCGCTCCAATGACCGCCATCAGAAACGACTTGGAATTGCGGTTGAGCGTAGAAAAGAACACCTTGCCGCCGGGTCGCACCAGACGCGAACAGGCTTCGATGACTGAAGATGGATCCGGGACATGCTCCAGCATTTCCATGCAGGTCACGACATCAAAGCTGGCCGGCTGTTCGTCCGCCAACGTCTCGACTGGAATATGCCGATATTCAACTTCGACGCCGCTCTCCAGTGTATGCAGTTCGGCGACCCGCAGCGGCATGGCGCCCATGTCAATGCCTGTCACCCGTGCGCCAAGAAGCGCCATGCTCTCGGAAAGGATGCCACCACCGCAGCCGACATCGAGGATGGTTCTGTCGGCCAGTCCCCCCACGCTGCGTTCGATGTAGTCCAGACGCAGCGGATTGATGTCATGCAGGGTCTTGAATTCGCTGTGCGGATCCCACCAGCGGGAGGCCAGTTCCTCGAATTTGCTGATCTCGGCGTGATCGACGTTATGAGTGGTTGCGGTCATGATGGCGCGTCCGGTGGTATAAAGGGTAGAGCATCCTTAAGATGCGATCTGGTGCTGGAGATCGCTATTCTACCGTGAAGCACAGCCGCCCGGCGTCTGATCCCATGAAAACGGCTTGCCGTGTCAGTCTGCTCCTGACCTGTTTTCCAAGACAGTTAGGCTCCACGTGGCGTTGGTGCATAAAGAAACAGTCGGGCAAAATTCCTCTTTACTCCATTTTCTCAGGACACAGTGATCCCAACCCGCATCGAGATCGGCATCCACAGGTCGGTCATTTGATTTATGGCCGCAATCCGCGCATGGATCGCGTTTGAGGTGTCAATCACCATCCAAAAGTTACCAGGCATCAACATCGAATTTTTTCCAGTTGAACGAGCGACTCAGAGGGTCTGATTGGCCTTTTTGCGTTGCTTGAACCGGTAAGAGTCGTTGCCGGTTTCGAGGATGTCGCAAT